>CABSKX010000039.1 GCA_902478365.1 uncultured Collinsella sp. | reverse complement strand
AAGTGCGGGAATGACCTATTTGCTCAATGTGTTCGGCTGAGATCGGAAATCAACCAACTAGTCCGTAGCACCGCTTTCGGTTCCATACGACGGCGAAGGCGCCTCGACCACATGGTGATATCGATCGATATAGATTGCACGGGCCCCCAGGCGGCGCACCAAATCTTGGTGATGCGTGCTCATCAAGACCGTCTTACCCGCCGCGACGTAGGCCAGCAAGAAGTTGACCACGATGTCACATGAATCCTCGTCAAGCCCATTGGTAGGCTCGTCGAGGACCAAGATATCCGGGTTCATCGACACCACCGCAGCCAGCGCAACGCGCTTCTTTTGCCCGCCCGAGAGCTGATAGGGAGAGGCGTCGGAGAGGTCGGCAACCTGGAACAGCCCCATGGCATCGCGCACGCGGCGCTCGAGCTCGTCTGCCGGCAGCCCCATTTGAGCCGGGCCAAATGCGACCTCCTCGCCCACCGTGGCGCAGAACAGCTGGGCGTCGGCATTCTGGAACACAAAGCCCACGCGCTGATGAAAACGCTGAGCGGCCGCGGAATCTTTTAGAAACGCCGCATCGATCACATGCCCGTCAAACAGGTATGCCCCTGCGTCCGCAAGCTCAAGGCCGTTAATAAGGCGCATAATCGTCGTCTTGCCACAACCGTTGGGACCGAGCAGGGCAACGAGTTCACCACGATCGACCTGCAGCGACACACCATCGACAACCGTATGCCCCGCATAGGAAAACATCACGTCGCGTAGCTCGATGAGCGGCGTGGTCTCGGCGCCGGCGGCACCGCTCACGCCCACTGCGCCATTTGTATCGTTTGCCAAAACGTCGCCCTTCCCTATTCACATCGACGGATCGACCGCCCGCGCTACAGCACCGCGCACAACACCGCCAGCAGCGCCACGCCGGCCGCATAGACCGCATCGCGCCAGCCAAACCCGGCGCGCATGGGCGCCGGGTACGCACCGGCAAAGCCGCGGCACAGCATGGCCTCGTCCATCGCGCGGCTGCATTCCATCGCCTTGATAAAGGTCATGCCCATGATACCCGCGATCGAATCGGTACGCGAAAATCCCTCAGGCGCACGGCCAACGCTGCGCAGCATGACCGATTCGCACAGTTCGTGCGCCGTGCGTCCCAGCACCTCGATATGCTTGAGTGCCATATCAAACGTAAAGATAACCTCGTCGGGCAGGCGCAACATCTTAAGCGCCGCCGACATGCGACTCCACGTGAGCGTCCACGAAACGCCCAGCACCAGCGACACATTAATGAAGGTCTTGAGTGCAATCTTGAGCATGGCGCCCGTGGCAGAAGCACCCAGTAGCAAGGCAGGCAGCGCCAGAACCACGGCAAACCCCGCGGCAGCCAACGCCGGCACAAAGGTTGCCCGCAGCCCGCGTACGGGGCGAACAGCAACGAGCACCAGTGCGATAGCCGCCATCAACATGAGGTACAGCGGGCTCTGCGTCAGACACACGCACAGGACGCAAACGAACATCCCCACCAGGCGCACCGGAGCCGAAACGCAAGAAAGGGCGCGGTCGACCATCGACCCGCCCTCGTGCGCGCCTCCACCCAGGCGAACCCGCTCAAGCAGGCTCGCCAGGTGCAGGACATTCTTTTGCATCACGCGATGCCGAGCCCCCGCGGGCTCGTAACGCTGCTCGACCGCAAGCCAGCTAGGCAGCTCGGCTATTGCCATGAGTACCGCTTTCCTTGACCGTCAGCGAGACCAGGCGGAATACGATGGTGAGCACCGCCACGCCAATCACACCCGAAAGAACATACATCGCGGCCTGGCCGGCAAAGCCAAGACCCTGCTCCTCGGAATAGGCCTGAAGGTAATCACCCGTGGGCAGCGCATCGGCAAAGGTCGGGGTATCGAGGCCGACCGAAGCCTGCAGGCTATCGTCGCCGGCTTCCTGGACGGCGGTCGCGGCGCCCTCGGCGTCCCACTCGCCCCATGCGTCACCCGTGGCCAGCAGGCCCAGCGGCGTTGCAGCCACGAGCACAGCGACCAGGATGAGCGTAGGAACCAGCGAGGCCTTCTTGGCAGCAGCGCCCTCGGCAGCAAGCTGGCCATCGACGGCCTCAGGCCCGACGATAACGCCCGGCGCCGTCTTCTTAATGAAGCCGTAGATGGCGGCCGTCGCCACGCCCTCAACCACGCCGGCGACCAGCATATGCGGGATCAACATGGCAGGAATAGCCACGGACAGCGGGAAGGGGCAGTACAGCGGAGCGCCCGAAGCATTCGTGAAGAGCATCGGCTGAATACCAAACTCGATTGCCGCGCACAGGGCCGCCAGGCACAGGCCGACCCAGCCGCTCACGATGGCAGAAACCGAGGTGCCCCAGCTCTTGTCGTGCAGACGGCTGTTGAGCGCACGAAACACGATAGCGGCGGCAAACGGCAGCACAAAGGCCATGTTAAAGCAGTTGGCGCCAAACGACAGAACGCCGCCGTCGCCAAATAGCAGCGCCTGCAGCGCCAGCGCGACCGAGACGGCAATGGCAGCGGCCTCCGGGCCCAACAACAGCGCGATGAGCGCGCCGCCAACGGCGTGACCCGTGGTGCCACCGGGCAGCGGAACGTTAAACATCATGAGCAAGAAGGAAAATGCTGCACAGATGCCCAGGAAAGCCATGTGCTCGCGATCGAGCGTGGCGCGCACCTTCTTGATGCAGTGGACCCAAACGGGCACCATTGCCACCGCCATGACGGCATCGGTCTGCGGGGACAGATAATTATCTGGAATGTGCATGTACGCCTCCCGGTTGTCGACGCACAGAATTGCAACGCCGCTTAAATCACCTTGTCAGTGTTACGCATTGTCAGATTCGTAACACGCCGCGGGCTATCATAGCAAAACGGCGTGCTGCCGACAAAGCAGCACGCCGTTATGTAATGCGCGTGTCATATATGCAGGATCAACGGTGCCTTATACCGAACACCGCGGTCACGTAGGACTCGGCGGCAGCCACCGCTGGCCTATACCCAGCGCAAGCCCTAGCCGCGGACCTCGCCGTTTACGCCCTTGCACACCTTGGTGACGATCTTCTGGTGCGCCTTCTCGACCTCTTCGCTGGTGAGCGTGTGGTCGTCGGAGCGATACGTAAGCGCAAAGGCCATGGACTTCTTGCCCGCTCCGATGCGGATGGGATCGCGGTAGACATCGAACAGGCGCACGCCCTCGAGCAGCTTGCCGCCGGCGCTGGTAATGCGGCGCTCAAGATCCTCGCAGGTCACAGCGTTGTCGACCACGATAGCAAGGTCGTGCTCAACAGCCGGGTACTGCGAGAACTCGCGATAGTTCTCCTGGTTGCGGGCGCCCTTGATCAACTTGTCCAGATCGAGCTCAAAGGCAACGACGACCTCATCGATGCCCATCGCCTCGCGCGCCTCGGGGTGGATCTCGCCGACCCAGCCCAGCACGGTACCGCCGGACAGAACCTCGGCAGCACGACCCGGCTGCAGGAAGGCATAGCCCTCGCCCTCAACGGGACGGAAGCGAACCTTCTCGATGCGCAGCTGGGCGAGCAACTCCTCGACAATGCCCTTGCCAAAGAAGAAGCGCAGCTTGCGGTACTTCATATTCCAGGACTGCTCGCTCCACTGGCCCGAGAGCACGCCCGCCACGGACTTGGTCTCCTTGGGCAGGCTGGCGTTCTCACGGCCGTGGAACAGGCTGCCGACCTCGTACAGGTGCACGTTGGGCGTACCGTGTGCCTCGTTGTAGGCCACGGACTGCAGCAAGCCCGGCAGCAGCGAACGACGCATCTCGGTCTGCTCGGCTACCAGCGGATTCATGAGCACCACGGGGCAGCCGCGGCCTTCGGTGGACATACCGATCTTCTCCAGGTCGCCCGGGGCGGCAAAGCCAAAGGTCGTGGTCTCGTTGAGGCCGCAGGCGCGCAGGATCTCGCCGACCTTACGGGTGAGCTTCTGCTCGCGAGTCAGGCCGCCGATGTGGTTCTTGGCAGCCGGGATGGTCGCCGTCACACGGCCCATGCCCCACAGGCGCAGGACCTCCTCGATCAGGTCAATCTCGCGCGGCAGGTCGGGGCGGAAGCTCGGCGGGGTGACCACGAAGTCCTCGCCGTCGCGCTCGACGGTACAGCCCAGGCGGGTGAGCGAGCGCTCGATAAAGTCAGGCTCGATGTCGGCGCCGCAGATGGCATGCACGCGGGCCAGGCGCAGATTAATGCTGTCGATGGTCTTGGGCGCGGGGAACACATCCACGTAGCCGGGAGCGACCTCGCCGCCGGCGATCTCCTCGATGAGCGCGCACGTGACGTTGGCGACATCCACGCAGCCGGTCTCGTCGACCTGGCGCTCAAATCGAATGGAGGCATCAGAGATCAGCGACAGATCGCGGCTGGTGTGCGAGGTGCGACCGGCGTTGAAGCAGGCGCTCTCGACCATCACATCGACGGTATCGTCCTCGATCTCGGAATCCATGCCGCCCATAACGCCAGCCAACGCCACGGGGCGCTCGCCGTCAGTGATAAGGCCCATGCCGGCGTCGAGCGTGCGCTCCTCGCCGTCGAGCGTCGTGAACTTCTCATCCTGCTGGGCGGCGCGAACCACCACGCGGCGCCTGCCCTCGCGCTCGGCAAAGGTGTCCAGGTCAAAGGCGTGCAGCGGCTGACCGGTGAGCATCATCACGTAGTTGGTGATGTCGACAATGTTGTTGTGCGGACGCACGCCCAAGGCGTTGAGGCGCTTGACCATCCAGTCGGGCGAGGGGCCGACCTTCACGTTGCGCACGATGCGGGCGACATAGCGGTCGCACAGGCCCTCGTCGGCAATCTCGACCGAAAGCTCGTCGTCGGTCGCGCGGCCGGTCTCGGCCTTGATGGTGGGCAGCTCAACGCGGAAATCGCGATCGAAGATGGCGCCGGTCTCGCGGGCCATGCCGATCATGGACAGGCAGTCGGGACGATTGGGCGTGATCTCGCAGTCGAGCACGGTGTCGCTCGAGCCCACGTACTCGGCAAACGGCATGCCGCAGGGCGTATCCTCGGGCAGGATCATGATGCCGGAGTGGTCGCCGCCCAGGCCGAGCTCGCGCGCAGAGCAGTTCATGCCCATGGACACGACGCCGCGAAGCTTGCTCTTCTTGATCTTGACGTCGCCGGGCAGGACAGCGCCAATCATTGCCGTGACGATGTGGTCGCCGGCCTCGAAGTTCTGCGCGCCGCAGACGATCTGCAGCGGAGCGGGGTTGCCGTCGGCGTCGAGGTTCTTGTCGCCCACGTCGACCGAGCACACATACATGTGGTCGCTATCGGGATGCGGGGTCTTGGTGAGCACCTTGGCAGTCACCACGTGGTCGAAGGACTCGCCCACGGTGTCGATCGCCTCGACCTCGGTGCCGGTACGGATATATTCGTCCGAAAGGGTCTTGGGATCCTCCGGAATATCGATCATGGTCTTGAGCCAGTCGTAAGAAACGCGCATCTAACTGGTCTCCTTTCATCTGTAACGTCTGCAATAAACAGACGGAAAACTCCAGCTACGGAAACGGGTTTCCGAGGTGCCGCAGATTGCCTTGAAAGAGGAGGGCCGCGTACTTAGGTACGCAACCGACGATTGAAAGGCAAGGTGCGGTGGCTCGGGAAGCCGCCGGGACAGGTCAACTTAAAATTGGTTCAAGAAGCGCATATCGCCCGTCATCAACGTGCGCAGGTCCGGCAGGTCGTAGCGTAGGGCCGCGACGCGCTCGGCGCCAATACCGAAGGCGAAGCCGGTGTACTTCTCGGGGTCGATGCCGCAGTTGATAAGGACGTTGGGGTCGACCATGCCGCAGCCCAGGATCTCGATCCAGCCGCTGTGCTTGCAGAAGTTGCAGCCCTTGCCGCCGCACACGTGGCAGCTCACGTCCACCTCGCAGGAAGGCTCGGTGAAGGGGAAGAAGTGCGGGCGGTAACGCGTCTTGCGATCCTCGCCAAACATGCACTTAACAAAGTAGTCGAGCGTGCCCTTGAGGTCGCCAAAGGTGATGCCCTCGTCGACGACCAGGCCCTCGATCTGGTTGAACTGCGGCAGGTGGCAGGCGTCGGCCGTGTCGGGACGATAGACGGTGCCCGGGCAGATCATGTAGATGGGCGGCTTTTGCGACTCCATGGTGTGGATCTGCACGCCCGAAGTCTGGGTGCGAAGCAGCACGTCGGACTCGCCATGGGCGTGTGCCTCGGGGTGCGCGACGCTGCCGGGGTTGTTGTCGACCACGTAGAAGGTATCGCGGGCCGAGCGGCTCGGGTGATCCATGGGAGCATTGAGCGCAGTGAAGTTGTAGTAGGAGGTGTCGACCATGGGGCCGGACTCGACGGTGTAGCCGATGCCGCAGAAGATGTCCTCGGCCTCCTCGATGATCTGCTTGATCAGGTGCTGGCGACCGATCTGCGGACGGATGCCCGGCAGCGTGATGTCGACGGCCTCGTGCTCGAGTGCGTGCTTGAGGGCGGCGGCCTTCATCTCGGTGGTGCGCTCGTCAAGCATGCCCTCGATCAGCTGGCGCATCTCGTTGGCGCGCTTGCCCATCATGGGACGATCCTCGGGGGCGAGCTTGCCCATCATGCGCATCAGGCCGGTGATGCGGCCCTTGCGGCCGAGCAGCTCAACGCGCGCAGCCTCGAGCTTGGCGGCGTCGTCGGCGCCTGCGACGAGCTCCTTGGCCTCTTCCTCGAGTTTGACCAGATCATCAATCAGACTCATGTCTTCCCTTTCGTCTCTCGCGCTCCTCGCTTGCCGAGGCGGCTGCCGCCGTCTGACGTTGCGAAAACGCGGCCCGGTTCGGTAACAAAAAACCGCCCTCGGGCATGTGCATTGCCCAAGGACGGTTGAATTCCGCGGTACCACCTTGTTTGACCCGACGGATGTCTGGCCCGTCGCGCCCACTCTTTGCCCCTTGTCGCGAGGCTCACGGCTTCCCTACTGGGGACATCGCCGCCACTGGCCGCGCGCCCGTTGAGGTTGCTGCTCGGGAGTGAACGCTTGGCCCTTGCCACCGCAGGAAGGCTTGCAGCCCATGACCTTCCCTCTCTTGCCGGCGACGCGGCGGGCAAAACCCTCTCCGTCAACGCATTGGGCTATAGGATAGCACATTGTGTGGGCGCATCGCCGCGTTCCATTTTGTTCGTGCTGGGTACAAGGCAAGTAGCTGTGCAAACTGGCCGTGCGCCTATCCGTGGTGCTCGGCTCGCGAGATCAAGGATATGGTATGGGAAAGAAACTCGATAAGAAAGCCAAGCCCGCAGCGGGCAAGACGCCCAAAGGCATGAAGGTCGATAAGGCCGTCAAAAAATTCCGCAAGCTCGAGGGCAAGCTGTGGACCCGCGAGTACCTGCTCAAGATTGCCGAGTTTGACGGCGCGACCATTGCTCCCGCCAACGGTGCCGCCGCCCGTGCCGACGCCATGGGCACCCTTGCCGGCGAGCACCATAAGCTCCTGACCAGCGAAAAGTCTGTCGAACTCGTGCGCTCGCTGGCACGCGAGACCGTCGCCGGCGGCAAGATCGACGACCCGCAGCTGCTCGACGAGATCCGCGTGCTCGGCCGCGACCAGCGTGAAGCGAGCGTCATTCCCACCGAGGAGGCCGAGGCCTGGACCAGGCTCACCTGCGAGGCCGACGCCGTGTGGCACAAGGCCAAGACGGCCAATGACTGGGCGAGCTTTGAGCCCTATGTGGATAGAATCGTCGGCCAGCTTAAGCATCAGGCCGAGCTCATGGACCCAAAGCGCGACCCGTACGATGTTTGGCTCGACCAGTACGAACGCGGCCTTTCCGCCAAGAGCTTCGACGCGTTTTGTGATGAGGTCAAGGCGACGGTCGTGCCGCTCGTGCACGCCATCGGCGAGCGCGGCCAGCAGCCCGCTGCCGACTTTTTGCACGCTCGCGTGCCCGAGGCCGTCCAGCGTGCCATGAGCTTCGACCTTATGAAGCTCGTCGGCCTGGACCTGAACGACACCACGCTTGCCTTTACCGAGCACCCGTTTAGCGAGGGCTTTGCCGTGGGCGACGCGCGCATCGCGACGCACATCTACGAGGACGACTGCATCTCCAACGTCTACAGCATCATCCACGAGGCGGGCCACGCCATGTACGAGCTGGGCGTCAATCCTGCCTATGCGCGCACCTGCCTGGAGGGCGGCACCTCCATGGGCATCCACGAGAGCCAGAGCCGCTTTTTCGAGAACACCGTGGGTCGCAGCCGCGCCTTTATGGGCCCGCTGCTCGAGGTACTGCGCCGTCACGCGCCCGAGGTCTATGGCAGCGTGGACGAGGATACGCTCTACCACGCCGTGAACATCGCGCAGCCGTCGTTGATCCGCACCGAGGCGGACGAGCTCACCTATCCGCTGCACGTTATGGTGCGCTACGAGATCGAGCGCATGCTGTTTGCCGGCGAGGCCACGGCCAAGGACATCCCCGCGCTTTGGAATCGCTTTATGGACGAGTACCTGGGCATTCCCGTTCCCGACGACACGCACGGCTGCCTGCAGGATACGCACTGGAGCGGTGGCTCGTTTGGCTACTTCCCCACCTATGCGCTGGGTAGCGCCTACGACGCCATGTTCGTGCCGGCCATGTGCCGCGACGGCGTCGACCTTACCGGTGCCTGCGCGAGCGGCGATCTGACGCCCGTCCGCGCCTGGCTGGGCGAGCACATTTGGCAGTGGGGTCGCGCCAAAGACGCGCCTGAACTCATCAAGGGCGCATGCGGCATGGACTTTGACGCCCGCTACTACTGCAGCTACCTGCAGGACAAGTTCACCACGCTGTACGAGCTGTAAGACCTAAAGCAGCACTCCGAGGGCCGTGGTCAAAAAAGGGCAAATTTGAGTACTGCTGCCATGCTTGTAACATTTAATTTGGGTAAAAAAGAGGTCCTAAGTGAGATTTATTCTTACTTAGGACCTCTTTTATTAGACATATGGGGAAATATGCAAGTCGGAATGGTGTTCAAATGGCGCCAGCATGGGCTTTGGAGGCGAAAAATGCTGTTACTAAATTCGTAACAGTACTCATATTTGCCACTTTTTGGCCACAACCTATTAATAACCCCCTGCTAAACAGCCCCGAAAGCCCCTACAGAGCCTCGAGTGCGTTGGCGATGCGCTTCATGGCGGCGTCGGCGGCTGCTTGGTCGGGGGCTTCGGCCAAAACGCGAATTACCGACTCGGTTCCGCTCTTGCGCACGAGCACGCGGCCCTCGCCCGCGAGCGCGGCCTCGGCCTCGGCGATCGCGTTCTGCACGCCCATGTTCTCAAGCGCAGCGTCCTTATCGGCCACGCGCACGGCAACCTGCGCTTGCGGCAGCAGCTTGCACGGAGCCGTGAGCTGCGAGAGCGTCTCGCGCTCGGCGCGAATCACTTCCATCACGCGCAGCGAGGTCATAATGCCGTCGCCCGTGCGCTCGATATCGCCAAAGATCGTGTGGCCCGTCTGCTCGCCGCCCAGGCTGTAGCCGCCCTCGCGCATCTTGGCGTACACGTGACGGTCGCCCACGCCGCTGGTCACGGCACTCAGACCGGCAAGCTCCAGCGACTTGACCAGGCCAAAGTTGCTGGCGATCGTCGGCACCACGGTACCGCCCGAAAGGCGACCGTGCTTGTTCAGGTACACGCCGCACACGTACAGGATCTGATCGCCGTCGACCACACGGCCGCGCTCGTCCACGGCCAGGCAGCGGTCGGCATCGCCGTCGTAGGCAAAGCCCACGTCCAGGCCCTGCTCCACTACGTGGCGCTGCAGGCGCTCCATATGCGTGGAGCCACAGTCCACATTGATGTTAAATCCGTCGGGCGCGGCGTTGATTACGCGCACACATCGGCGCCCAGCGCGTCGAACACCGGCTTGGCCACCGAGGACGCCGAGCCGTTGGCGCAGTCCAAGCCGATCTTGACGCCCTGCAGCGAAAAGTTCGCGCTCGCGATGAGCGAGGCAATATAGCGGTTGCGGCCCTGCATATAGTCCACCGTGGCACCGATCTGGTTGCCCGTGGCCAGCGGCACCTCGCCCTTGCCATCGATGTAATCCTCGATGAGTTCCAGCACGTCCTCGTCCATCTTGAAGCCGTCGCTGTTGACGAGCTTGATGCCGTTATCGCAAAACGGGTTGTGGCTCGCGCTAATCATGATGCCGCAATCGAAGCAGCCCTCCACGGTCTGATGCGCCACGCCCGGCGTCGGGATCACGTGCAGCATGTAGGCGTCCGCGCCGCTCGCGACCAGGCCGCTCACCAGCGCCGCCTCGAACATATAGCTCGAGCGACGCGTGTCCTTGCCCACGATCACGCGCGCCTTGGCCCCGCGGTTGGCGCCGTAATACCAGCCCACAAAGCGGCCGATCTTATAAGCGTGCTCTACCGTCAGCCCAACGTTGGCCTCGCCGCGAAATCCGTCGGTGCCAAAGTACTTCATAAGAGGTCCTCTCTATAGACAAAGGCGCGCCGCCAAAGCAACGCGCCGCCAGCCCATTATCCTTTAAAGCAACCGCAGGGGCTACACCGTTAAAAACATCATTACGATAATCATGGCAAAGCCGATAAGGTCGGTCGGCAAAAATACCGTGCCCAGCATAACGGCGCTGGTGATGGTCGCCGAGACCGGCTCCACGGTTCCGATGAGGCTCGCACGCACCGAGCCGATGTCCTTAACGCCCTGCATATACAGCATATACGCCAGGAAAGAGCCCACGATCACAAACACCGCGAGCGCTTCGACGGCAGCAGTATCGAGGGCCGGCATATGAGCCCACGGCTGCACAAAGACGCTCGAAACGACACCCGCCGTAAGCATAGCCGAACCCGTAACAATAGGGCTGCCGTATTCGGACAGAATCTTGGCGGGAATCACCGCCATACAGGCGGCGCTAACCGCACACATAAGGCCTGCGACCAGGCCAAGCGGCGATATGCTCAGACTGGTAGGGTCGCCGCCGGTAGCGATTAAAAAGGTACCGCCGAGGGCCAGACCAATGCCGATCGCCTCGCGAGCGCGCGGCATGCGGCGATCGACCACGCAGGCGTAGCCCATGATGATGACCAGCTGCAGGCACTGGAGCACCGTCGCGGTCCCGGCATTGGTCAGGCGCACGGCCGAAAGATAACAAAACTGGTTAAAGAGCAGGCCAAAAGCGGTAAAAAGCAGCAGCTGCTTGCGATCAGCGGGCGTCGTCCAAAGCTTGACCAGGCGTGCGCGGTCGCGCGTGACAACCACAGCCATAAAGAGCAGGCCGGCGAGAATCTGTCGTATGCTCATAAGCCACAGCGTATCGACATGGTAGGTATCGAACAAAAAACTCGCGCTGGTACCCGAAAAACCCCAAAACGAACCACCCACCAGCGTGGCCAGAACGCCCGTAATCATCTTGCGCGTCGACGCACTGTTCAGGCGGTCGCGCCATGCACGGCGGGTACTGCGGCTGAGCTCGTCAGTGCCCTCGGGCACATCAATGTTCGATATATCGGTCATCGGCACCGAAGCCCCTGCGCCTTCGACCTGCTCGACACACTCTTTGCTCATTCCACTCCCCCAAAACAGTCTGGAAGCAATTCGGCTTACCTTACCACGGCAAAGGCACCAGCTGGAGGCTTGTCCGTTTATCGGTAGGACAATTCCGCAGACGTCTTTCCATAGCTCGATACCACAATGGGCTTGCATTATGCGACAGCCAAATCGCGGCAGCAGGCTCTTTTGAAATGGATATAACAAAGCCCCCGAATTCCACAATGTAAGCGATTTTTAAAAATGTTCTTGCCACCGAGTTCAGGCTCCGTTATATTATCCCTTGCGCGCTTGCGCACCCTTGATCGGGCGTTTAGCTCAGGGGGAGAGCGCTTCCCTGACACGGAAGAGGTCAGAAGTTCAAATCTTCTAACGCCCACCAAATGTTCGCAGCTCAGAGACTATGTCTCTGAGCTGTTTTGTTTTATGTCGCCAAATCCGCTGGCAGCTCCAACCGCCCAAGCAACCACCCTGCCCATGCACAAAACCGCGTCAATAGCCACCGAGGCCGAGACCAACGCGTCTCGAACCCATCCGAGCCGCAACTTCTCGACAAAACGCCGCGATGTCTGCGCCCTGCGGTATCCTTGAGCCACTTGCACCTGCAGCACCAAGGAGCCGCCATGCGCACCGAGCTCGATGTCCCCTTTTCGCACAAAGAAGAAGCCAAGGCGCTGGGCGCCAAATGGGACCGGACCAAGAAGATCTGGTATGTACCCAGCGGCGTCAACCCCGAGCCCTTTGCCGAGTGGCTGCCCGGTGTTGACCGATCCGACCCCTCAGCGCCGTATATATATCTAGTACTGGGCAAGCGCGAGTGCTGGAAGTGTCACAAAGAGACCTCGGTCGCGGCCTTCGGCATTCCCTATCGAACCGATAACGACGAGAGCATCGCCATCGCGCACGCGCCCAACGAAGCCAGGTACATTGCCATCGACACGGCCAACGCCAACGCACTCGCCATCGTGCCCGCTCTTGGCTGCGTGCCGGGCGAGATCCGCGACTACCTTCATAAGCGCTGCGGCTACAAGCCCGTAGGCGCGCGAGCCTCCAAAGCCCCGTCGCTCGGCAACACGTGCACCAGTTGCGACGCGCTGCAAGGCAGTCGCTATCTGTTCGAGGAGCCCTCGTCCCCGTTTGCCCTCACTGCCATCAACAAGCTGCCGGCACTGGAGTTTATACGCGTCGAAGTTGCCGGCGTCTTTGGCGTCCCGGCCACGCGTACCAATTTTGACCAGGCGCTCTTTACCTGGGCACGCGACCATCACGCCGAGTTCCACAAGCAGCTCGGTGAGGGGATTTATTTGTAGAGGCAAAAGACACTCACAGCCAACTCCTCCGCATCACCTATCCCTCGTCGCCGGCGTCGTACACGATATCGAGGCCACAAACAGGGCATTTCTCCGGATACACCGGCATATGAACGCCTGTCCGTTTTCTCACTTCGTCGCTGAGTCTGTCGCGCGCATCGATAAACCGAATGTCGAGACACGGTATTTGCGAGCCGCAGCAAGGGCAGGTGACGACAAACGACCCGCAATCAACCTCTACGCTCGGAAACATATTGTTGTCTATAAGGGCACACGGCAGTTTTCCGTACTTCCCCATCGCAATATCGCCTCGCCAGCTCATACACGCTCCCCTCTCGCTATACAAATCAGGAAGAGCATGCACCGGCGGGCGGGCGCGAGATTGCATCGCCACGCGATCCGATCAAACAACACGATCGTCAAAGAATGCCAAAGCCAAATACGCTAATACGGCAGAAGCCCCGCCTTTTCACGCTTCTTTTCCGAGCGATCGAACTCAATGCGATGGGCCTCAAGAAACACCGTATCGGGTCGCCACTGACGCTCATTCGGCTGCCTTAGCGTCGCACCCGCAAAGGAAGCGTAGTCGGTCTTATCCAGCAGGTACGATCCGCACAGCCGATATTCGCCGCAAACAGGCTCAAACGAAATCAGGTGAGCATCAAATAGGGAATGAAGATCGCGCCGAAGCAGAATACCGTTGCTGGCAACCTGCGATTTGGGTCCCGAGTAATTCTCGATATGTGCAGCCTCCAGAGCTTCGCTGACGCCGCAGTCCGACACCGCGCAACGGCCATCATAGGCGGCAACGAGCTGCTTGCGGAACCATTGCTGCCCCAATCGCTCGCGCCTTAACGCATAGCGGACCTTTTCGTCGTCGGTCACACCCTGTCCGGCAAACTCAATATCGACGGGTATGTGCTTCAGATAACTCATGTCGGGCGCAAAACGAGGGTCCGGTCCGCCTTTATGAACAGGACCGTGCAGAACAAACCATCCGTTTTCGGGCTCGAACCGCTCAACAAACGCAAGGCCGAGCACCTTATAGCCCACCTCGGTTGCAAATATGACTCCGACTGGGACGCCACATTCCATGCAGTTGAGCATTTTACGGTTGTAATTCTGGTCTCGAGAACCAACGGCGCCTGGCGCTTGGACCGAATACTTAATGACCCACGTACCGTCATCCAAATAGAGCGGAGGCACATCGGTGTAGAAGCTCTTTTTAGAGTTATGGACCGAAAGCGCAAAGATCTTATTGGGATCTTGCTTCACCCGATCCTGGCCCGGCCAGAAGATCCCTGAATCCCGCGTTACGGGAAAGAAGTCCGAGCCAATTCTCAAACGGTACTGATACTGAGGGCTATCTTCCTTGGTGTGGTGCGGAAGGCTGGTCCAAACGCCGCCGCGCTGTTCCTCACCCAGAAACCACTCCCATGCCTCAACGTATTCGGAAGGCACGAGACTGCAGGCGCGGTCATAGCTTGGTCCATCCATCAACGGAACAGCAAGGTCAATGTCGTTCATCGCCAGCACCTACAACCATACGAACGCGAGTCATGCCCCTCAATAATATGGCCGAGAGTCAATTATTACGAGATCTCATTCCGCGATCGGCACATCGTTGATGCTCTCGGTTTGCCGCTGGCGTGCTTGTACCCCGCTACCCCACTTCCCTGTATACTGATGTAGCACGTGTTTCATCCGGGCTTGTTGGGCCGGGTCGTTCATGGGAGGTTCTTGTGGCTGTTTCGAATCCGCCCAAGGGAAGCGTTTCTTCTTCGTCCATCAAGCCGGTTACGCGCAAGGCCGTGCGTTGCCAGCGCGAGGTCGCTTGGCTTGTCACGCAGGCGGCGGGCAGGCTTGTGGCGACCACTCAGGACGTCAATGCGCCTACGCCGAGCTTTGTGTTAGCGGCGGCGCTGGATTTTGTGCGCCAATTGGAGCTTGCCGCGCAGGATGCCAACGGCCACCTCGACTACCAGAACGTTATGGCGCCCGACCTGCAAACGTTCTGTCACATGGCCAAGTTGCCTGCCGCGCCCAATGCGCTTTCGGACGCAGGCTACATGTTTACGCTCTCGGGCGCGGACCTTATCCGCGACATCTATGCATACTGCAGCGAGCTCGCCGAGCGCCACGTCTTTGACGCGGCAGAAGTCAAACCGGGAAATGTCATCAAGCTGGTTCTCAGGCTGTTCCTGATAGACGGGTTCGGGGCCATGCCGGCGTAAGCCGAGTCTTTAGCATCACCGTCGACTGGGCAACAACCGCTTTACCTTAATGGACGCCAATCGAGGGTCGATTATTGGGTCGCCTCGTCCACTAACGCATCTATCCCACGCGCTCCGACAGTCGATACTTGCGGTTGCGGCTCGTCGCCGGCGCCGTGGGCTCAAGCTCGCCTTGAGCAATGAGCGCGTTGACGCGCGACCTAACCTGGGAGACGGTGAGTCCCGTGCATTCTGCCAGCTCGCGCGTTCCCAACTCGTCATAGCGCTTGAGGGCCGCCATGATCAGGTCCCCGCCATGATCGACCTGCTCAACCTTTGAGCGATAGAGGACAACCTTAAACCGGTCAAAACCAGGGCAAAACAGAGGCTCCGACAAACCATGCGCGCGCATGGCGTCGAACATCATCGGGATGCCTGAGCCATTGCCCTCAGCCGGCGAACCTGCACCATCCGGCAGCGGAACAATCGACATCAGTTTCACAAGCGTCGCATTGCGACATCGGGAGCTGCCGTCAAACAGGTTCTCGCGAGTCTTTCCTCCGTATAGGCCGCCGGGGTTCGTCACTTCGATACGGTCATCAAAGACGTCAACAGCGATCGACTGCCCACAGAACCGATCTCCGTATTCTCGGTGGATTACGGCGTTGGCGATTGCCTCGCGCAGGACCTCCTCGGGAATCTCCAGCGAGTCGACACGCGAGACGCCTTGGATCATCGAGGTTCGCCGCAAATTCTTGGCGACTGCCGCGACGGCATCCGAGATCATTTCGCCCAACGTTCCCTCGCAGATTGTACGGTCCATGAACCTCAACGACCCCGCCGCGCCCTTCTGCGTTCCGGCATAGACCGCCACATCGATAAAGAGCTTAGGATAGAACTGCTGAGGATAGGCACCCGCAGCCAGGAGCCCGGCCTTAGTAACATTGCCCTGGGAGTCGAGGAAATTCAGGCGCTCCAGCTTCGTTTTCTTGTCCGGCGCGCCGCGCATTGCCCGGGGTGTCAGCGAGAAAGCACGCTCTATCGTGCGGTCGACCAGGGCCTCGTCAAGATCGCCTGCGACCGCACCGGGCACTGCATCGCGATCACTGGAGCTCGTCCGCTCATACGACGACAAGGACAGGACCTCGGTCGACGAAAGCGGAACATCTTTGTCATCGATGCGTTTGTAGCTGCCGCCTTGAGCGCCCCGCTCTATGACATAACAAGGCTTGCTCGACGGGTCGAGCTCCTCAATTGTGATGACCAGAACCACGGTGCCCTGGAGCTCCACGCGCTCAATGGTGTATTTGGGCGGATTGGCCAGTTTTCCGCGACCGCCGGCATCGCCCATGCCCGCTACGAATTGGTTGAGCACCTTCTCGGTCTCAAAGTTCTCAACCGGGACAAAGCCCGCGCGCTCGCTCACGCCGAGCACGATAATTCCGCCAGCGGTATTCGCGAATGCGCTAACCGTTTCCCATACGTCGCGGGAAAGCGTCGTGGCGCTCTCCTTGACCTCGACGTTAAGATCGTCCGAGCCCATGCGCTTTAAAGACTCGAGCAGACCGGTCAGCTCGTTTTCGTTCATCTGCATGTCCTTTCGCTCGGCCCGACGGAGAATGCCGCGAATAGATTTCCTTCGTCTCTCAGTTATCTCTCGTAATTATCTCTCATCTTACTCCTATCTCTCATATTAGAGATAAGTGAGAGATGAAAGATAAGATGTCTGCCATCTGTTTCATTTAAACATGTTTTTGCTGGTAGAACAATCATTATTGAGACAATACCATGATTGCTTGTCTCTTTGCTGATCAGTTATCTCTCATATTTATCTCTCGTCTTTCAGTTATCTCTCATATTAGTGACGAATGAGAGATGAGAGATACGTGGGTGATGAGCGAGCGTGAATTTTTGGACGGTCGGAAAATCCGTCAAACAAAAAACGGGGCCGGCCTTACGCCGAGCCCCGTTTTCAAACGGTCAGTTAGTTATCCAACGCGCGAGTATAGCGGTCAACATTACGCCGCTGCGAACACTCCCAAGCCCGTTCCGATGATGCAGATCGCGAAGATGCCAATAATAATCCAAATGGTCTTGACACCCTTTTTGTACAGGGCAACGCAAGCGAACGTTGCCAGCAAGGGCAGCAGACCGGGGAAGATTGAATCGAACAGATCCTGCAGGACAATCTCCGAACCACCCACGTCAAAGGTCAAAGCCGTGGACAGCGAGACCTGTGCCGCAATCATCGCGCCAATGACGGTCATTCCGAGAACGCCGGCAGCATGCGTCATGCGAGACATAAGGTTGTTCTCTTCGGACTGCTGCAGGAACTTGGTTCCCAGGTCGTAACCCAGATGGGCGGCGACGATACGCGTTGCAAAGTTAATCACGGAGTAGATGAGCGCGTACACGATGGGGCCGAGCGGGTTGCCCGTCGACGCGATGCCAATACCAATGCCGGCGGCGACCACGCGGAACGTACCCCAGTAGAACGAATCGCCGATGCCGGAAAGCGGTCCCATGAGGCCGACCTTCATGGCGTTAATCGAGGACGTGTCGAAGTTCTTATCGGCAGCCGCCTGCTCTTCCATCGAAACCGTTAGGCCGGCTACAAACGGAAGCACATGAGGCGTGATGTTAAAGAACTCGGTATGGCGATCAAGCGCCGCATAGTAATCGTCGTCGTTGGGATAGATCTTTCGCAGGGGCTTCTGAATGGTGTACATGAAGCCCATTGCCATCATCTTGTCGTACGACTGCGAGCACTGGCTCGTAAACTGGCGAAGGAACATGCTCCGATACATATCGGGGCTCATAATCGCGTCCTTCTTGGCCTCTTTGAGGTCGGTGTTCTGGGTAGCCATTAGAAGTCCTCCTCTTCATCTGCAGCAACCGTCTGCGGACCGGACGAGCCCTCGCGGAAGGCCAGGAGCAGTGCGACGCAAATGGCAGCTGCGGCGACGCCGATAACGTCCATCTTGAGGTAGATGACCATAATGAATCCCAGGAACAGCCAAGGAAGCAGCTTGTTGTCGCCCATGGTCCTAATAAGAAGAGCGAAGCCGATGCAGACCATGACGCCGGACGCAACGTTGAGGCCGTCCATCACAAACTGCGGAATAGCGTTAAGCGCATTGTTGATGAGGTCGGCACCAAAGAACAGCGAGCAAAACACCAGCAGTGCAGACGGAATGCCAATCGACAGCGGCACGATGGTCAGATGGTACAGATTCGCCTTGGCAAGATCACGATTTGCCAGAGCGGTCTCAATCTTCTTGCAGGCAAAGGCACCCGGAACGGCGTAGCAGAAGTTGCGCCACACCTGAAGGAAGACGGAGACGGGAAGGGCGAGTGCGACGGCAGTTGCCGTGCCCGTACCCGTAATGACGGCAAACGCGCAGCCAAGCACGCCGGAGGCATAGACCTCGGGAGGAACCGCCGCGCCGACCATGATGGCGCCCATGAACATGGACTCCAAAGCAGCGCCGACGATAACGCCCTGCTGGACATCGCCAAGGATCAAGCCAACGAACAGGCTCGTAAACAGCGGACGACCAAGCATCGTAATGCCAAATAATTGCTCGTCCATGGACGCAATAAATGCGACCAGTGCAACTAGAAGATACTGGACAACCATTTCGATCAACCCCAGAAACAGGTCTGCAGGCGAGGCATTCTGCGCAGCTCGCCTGCAGACAACCGCAGCAATTTGAGAGGATTAGTAGTTCATCTGGTGATAGTAACGACGCGTGGTGAGCGGGTGGTTACGGACGTGCTCGAGATGGCAGCTCAGACGCTCGGTGATGGTGTAGGTGACCATCGGGGAGACGATCTTGCGGAACTCGGGGTCGCTGAACGGCAGCTCGACCTCGGCGGTGTCGAACTTGTTCACGCGGACATGGACGCCCTTCTCGTCGGCGAGCATGTGGGTGAAGTTGTCCACGCGGTCCATGAGCTTACGGGTGTCGTCCTCGCCGTAGAGCATGATGAGGCTCGTGCCCTCCTCGCAGAGTTCGATGGTGCCGTGGAAGAACTCGGCGGCGTGGATAGACTTGGTCTTGATCCACTGCATCTCCTCGAGAATGCACATAGCGTAGTCGTAGGCCTCACCCCAGAGCATGCCGGAGCCAATCACCATGTGGTAATCGGTGTCCTTGAAGTCCTCGGCCATGGCGGCGCAGCGCTCGTCCTGAGCGTCCTTGGCCTTGATGAGGTACGGAGCGATGTTGCCGAACTCCTCCATGAAGGTGTCGTACTTGGGGAAGGCGCCGGCGTTCTTGAGGAAGCGGGCGACCAGCGTGATCTGGTAGGTGTAGATGGCCTCGCACAGAACGTCGTCCTCGGCGAAGCTGAAGAACTTGTAATCGGCGTACTCAGTGGCCGGGGTGTTGTCGTTGGAGACATACATCAGCGTGCGGGCACCCTGCTCCTGGCAGAACTTGGCGGCCTCGATGATCTCGGGGGTGGTGCCGGTACGGGTGGAGAAGACGCAGACCGAGTCCTTGTTGAAGGTCTTGGGCGGGCATGCGAGGAACTCAGCGGCAATCTCGCAGTGGACGTCGACGTCGGCCGTGGTGGTCTCGACCCAATACTTCATCGGGAGCGTGTGGGCCCAGGTGCCGCCGCAGCCGATGAAGAAGATGTTGGAATAACCCTGCTCGCAGACCTTGTCCACGGCAGCCTCAATCTGAGGACGGAGAGCGAGGGCATCGCTCACAACCTTCTCGTAACGAGGCTCATCGAAATTGAACATCCCTTACTCCTAACTCACTTGGATGAACCCTTCATTCATCCCATGACGTTATAATACTTTATATAACTAACTATGCAAGAACTATTTCAGATTTTTTTGCTTTTTCTTTAATAAAAAGCCCGCCGGTCAAATGATCGGCGGGCCAAAGAAAGGAGGACCTAGTTAATAAATGCTAGACAATGGCATGTTTCCAGCTAGAAAACGTCCTTGGCAAGTACCTTTGAGTCATTGGGAACCTGACGGATTTCGATAACCACGCCATCGTTCACAAGCTCTTGGATATGCTCGGCATCGGTTTCGGTCGCAAAGATCGCGGGGGTCGGATGAAGCGTGGTCTCGGGAGACTTTCGAGTTCCGCCCAGATTGATCTCCTTGATGTCTTTGCAACCCTTAGCAAGGCGATAGGCATCCTCGATCGTCTCGACAATGATAAACAGCGAATACTTGTCGGTGACGCCGCTGTTGAGCGCCTCGATAGCAGCGTTTACGTCTTTTATGACGAGCTTCACGCCGTTGGGACGAGCTAGCCTCAATGCGGCTTTTCTCATGTCGTCTTTTGCCACGGCGTCGCTGGCACACAGGATGCAATCGACATCCAGCGCATGTGTCCAAGACATGGCGACCTGGCCGTGAATCAATCGGTAATCAACTCTCGTAAGCTTAATCATCGTAATCATCTCCGCACGTAATAAAGGTAATGACAGGCGTGGCCCTTAGCTAGGGCTCGAACCAGAACTAACTAGAACTCTTCTTCTTCGACATCGGCAAGCATGTCCGCCGCCTCACAAAGCATGATAAACGAACGTGATCCCTCGACCGCAGCTTTGGCCTTGTCCGCATCCAGGGAGTCCAGCTGTGTAGCCATTTCCACCAGCAGCGGCAAGTTCATTCCGGTGATCAACGTAAACGATCCGGCGGTCTGCCTCTGAATGAATTCGTTGTTTACAGAGCCGCCAAAGATGTCAGTCACGACAAACCAAGAGTCGGCAGGGTCCTTCGACTCCATCCAAGCATCGATAAGCGCTGCGACATCCCTCGTGTCGTCATCGACATAGGCGCACAGACACTCGATTCGGTCGTTGGCGCCCATCAGGATCTCGAGAGAGCTCTTCATACCTTGGGCGAGATAACCATGACTCGCTAGCAATATCTTAGGCTCTGTTAGACCAGGATTGACATTTCGCCCCGTCATCTTCTTGCGATTGCACAATGGTCGCCCCTTGTCGAATCTGAATC
>CABSKX010000038.1 GCA_902478365.1 uncultured Collinsella sp. | reverse complement strand
CAATAAGGTACACAGAAATTGCAATAGAACCAATCAGAGAAAACAGCGGAACAACCAGCAATTCAAGCTTATTACCCCATCGATCAACCACACCCCCACTCCAATGAGCGGGAATTGTATCAGGGAGGACTGACCAAGCCGCCCATAGAATCAGAAATGGAAGAATAGAGAGGATGAAAGATGATAACACTGCAGTAGTTTTTTTGAGGCTCTCATCGATTCCGCATCTCCTTGCGCGCCCACATTCCACTCCGCCTTAAATCAAGTATACGTTTTGGAACGGGATGTCACTCCGAACGCCTTACCCTCTTAGTGTGAATGCCGCTGCGGCATTGTTGACTCATCCTTAGTAATCGCGTTTATCCTCTGCAGCATCAGCCAAAGCAATCCGAGAGGAGCCGCACATGCATGCAGCGGAAATTCCTTTCGGGGGGGGGTATCTCCCAGATTTACCCGCCGCCCGAAGGGGCAGTCGACAGTCGAGTACGTACTGATCATCGCGATCATCGTCCTGGTGGTGCTGATCGCGGGACCGTGGGTCTCGTCGGCGATCACAAACCAGTTCAACACGGTGGCGGGGACGCTCGGCAACGGAATCTCAAAGGGGAGCTGGGAGTCGGGCGGCACGGGCGGCGGCAACGGGTCGTTGACCGACGCCGACATCGTGGACCCCGTTCACGGGATAGCGTTCGCCGTGTACTCGGAGGACGACCACAGCCTCATGTTCTACAAGCGCCGCGGGGTCCCCAGAGTCGGTGACATGCTCAACAGCCGCCGCGTGACGGCGGTGTATACGGGGTTCGAAAATGGATACGCCACCGCGACCGTGGGAAACGACGGCAAGACGACTGCCCCCTGGTGGCCTAACAGAAGTAATATCGTGGCCGTAAAGGCCATTGACGATGGCATAGAAATCCACTCGTTGGCATTTTGCTTTCAGTACATGGAGAACTGCAAGAGCTTTGATCTGGCAAAGTTCGACATGTCGAACTGCACAAATCTGCAGCACGCATTCGCGTATTGCGGCAATGCGACTTCCTTCAGTATTTCAAGCTGGGATACGTCCTCGGTCGTCGAATTCGACTCGGCGCTCAAAAACCTTTACAAGGTCGAGGAGATTGACATCTCCGGATGGTCGACGCGGAAAGCCGGCGATTTACGTCTCCTTTTTTCCACCGACAGTTCGCTGAAAAGCGTGAAATTTGGACCAGGGTGGAAGACCTCAGATGTTATGGATATGCTCGGCATGTTTAGCTATTGCAAAAATCTAAACCTCGACTATCCGATTGGAATGTCCCAACCTATGCCAATCATAGTGACTTCAATCACTGCGCCCCCGGCGTTATCCTCCCGAAGGCGTGGCAGTAGGTCTGAAGAAACAAAACGGCAAGCAGTTTATGTGGCGCGGGCACCCGTGCCGCCGTTGCCTCAGCGGCACGTTACGGGCTAGTCGGTTCGCTTTAACGTACGCTCTGCATGCAATATCAATCCCCATGCGAAGGGAGTGTCGCATATGCATGCAGCGGCAATTAACCTTCGGGGGGTGGGTATCTCCTAGGAATACCCGCCTCCGAGGCCAAGGAGCCATCGAGTACGTTCTGGTCATCGCGATTATCGTCCTGGTTGTGATGATAGCCGGCCCTTGGGTCTCGTCGGCAATCAGGAACCAGTTCAACACGGTGGCGGGAGTATTGGTAAACGGGACAGCAGGTGGGACTTGGGAACCGAGCGGTTCCGGCAGCGGTAACGGCGCGGGTTCCGCGACCGTCCAGGCGGCGCTCGCCAAGGACGCGAAGGACACGCGAAGGACTGGACCCTCGGTGAGCAGAAGGCAGTTGCCGAGGACATCGCCGCCAAGGGCGAGGCGTCGCCCGCCTACGCCAAGGCGAAGGCCGCGATGGATGCCGGCACCGAGTTCTCGATGAAGCTCACCGATGGCAAGACGCTGACTTACCGCATTATCGGCATCAATCATGATGACCCTGCAGGCGGATCCGGCAAGGCGGGCCTCACGTTCCTCACCACCACGACGGGCATTTGGTCCCCCATGAACGCGATTGACACCAACGCCGGCGGTTGGGAGAAGTCTGAACTCCGTCAGAAAATGAACTCCGGCAAGATCTGGAATCTGATGCCCTCCGATTTCCAGTCCAAGGTGAAGGCCGTCAAAAAGCTATCGAACAATGTCGGGGGCGGTGATGAGAACAAGAACGCCGCCGTGACGGCTACCTCGGACAAGCTGTTCCTGCTCAGCTACTCTGAGATCGCCCCCCCCCACCTCCTATTGGGCATCCTATCCCTGGACTTCCTCCGAGGGCACCCAGTACGAGGCCTTCAAAGGCAAGGTGACGGAGAACTATTCTGTTAATGCCTGTCTGAAGATTGGCAGCAGTTGGTGGGAGCGCTCGGTGAATCCGAGCAACTCCTACTACTTCCTCAATGTCGACAGCAGCGGCGACCCGACGTACGCCGACTACGCGGGGTACTCGTATTGCGTCTGCCCCGTTTGGTGCTTCTAGCTCAAATTTGATCTGATGTAAGGCCCGTGCAATCCTGCATGGGCCTTTCTTTTGGCAATTGCTCGACCGATTCGTGGCTTGAAACACAAATTATCGAGTTAAGGAGACATGGGGTCATACAGCGGCTCTCAGAGCGCCTGCTGCACTCCCCCGCCATTACCCCTGCGGCGTCCTCGTATGGAGCCCATCCTGGTTGGCATATCGTTGCAATCGCTCACTTGTCCACCGGTCAAGTGAGCTACTGGAATAAATACAGCGACACGCTTGTTCGTTACAGTCGCTATATCTGTGTAAATCGCCGCGATAAATACAGTCTGTACTCGACTGTATACCAGCTACGCGTATGTAGATTCATATCGCGTTAATAAATCGGCCCAAGCGTGTGCAAAACGCGCAAGTAGCCGCAAAAGGCGATTATCGCGCAGGGTGATTTTTGGCACCCTGTTGATTAATCAAAATTAAGCAATTGCTTAAAACAAAAAAAGTCAGGCACTAGGTGCCTGACCTGCAAACTTCTGGTCGGGACGACTGGATTCGAACCAGCGACCCCTTGACCCCCAGTCAAGTGCGCTACCAAGCTGCGCCACGTCCCGAAGCTTTTGTTTGTTGCTCTGCTCTCGCTCGCAACAGGGAGTATATTAACCCGAAACTTTGGACTTGTGCAAGAACTTTTTTAATTATTTTTGAGCAAGTCCAAAATTGTATCTGCGAGCTGGGGTTTTGTTAGCACGGGAAGTTCTTGCGTACCCGCCGTACTCACGATCCAGGCCTTATTGGTGTCGGTGCCAAAGCCCGAATCGGCGCGCGAGACATCGTTGGCGATGATCGCATCGCAGCCCTTGCGGGCCAATTTACGCTCAGCGTACTCTACGACGTTATCGGTCTCGGCTGCAAATCCGATCACACGGCGCTCTCCCTTTTGGCGCGAGAGCTCGGCCAAAATATCGACTGTCTCGACCAGCTCGATGCGATCCAGGCGCTCGTTGGCCTTTTTTAACTTATGGTCGGCAGGGGCCGCGGGTGTGTAGTCGGCGACAGCCGCCGCACAAATGGCCGCATCGGCCGTCTGGAAGGCGCCCAGCGCCGCCTGCAGCATCTCTGCGGCGGTCTGCACGCGCACGCACTCCACGCCGCGACCCACGTCGAGTGACGTCGGCCCCAGCACGAGCGTGACCGCAGCGCCGCGGCGTACGGCCTCCCCTGCCAGTGCGATGCCCATCTTGCCCGACGACCGATTGCCGATAAAGCGCACCGGATCGATCGGTTCGTGCGTAGGACCGGCGGTGATCACGATGCGCTTGCCTGTAAGGTCCTGGGGCGAGGGATTGAGCACCTCGCAGATGGCCTCGACGATGTCCTCGGGCCCGCTCATGCGCCCCGTGTCCACGTCGCCGCAGGCAAGGTAGCCGCTGCCGGGTCCCACCACGTGAACGCCGCGCTCGCGCAGCGTGGCCATGTTGGCCTGGGTTGCCGGCGCCTTCCACATGCCATTGTTCATGGCGGGGGCGATCACGATGGGTCGCGGCGTGGCAAGCAGCGTGGTGGAGATGAGGTCATCGGCGACGCCGTTGGCCATCTTGGCGATGATATTGGCCGTCGCGGGCGCCACGACAACCAGGTCGGGCTCCTTCGCGAGCGAAATGTGGTGGATGGGGTCGGAAGGGTCGTCGAACAGGCCCACCGCGACCGGCTCATTGGTGAGCGCGCGGAATGTGAGCGGCCCCACAAACTCGGTGGCATGCTCGCTCATAACGACCTTGACGCGTGCGCCGCGCTTTTGCAGCAGGCGCACGATATTGCACGACTTATAGGCGGCGATCCCGCCGGTAATGCCCAGCAGGATCGTTTTCCCCTCAAGTTGCATTGAATTGTTGGGTGCCGCCATCGTTTAAGCTTCCTTGCTGGGGAGCACGAGCAGGCGGTGGCAGTACGGGCAGTGCGTAATCTCACTACCGTCGTGGTTGAGGTCGCTCATGGACGATGCCTGCAGCGCTGTGTGGCAGACCGTGGGGATGTTGCCTTGGATGGTCTCGACGGCCAGGCCGCGGAACTGCTTAAGCAGGCGCTCGTAATCGGTGAGCACGTCAGTCGGCAGCGTGGCAGCCAGCGCAGTGCGCTCCTTGGTGGCGGCATCAATCTGGGCCTGCAAGTCGGCGGCCTTGGCTCGTGCGGCCTTGGTGTCAGCCTTCACGCCCTCCTCGAACTTGGCGATGATGGCCTGCGCGCGGGCCTCGCGGTCGAGCGCTTCCTTATGGGCGACGATGACGTCCTTGCGGGTGTGCTCGATCTTGTCCAGACGTTTGGCCAGGGTGGCAAGCTCATTCTCCAGGTCCTGCACCTCGCGGTAATCAGAACCGTCGACGTGACGCTTCTTGGCAGCCTCGATGGCGTTATTGGTCTGAATCTCGGTGGTGTTGAGGTCGTCGAGCTCAATATCCAGGTCCTTGCGCTGGGCGTAGAGCTTGGTCATCTCGGACTTGAGCTTCACATAGGTCTTGCGCTTAGAAGCGAGCTCCTTGAGCTCCGGCATATTGGCAAGTTCGCTTTTGTTGCGGGCGAGTTCCAAATCGATCTGTTGCAGCTTGAGTAGCGTAGCGCCGGCGCTCATAAGTTCTCTCCTTTTGTCACAGTCCACCATTGGCAAGGGTTCAGTATTTTAATCGCATGACGGGGGTCGACCCCTGCGTCAACTGCAGAGTTCATCAAGATATCCACGAACGGCTCCTCGGAGCGATCGTGGCCGAGCAGGATGACGCCCAGACCGCGCAAGGCAAGGTCCTGCGCCACGTGGTAGCCGGCCTCTCCGGTCACAATAACATCTGCGCCGGCGGCGATGGCAAGCTCACCAAAATCGCCGAGGGAGCCGCCCAAGATGGCGACGGTGCGGCACGGGCGCTCGGCTTCGCCCCATACGCGCGGGTCGCTGCCAAAGGCCGTGGCGGCACGGTTGGCGAGATCGCGCAGGTTGCAGGCGTCGTGGAGGGTCGTGAATGCGCCCAGACCGGTGAGTTCAGGCTCGTCCACATGCTCCAGCGAGCTCATGGGCTCAGCGCCCAGCAGCTCACTTAGGCAGGCATGCGCCTCGTGCGAGCGGTCCAGATTGGTATGGAGCGAAATAATGCTCACGCCGCAACGGGCGGCCTCAAATAGTGCTGCGCTGCATTGGGGGCGCGACGCATCCGCCGGGGAAAACGCCTCGGGTGCCTTGATGTAGATAGGATGATGTGTCAACAACACGTTGGCACCGGCCTCCTGGGCGCGGTGCACGTTGGCTTCGGTCGCGTCGAGTGCGCAGGCCACGCCGGTAATCTCGGCGGCTGGGTCGCCCACGGAAAGGCCTACGTGGTCCCAGGGCTCGGCGTCCGTCTTGGGATAGCGCACCAGCAGAGCGCGCTCGAGATCGGCAACAATCATGCGGCACCCACGATCGAGAGTAGCGCCTGGGCAAAGTCGTCCAGATCGGCCGAGTTCACGCGGTCATCGAACGAGATACGAAGGGCGCCGAGAGCCTGCTCGCGGCCAATGCCCATGGCGCTGAGCACATGGCTCGGGTCCATGCTGCCGCTCGAGCAGGCAGAGCCGGCCGAAACCTCAAAGCCGGCGGCGTCGAGCTTAATGATGAGCTCCTCGGAGTCCATGCCGTCAACGTAGAGCGAAACCATGCCGGGCAGGCGATTGGCCTGCGCATAGTCGCCCATCGTGGCATGAATACGCGGATGGGCCGTGAGCGTGGCGTAGAGCTTGTCGGACAAAGTCTGCAGCGCCGCGCGCTCCTGGGCTACGTTCGGCAACAACGCGGAGGCGGCAGCGGCAAAAGCCAGCTGCGTGCGCAGGTCCTGCGTGCCGGCGCGACGGCCGGCCTCCTGTCCGCCGCCGAAGATGCGGGGGCGCAAGGGCGTGCGGTTCTTAAGGTAGAGCGCGCCGGAGGCCACGGGGCCGCCAATCTTGTGTGCGGCAACGGTCATGGCGTCAACGCCCAGCTCGTGCACATCGAGCGGAATATGCAGATATCCCTGGATGGCGTCGGTGTGGAACAGGGCGCCCGCGGCGTGTGCGACGGCGGCAAGCTCGCGGATGGGCTGCACCACACCGGTCTCGTTATTTGCGACCATAATGCTCACGAGCGCTACGTCGTCCCCCAACAAGTCGCTCAACGCGGCGGGCTCAATGTAGCCCGCGCGGCAGGGTTGTACCAGGTCGACGGTAAAGCCCGCGGCTCGCAGCAGCGGAAGGTTGTCCAGGATCGAATCGTGCTCGATCGCCGACACGATTACGCGGTCGCGCTTGCGATCGCGCTGACGAGCGCCCTCCGCAAGTCCGAGGAGCGCCAGCTGGTTTGCCTCGGTGCCGCCGTTGGTCAAAATGATCTCGGACGGGCGAACGCGTGCGCCAAAGCTACGGGCTATCTCGCGACGGGCGACTTCCAGGCGTGCGGCGGCCTTGCGGCCAAGCGAGTGCAGCGAGTTGGGGTTGACGCCGGCAAGCTCGCTGTCGTCATATTCGCGCTGCGCAAGGAGCGCCTCGGCGCGCATGGGCGTCGAGGCGGCATAGTCAAGATTCACGGGTATGCGGTTTTGACCTGCGGTCATAAGGGTTTATGCCTCCTGTGCGGCCTCGTTGCCCAGCTTCTGCAGCAGCGCAACCTCGGCAGCGGGATCTTCGGACTTAAATACGGCGGAACCGGCCACGAGCACGTTGGCGCCAGCCTTGACGACCTCGGCGATGTTCTTGGAAGAGATACCGCCATCGACCTCGATGAGAGGCGAAACGCCGTGACGCTCGCACATGGCCTTGAGCTCGTGCAGTTTGGCAATGGTACCGGGGATAAAGCTCTGGCCGCCAAAGCCAGGGTTCACACTCATGAGCAGCACCATGTCGACAACGTCGATGATGCTCTCGAGCACGCAGACGGGCGTGGCGGGGTTGAGCACCACGCCGGCCTTGACGCCACGCTGCTGCAGGTGCGTGAGCGTGCGGTGCAGGTGCGTGGAGGCCTCGTAGTGCACGGTGATCATATCGGCACCGGCATCGGCATACCAATCGACGGTCTCGTCGGGATTCGACACCATGAGGTGCGCGTCGACCGGCACGTCGGTGGAGCGCTTGACGGCCTTGAGGATATCGACGCCAAAGGTGAGGTTTCCGGTAAAATGACCGTCCATGACGTCAAAGTGCACGTAGTCCGCGCCGGCGATCTTGTCGAGCTCGCCCTTGAGGTTGGCCATGTCGGCCGAAAGGACAGACGGAGCGATTTTGATGGAACCCATGGTAGTAGCCTTTCTGCGCTAGTCGGTAAGTCCGTAGAACTCTTGAGAAGGGACGCGGTCGGTAAGGATCTCGAGCGCCCTATCCAAAGTAACACCGTTGTAGAGCGTTTGCTCCACGGCAAAGGTGAGCGGAATGTCTACGCCCAGTGAACGGGCGAGCTCGCTCACGCTGCGGGCGGCAACGGCGCCCTCCACGACCATATGCGTGCGCGTCTGGTACTCGTCGAGCGAAACGCCGTGGGCAAACTCGTAGCCAAAGGTGCGGTTGCGCGAATGCTCGGAGGTGCAGGTGGCAATGAGGTCACCCATGCCGGCAAGCCCCATGCAGGTCATGGCCTGGCCGCCGCGGGCGTGCACCAGGCGGCTGATCTCTGCCAAGCCGCGCGTCATGATGAGGGCAAGCGTGTTGTCGCCCGCGCCCGAGCCAGCGGAAATGCCGCACACGATGGCGATAACGTTCTTCATGGCGCCGCATACCTCGACGCCGGTCATATCCTGCGACAGGTAGATGCGGAAGGCCGTGGACAGCAGCAGCTCCTTAAAGGTCTCCCCTACCTGCGTATCTTCGCTGGCGATGACGGCGGCAGAGAGCCCGCCGCGGCAAATCTCCTCGGCATGGTTGGGGCCCGAGAGGGCCGCCACACGACGCTCGTTGCCGATCTCGCTGGCAATGACCTCGCTCATGAGCAGGCCCGACTCGGGCTCAATACCCTTGGTGAGGCACAGAACCGGCATCTCGTCCGCGATGAACGGCGCCGCCTGGTGGCAAACGTCGCGCAGGTGCGTCGAAGGCACGGCAAAGATGATGGCATCAGCGCCGTCGAGCGCCTGCGACAGGTCCGTGGTGGCGACAACGTTGCCGGGCAGCTCGTAGTCCACCAGATACCGGGGATTGCGGTGTTCGCCGTTAATGCCGGCGGCCGTCTGCTCGCTGTGGGCCCACATGGTCACGCGCTCGGCTCGCGCGGCGGCAAGGCCGGCGACGGCGGTTCCCCAGGAGCCGGAGCCAATCAGCGCAACATTCATGACTCTCTCCTACTTATCATCGGGCTCGGTGACGCGCTTGGTAAACGAGAGCTTGGACTCCTTACCGGTCATGAGCTTTTTGATGTTCGCCCGATGGGCCCACACCACGGTGATGCCGATCATCGCCATGCAAAACTTAAGGCCTAGGCTGCTGTACGGAAAGACCGCACAGGCGGCGATGGGAAGGCCGATGGCAGCGGCGAGCGAGCCCACCGACACAAACTTGGTGATGGCGACGGCCACGATAAACATGCCCAGCAACGACAGGCCAATGGGCCAGTACCAGGCGAGGATGACGCCCAGACCCACGGCGATACCCTTGCCGCCATGGAAGTTGAGGTACGGCGAGAAGATGTGGCCCCATACCGCTGCCAGGCAGATAACACCGAGCATCCAGTCGCCGGGAGCTCCAGGCGCCATGATGTTCGGCGGAAAGCCATAGCCCACGCTCGCGATGAGCGGACGGGCGATAAGGACGCAGATGGCGCCCTTCAGGCAGTCGAGCAGCAGCGTGAGCGCGGCCACCTTAGGGCCGGCTACGCGCAGGGCGTTGGTGGTGCCGATGTTGCCAGAACCCGCCTTGCGGATGTCCGTGTGGTTAAAAACGCGGCCCAGAATCAGGCCAAACGGAATCGCTCCGACAAAGAACGAGACCACGGCGCAGATGGCAGTCAGAAGAATCGGATTATGCATCCTTTTGCTCCTTCTTCCTAAAGAAGAGTCGAATGGGCGTGCCGGCAAAATCGAAGGTCGAGCGCATACGGTTCTCCACGTAGCGCTGGTAGGTGTCGTTGACCAGGTCGCTGTGGTTGACGAAGAACGTAAACGTCGGCGGGTTGACGCCCGTCTGGGTCACGTAGTGCATGCGCAGGCGGCGCTTGCCGTCCACCACGGTGTGGCCGAACTCGCGCAGGTCGGTGAGGAAGGTGTTGAGGCGCGAGGTGGTTATCTTTTGCGAGCGCGTCTTCTCGGCGGCGTCGACCATCGCCCAGATCTTCTCGACGCTGCGGCCGGTGAGGGCAGAGATGCGCAGGTACTGGGCCCAGGGAGCCATGACGCCCAGACGGCGGTCGACGGTTTCCATGCAGGCCTCGCGCTTGCGGTCGTCGTCGAGCAGATCCCACTTGTTAAGCAGCACCACGATGGCGCAGCCACGCTCGATGGCCAAGCCCATGACCTTCTGGTCCTGTTCGGTGACGCCCACGGAGGCGTCGACGACGAGCAGAGCCACGTCGGCGCGGTCGATGGCGCGCAGGCCGCGGACCATCGAATAGTACTCGATGTTCTCGTACACGGTGCTCTTCTTGCGAATGCCCGCGGTGTCGACCATGCGGTAGTGCTTGCCGTTGCGTTCCACGACGGTGTCGATGGCATCGCGCGTCGTGCCGGCAATGTTGGACACGATAGAGCGGTCGGCGCCCAGGATGCGGTTGAACAGCGAGGACTTACCGGCGTTGGGGCGGCCGATGATGGCGACGTTCAGCGCGTCGGGGAACTCATCGGCGACCTCGTCCTCTTCCTCCGGAAGCAGGGCCACGATATCGTCGAGCAGGTCGCCCGTGCCGTGGCCGTGCAGGGCCGAGAGCGGCGTGGGCTCGCCGATGCCGAGGGAATAGAACTCCCAGATGCTGTCGTTTTCGCGATCGGGGTTGTCGAGCTTGTTCACCAGCAGAAAGACCGGCTTGTCGCAGCGCTTGAGCATGCGGGCGACCGACTCGTCCTCCTCGGTGACACCGGTGCGGCCGTCGACCACAAACAGGATGACAGCGGCTTCCTCGGCGGCGGCGAGGGCCTGGTCGCGGATGGACGTGGCAAAGACGTCATCGCTCTTGAGCGGCTCGATGCCACCCGTGTCGACGATGGTGAACTCGCGGCCGTTCCAATCGGCCGTGTGGTATGAGCGGTCGCGCGTGACGCCGCGGGACTCGTGGACGATGGCGTCCGAGGTCTGGGCCAGGCGGTTAACGAGCGTGGACTTGCCCACGTTGGGGCGTCCGACGACGGCGACGATAGGTTTCATCTGCTCTCCTTTAATGGGTAGGGTCAGTGGAAGTGTTAGAGTCTGCGGGCACAATGCCAAGGATGCGCTCCAGGGTATCGAGCAGCTCATGCGGCATGGTCGACACCACATGAACCTCGGCGCCACGGTGGTTAAGGCTTGCGAGTAAATCGTCACGATGATACTCGTCAAGCGTCATGCCGTCAGCGTTGAACATGAGCTTAGGCACAAAGAGCATAACCCCAGAGAGATCCTGCGGCAGCTGCTCCAGAATGTCACACGCGACGATGAGGCCGGTCACGTCCACGTTGCCGCCAAAGTAGCGGTTCTTGATGGCTGTGACAGTGCCGGCGAGTCCCTTGGGCGATTCCACAAAGCGGGCTACCGTGTCGCGTGCGCTGGCGCCCGAGAGGCACAGCAGGTGCTGGCCTCGGACGGCGATGGCCTCGCGGACGCGAGCCAGTCGCTCGGCATCGGCGGCAAGCACATCGTCCGTCTCGTCTAGGTATGAGCGGATCATGCCGATACCGTCGTAGTACTGCGGATAGCCGTCGTAAAAGTCCGCCTCGGGCGGATCGATGCCGGCGTCCAGGTAGAACTCGTCGCTCATCTGGAAGGTGTGGCGGCCAAAACGCTCAAAGGCGCGGTCCTGGTAGGGACGGATCATGGCAATGGTCTCGCGCGCCAGGTCGGGCTTGTCGCTGTATGACCAGCTAAAGCGGTTCTGATGCTTGGTAAAACCGAGCGGCACGATGCCCAGGCTTGTGATTTGCTCGTGCTCCTCGCAAAAGCGCAGGGTCTTTTCCAGCTCCTCGCCGTCGTTCATGCCGGGGCACAACACGATCTGCGCGTGAATCTCGATGCCGGCGGCCATGATGGTCTCGAGTACGTCCATGCCTCGCTGGGCGTTGCGGCCCATCATACGACGGCGGACGTCGGGGCTCACGGCGTGGACCGATACGTTCATGGGACTCATGTTGCGTTGGATGACGTTTTGCACGTCCTCGTCGGTGAGGTTGGTGAGCGTGACAAAGTTGCCCTGCAAAAAGCTTAGGCGATAGTCGTCGTCGCGAATATAAAGCGTGGAGCGGCCGCCCTTGGGGAGCATCGTCATAAAGCAGAATACGCAGGCGTTCACACAGGTGCGCATGCCATCGAAGATAGGGCCATCGAATTCAAGGCCCCAGTCCTCTCCCGGGAAGCGGTCGAGCTCGACGGGGGTGACGCTGTTGTCGCGCGGGTCGAAAACCTCGAGGTCGACGGTGTCGTCGTCGGCCTCCCAGAGCCATACGATCATGTCGGTGAGCACCTCACCGTTGACCGTGAGCACGCGCATGCCCGGCTCGATACCCACATCCCACGCGGGCGATTCGGGACGCACGTTCTTTACGAGCGCGCCCTCACCCGGCTCGGGGTCGCGGCTGCGCCCGTAATCGGTCACCTCGGCGGCGTATGCGGGTACGGTCTGGTCCATGGTTAGCGGCAAAGCTCCTTGATGCGCTCGACGGCGCGCTCGATGTGTTCTTGCGGGGTGGAGGCTCCGGCTGTGATGCCGATGTGGTGAGCGTCGGTAAACCACGCGGCCTGGAGCTCGGAAGCTTCCTCGATGTGATACGTGCGCTCGCAGGCGTCTGCGCAAATCTGCGCCAGGCGGCGGGTGTTGCCCGAGTTCTTGCCGCCCACCACGACCATGCAATCACAGCGGTTGGCAAGTGATGCGGCTGCCTGCTGGCGCTCGCTCGTAGCGGCGCAGATGGTGTTGATCACGCGCAGCTCCTGCACGCGCGGGATGATGGCAGCCACGACCTCGGCGAGGTTCTGCGCGGTCTGGGTGGTCTGCACGACGAGGCCCACCTTGCCCTTGAGCGGCAGCGCGTCCGCATCGGCAGCGCAGCTCACGACCTGCGCGTCACCACCAGCGTGGCCCAGGATGCCCTCCACCTCGGGATGGCCCGGCTCGCCCACGACGAGTACGCGATAGCCCTCGCGCACCAGCCGCTCGGCGGCCACGTGGACCTTCTTGACGTAAGGGCAGGTGGCGTCGACGACGTTAAGGCCGCGCTTGCGGGCAGCATCGATCACCTGTGGCACCACACCGTGGGCGCGGATGATCACGGTGCCGGTTGCGGCATTATCCAGGTTCTCCGCCAAGCCAACGCCTGCCTCAGCGAGCTCGCGTACCACGATGGGGTTATGGATGAGCGGACCCAAGGTATGGACCTGAGCGCACTCCCCTGCCTGCGGCGCGGCGGCCAGCGCCATATCGAGCGCACGCTGTACGCCGTAGCAAGTGCCGGCGTGGGCGGCGATCTCGATGGTAGGCGCTGTTGCCTGGTCGGACGCGGTCGCGGCGGTGTTCGTCACGTTCTCGCTCATGGCTAGAACCTGCCCGGATGCTCGGCGCACAGATCGTTTCGCATGGCGTAGACGCGGTTCATGGCCTCGGACTCAAACCATTCCAGGCGCTCCGTGCGCTTAAGCCCAGCCGGTGCGTCGGAAAGCGAGACGGCCTTACCGGCGCGGATCCAACATTTCTTGGGACGCATGATCCTTTTGCCCGCAGGCGTGATGTCGGACCAGCCGCAGATGGCGAGGGGGTTGACGGGTGCCTTGCCCATCTGGGCAATGAGCGCAAAGCCGCCGTGGACCTCGGGCTTGATCTCGCGCGAGCGGATGCGCGTGCCCTCGGGGAAGATCAGGACGTCCTCGCCGCGCTGCAACGCATGCTGGGCGGCACGCAGACACTTCATATCGGCGGTGCCGCGCTCCACGGGGATGCCGCCAACGCGGCTAAAGGCCCAGCGCACAATCTTGCTCTTGGCGAACTCGGACTTAAAGATGGGACGAATGCGGCGGCCCCCAAAGAACAGCGCCGTCTCCACGGCCAAGAGCTCGGCCATCGAGGTGTGGTTGCAGATGACCACGCTGCCGCGGCCTTCCTGGCGGTCAAACAGCAGGTCAGCGTCCTCGACCTTCCAACGCCACATGAGCTTGGAGAAGGCCCAAAGGAGTGCCATGACTACGGCGACGGTGCCGCGGATGAGCGCGGGGAACTCGGCATAGGGGGCGTTGTAATAATCCTCGGGCGTCTGCTTAAACAGGCGCATGGGCTACCTCCTTTGGTTGATGAGGTCCTCGATTATCGAGACGACCTCGTCGATGGTGTGGGCGGTGGAGTCGACGTGTACGGCATCCTCGGCGGGCACGAGCGGGGCGACCTCGCGGCTGCTGTCGAGCTTGTCGCGCTGCTTGAGGGAGTCGAGGGTCTCATCGACCTCGGCTTCGAGCTGCTCGGACGTGAGCGGCTGGGCATCGTTTTGGTGACGCTGAAGCACGCGGCGGCGGGCGCGCTCGCGCGGGTCGGCGGTCAGGAAGACCTTGACCTGCGCGTTAGGGAACACGACGGTTCCGATGTCGCGACCCTCGGCCACGATATCGCGGTCCTCTGCTGCGCGGCGCTGGTGGATGAGCATGGCGGTGCGCACGCCCGGATAGGCCGAGACCTTGGACACGTTGGCGTCGACCTGCGGGGTGCGGATGGCGGCCGAAGCGTCCTGGCCGTCAATGGTCAGGCGCGTGTCCTCGCCGGTGCCGTTGGTAAAGCGGATCTCGATTTGCTCGGCGAGGGCGTCGATTGCCGCCTCGTCGTCCAAATCGATGCCACGGTCGAGCGCGGCGAAGGTGACGGCGCGATACATGGCGCCCGTGTCGAGCTTGTTAAAGCCCAGCTGGCGGGCGATCTCCTTGGCGATGGTGGACTTGCCGGAACCGGCGGGGCCGTCGATGGCGACGATCATGCAATGCTTCCTTTCGATGGGTGACGTGCTGGTATGGTTCGCGGACGTTGGGGCGCGGCGGGTTGCCTAGCCCGTGTAGCGCTCGCGGTAGGTGTTGCGCTTGGGTGCGGAGCCGTGGCTGCCGTGGTGACGCGTGCGGCTGGCGGGCGTGTCTTGGGGCTTGCCGCCGTTGCGCTTGGCGCTCGTCTGCTTGGGCGGGATGCCACCGCTTTTGAGGATCTGCACCTCGCGGTCGGTGAGCTCGCGCCACGAGCCCTTGGCCACGTCCTTGAGCTCAAGGCCGGCAAAGTTACAGCGGTGTAGGCGGATCACCGGATGGTGGATCTTGCTCAGCATGCGCTTGACCTGGTTCTTGCGTCCCTCGCGGATGATGACCTCCACGGCGGTGGTACCGGGTTTCACACCCTGCGGGGCCACGGCTTCAGCCTCGCGCGCGGTGATGACGCGGCAGATTGCCGGCTGGCACAGGCCGTCGTCGAGCTCGATGCCGCAACGCAGCGGTGTGAGGTCGCGATCGGTTAGCGTCCCGTCCACAAGCGCCTGGTAGGTCTTGTAGACGTGTTTGCTGGGGTGCAGCAGATCCTGCGACAGGTCGCCGTCGGTGGTGAAGAGCAAGAGGCCCGTGGTGTCGCGGTCCAGGCGACCCACCGGGAAGAGTCCCGGAAAGCGGTCGCGCGGGACCAGGTCGGCCACACAAGGGCGCTCCTGAGGATCACTCATGGTGGTGAGGTAGCCGGTCGGCTTGTAGAGCATCAGGTACACGGCGCCCTGGTCGAGCTTGACGGGCATACCGTCGACCTCGATGTGATCGTGGTCGACATCGACCTTGGTACCCAGCTCGGTTGCGACCTGGCCGTTGACGGTCACGCGTCCGGCGGTCATCAGGTCCTCCGACCCGCGGCGGCTCGCCACGCCCGCGCGCGCCAAAAAGCGCTGCAGGCGCATGGTGTGCGGATAGACGGGCTGGGCGACGGTGGCGGGTACTGCGTTGCCCATGGCGCGCGTCTCCCCTACTTCGTTAGTCCTCGTCATGCAAATCCTCCGAGGACTCATCGACGACCAGGGTCTCCAAGTTCTCGACTGCCTCAACATCTACAACATCGGTATCGAGCAGTTCGCGCTCTTCGTCCAAGTCCTCTGCCTGCTCCTCGAGCGTGGACTGAATACTGCGGCCGCTCAGACGCTCGCGGATAAACTGGCGCGACTGCTCGTCTGGGGCAAACTGCTCCAGGTCGGGCAGGTCGCGGGTGGAGCGCAGGCCGAACTTTTCCAAGAAGGCGTTGGTCGTGCCGTAGATGATGGCTTGACCGCGCTGGGGGTCGCGGCCGAGCTCGCGCACCAGACCTTTGTCTACGAGTGACGCGATGACGCCGTCGGAATTAACGCCGCGGATGCCCTTGACCACCTCGCGCGTCACGGGCTGGTGGTATGCGATGACGGCCAGGGTTTCGAGCGCCGCCTGCGACAGCTTTTGCGTGTCCCAGCTCAACACGTAGGCCTCGACCACATCGTGGTAGGCGGGGTGCGTGAACAGGCGCCAGCCGCCGGCGACCTCGCGCAGCTGAAAGCCGCGATTGGCCTCCTCGTACTCAACTTTGAGCTCGGCCAAAAGCGACGCGCACTCGCCCGGGGCGATATCCAGCGCACCTGCCAGCGCGGGCGCGCTGACGGGGTCGCTCGACACCAGCAGCAGCGCCTCGAGGGCTCCTTTGAGGCTGTTTGCCTCTAGCGTAGAAAAGCTTGACATGGTTGCCGCTCCTATTCGGTGAGCTCGGGGCCCTCGCCGGGCACATAGGCCTCGGCGCCCTCGACGCGGTTGATCTGAATGGTTCCAAAGATCTCGTCCTGGCTCAATGTGAGCGAGCCGCGCTTGGCGAGCTCCAACATGGCTAGGAAAGTGACAACGAGCTGCTCGGTGGTGGCATCGCCGTCCAGTAGCTCGCGGAAGGTGCAGGTTTGGTGCGCCATGGTAAAGCGGTCGACTGAGGCCACGGTCAGGTCGAGCGGCACGCGATGCGGCGCCACGTGCTCGGCCTCCAGCAGGAAAGTCTGGCGCTTGCCGTCCAGGTCGGCACAGATGACGGCGAGACCGCGCAGCGTGATGCCGGCAAGGTAGTCGGGCATAAGGCCTAGGAACTCGGGGTCTGGGCCGGCCACGCGCGGATGCATACGGCTCTCGGCCTGCATGCGCGCACCGAGAGCGGCCGCCGCGCCCTTAAACTGCTTATAGGCGATCAGGCGCTGGATCAGGACCTCGCGCAGGGCGTCGCCGTCGAGCGTGCTGAGTTCCTCGAGGTCTTCGTCGAACTCGTCATCGTCGTCATCGGCTTTGCGTGGGGCCTCCTGCGGCACCAGAGAGGCAGCCTTGATGTCCAAAAGGGTTGCCGCGACCAGCAAAAAATCGCTCGCCACGTCCAGGTCCAGTGCTTCGATGCGCTCGGCTTCGGCAAGGTATTGCTCGGCTACCTCGCTGATGGAGATGGCGCCGATATCAACTTTTTGGCGGGTTACCAGCTGCAGCAGCAGGTCGAACGGTCCGCTGTAGACCTGCGTCGACACGCGATACGACATCTTCGACCTCCTTTGACGGCGCCTTCGCGGCGCGGTTTGGGTGCATGTTGCGACCGTTTTGCACGGTCGACCTGTAAGTTTACCTTAGATGCCGGCGATTGCGAAGTTGAGCAGCTGCTCAGCAAGCGGATACACGGTAACGTCGAAATAGCGGCCGATCACGTCGATGCCGGTCCACATGGGCAGCAGATACAAAACCAGGATGAGGATGGGCATAGCGTATTGCTGCAGGCGGTAGTAGTTGGCGAGCGCCTTGCCCTTGAGGAAGGGCACGATGATCGACGAGCCGTCGAGCGGTGGGATCGGGATGAGGTTAAAGAACGCGAGCGATAAGTTGACCACGATAAAGGTGGCGCCGAAGTTCATGATCTGTGACGCCAGGGCAAATGACATGCTGGTGTAGAGGCTGCCATAGGTCAGGCGAATGAGGGCGGCGGCAAGACAGGCGAGCGCGATGTTCGATGCGGGGCCGGCCACGCTCACCAGGACCTCGTCGCGCTTGGGGTGCTTGAGGTTGTTGAGGTAGACGGGAACGGGCTTGGCGAAGGCGAACACCGGGCCTCCGGCGGCGAGCATCAGCAGCGGCAGGAGGATGGTGCCAAACGGGTCGACATGGTTGAGCGGGTTGAGCGAGACGCGTCCGCGCGAACGGGCCGTCATATCGCCGAGTGCCCAGGCCGCGGCGGCGTGCGCGCTCTCGTGGATCACGATGCCCAAGATGACGGCGACCGCGCTGGCGAGCAGGTTCATGAAGTAGCTGCTGGACATAACGATCCCCTAGCGGACGCGGCGCGAGGCGCGCGTGAGCAGGTAATCGGCCACAAATAGAATCACGGCCACGATGGCGTAATCCAGGCGGAACACGCCGCCAAAGGGAGAAGTGATGACGCCGTAGCCGGCGATGGCGCTCGGCAGTGCGCGCGAAAGCTCGACGACAAAGCCCACAATCTGCAACTTGGCGGTGAGGCCGCTAAAGCACAGCAGCACGGTCATCGCGCTCATAAAGATGCCGCAGATGCGACAGGCAATGGCGATGATGCTCATCGCCACGGCAGCGGCCTTACGAGAGTTCACGCGCGGTCTCCTCTTCGATCTGGGTGGAAAGCTCCAGCCATTCATCCTCGAGCTTGGGTAGCTCTTGCTTAAGGCCGTTATATTCCCCCAGCGCGGCGTTGAACTTATCCTGATCGGCATAAAGCTCTTCGCTTGCCATCAATTCCATAAGCTCGTCATAGCGGGCACGCTTTTTGTCGAGCTCCGTCTCGATCTTCTTAAGCTGGTTGCGCACGCCTTTGAGCTTTTTATTGAGCGCTGCGCGGGCTTGGGCCTCAGCGCGCTTTTGCTCCTTGGTCTTTTTGCCCTCGGCAGGCTTGGGGGCAGCTGCGGGGGTGTCGGCCTGGGCGGCGCAGGCTTTGGTGGACTTGGCCGTGGCCGGTGCACTCTCCCCTGCCGCCTCGGCGGCGGCGCGGGCTGCGAGGTCCTCGCGCTTGTAGAGGTAGTAGTCGTAGTCGCCGTCGTAGACCGTGACCTTGCCATCGCGGATGTCTATGACGCGGTTGGCAACGGCGCGTACCAGGTGCTCGTCGTGGCTGATCAGCACGATGGTGCCGGGGAAGTTTTGCAGGGCGTTCTCGAGCATGTCTACCGAGTCGATGTCCAGGTGGTTGGTGGGCTCGTCCAGGCACAGGAGCGCCTCGGGGGCCACGAGCATCTTGGCCAGGGCCAGGCGCGCCTTTTCGCCACCGGAGAGGACGCGAACCTGCTTCTCGATGGAATCGTTGTCGCTAAACAGGAAGGCGCCCAGCAGGCTGCGCTGCTGCGGCACGGTCCACTTGGGCGTGACGGTGTCGATCTCTTGCAGGACGGTATTGGACTCGGTCATGCCCTCGAGCGCGTGCTGGGCGTAATAGGCCACACCCACGTTGGTGCCCAGGTCGCGCGTGCCGGTAGTGGGCGGCTCCAGGCCGGCGAGAATCTTCATGAGCGTGGACTTGCCGGCGCCGTTGGGGCCGACGAGTGCCACGTGCTCGCCGCGGTAGAGCTTGAGGTCGATGTCGCTGTAGATGTGCTTGTTGCCGTAGGACTTGGACACGCCCTCCAGGCCGACGACCATGTCGCCGGAGCGCGGCGGGTCAGGGAACTTAAAGTCGATGTGCTTGTGGCCCTCGGGCAGGATGACAAGTTCCTTTTTAATCTGCTCGATCTTACGGATGCGCTCCTGCGCCTGGGCGGCCTTGGTGGGCTTATAGCGGAATTTGTCAACGAAGACCTGCATGTGGGCGATGTCGCGCTCCTGGGCGGCTCGCTTGGCGCGCATCTGTTCCAGGTTGTCCTCGCGCTGCTTGAGGTAGCTGCTGTAGTTGCCGGTGTAGGTGGTCACGCGACGGTTTTCGAGAGCGGCGACGTGGTCGACGCAGGCGTCCATGAAGGCACGGTCGTGACTGACGATGAGGACGGCGCCGTCGTAGTTGGCGATAAAGCCGCGCAGCCACTGGACGCTTTCGAGGTCCAGGTGGTTAGTAGGCTCGTCCAGAAGCAGCAGGTCGGGGTGGCGCAGGAAGAGCTTGGCAAGCGCGATGCGCATCTGCCAGCCGCCCGAGAACTCGGAGCACGGGCGCTCAAAGTCGGTGACCTTAAAGCCCAGGCCGGACAGGATTTTGCGGGCGTTGCTCTCGAGCTCGTAGCCGCCCAGGTGCTCAAAGCGGTCCTGGACCTGGCCGTACTCGTTAAGGAGCGCGTTGACGTCCTTGCCCTGTTCTGAGAGCTCGGTGATCTGGGCCTGAAGTTCGTTGGCGCGCTCGCCCATGCGGCGAATTTCCTTGGCGGCGGCCATGACCTCGGCGAGGATGGTGGTGTCCTTTTGCTCCAGGTTGGTTTCCTGCTCTAGGTAGCCCACCTGGCAGTCCTTGGCGTATTGGACCTGGCCGGCGTCCGGGCTGTCGATACCCATGATGATCTTGAGCATGGTGGTTTTGCCGGCGCCGTTGGGTCCTACAAGCGCAAAGCGCTCGCCGGGGTTGATCTGGAAGGACGCGCCGCTAAAGAGGACGCGCGCGCCGAAGCTTTTTTCGATCTTGTCGACCAGGAGGATCATGGTGCCGCCTTTGACCTTGTGTTCCTATATGAAAAAAGGCCCCAACTTGCGTTGGAGCCTCATTCAATGCTCGGGTGGAGACGAGGGGGATCGAACCCCTGACCTCTTGACTGCCAGTCAAGCGCTCTCCCAACTGAGCTACGCCCCCGTGCGAAGAAGTACTATACGGGAACGCCCCCGCCGATGCAAGGACAATTTCGGAAAAACTTTCAGGGGGGGGCGCCGGAGTCCCGCGCCCGCGGGGCCGATGCGGACGTGCCCGGGGCGTCTGGGCCCCTCGATGCCCGGCTAAGCCCGCGGGGCGCGCCCCGCGGGAGGGCGGCGCTGCCGCCGCCCTCCCATCAGGCTCCACCCCGGCCGCCCCCGGGGCCTCCCGCCACGAAACCGGCCCATCTACTACGTTTGGCCGGCATCCCCCGACCATGGCGTCTCGGGCAAAAATAAAACCGCAGGTAGACAGCCTGCGGTTTTCGCGAAATACGTGGTATGGTCGAGGGGTCGGGGTTAAACGTAGTAGATGGGCCGGTTTCGTGGCGGCGGCATCGCAGGCGGCCGACCGAGGGCGCCCGGAAGTGAGCAAGCAGGCTATTCGCAAGTGAAAACTACTGCCATGAAAAAGAAAACAGGCCAGACATATTGCCTAACCTGTTGAAAAACCTGGTGGGCCCTCCGGGATTCGAACCCAGAACCCAGGGATTATGAGTCCCCTGCGCTAACCGTTGCGCCAAGAGCCCTTATAAAGTGACACTTGCAGTTGGGGTGGCAGAACAGCCTCCAACGCTTTGAACCACGATGTGAAATACTACCATGCGCGCGGCACCCGTTCAACGCACGATCTTGTCGACCAGGAGGATCATGGTGCCGCCTTTGACCTTGTGTTCCTATAT
>CABSKX010000037.1 GCA_902478365.1 uncultured Collinsella sp. | reverse complement strand
GCGCAACGCGTTGCGCTGAGTCCTGAGGCTGTTGCAATGAAAATGAGAATCAAGGTGAGAATCAAGGAAAAACTCTTTTCAAAATTCTTGAAAATTGGGGCTTGCATCGCGTGGCGTTCCTTGCAATAATAGTCGAGCGCGAAGCGCACAGGACACGGTGGGTGTAGCTCAGTTGGCTAGAGCGACGGGTTGTGGTCCCGTAGGTCGAGGGTTCGAGTCCCTTTACCCACCCCAGTTCTTGCTTCGTGTTGATATCGGGTCGTTAGCTCAGTTGGTAGAGCAGGGGACTCTTAATCCCAAGGTCCAGGGTTCGAACCCCTGACGGCCCACCACACGATATCTCCTCTAAAGTCCGCCACAGCGGACTTTAGCTTTGGGTCGTTAGCTCAGTTGGTAGAGCAGGGGACTCTTAATCCCAAGGTCCAGGGTTCGACCCCCTGACGGCCCACCAAAGAATGTTAAAGCGACTGGCTTCAGCTGGTCGCTTTTTTTGTTAACCGTACATGGGGTCGAACCCGAAAGGGCACAGACGATTTACAAGTCGAGCCTGCCCTGGGGATCGGTAAAACCGGCGCGTCTGCACAGCAAAGTATGCCTGGGCGAGCGCGATCTCTGGCTTGTTTGAATCTCCGTTCTGGGCGATTAAATAGCATGCATAGCGCGTTAGTTTGTAGTCTTTAACCGCACGAGCGGCGACACCGGCACTTACCATTTTCGTGGTGTCACGAAAATGGGAATCAACTGGAGTTTTGTTTGTTTCGCACGAGACTTTTGCCCTCTTAATAACTTCGGCGAAGTTCTCCCATCGAGTGTACCCCATGGGTTCCATTAAATCGCGTGCAAGCCAATACTCAACGCCGTCTTCTACATGGGCGTAGCTGTTAAGTTCGACACGCCATTTCTCGATATCTCTGCTGTCCATATCTCTTCCTTTCTGTTCATTTGTCTACGTGGACTATGTCGACTCCGTATTCAGAATGAGTATATTTGCCCGTGCGGACACGAATGGGCCCCGTGTCGCTTTGAGCTCACGGGGCCCATAGATATCGATTAGTTGTGTTCTGCTCTAGATGGGTGCTCAGCTTAGTCCGCTCGATAGTGCGAACCCAGGCTTTCGGTTCGCTTGCGCATGGCTTTGACCATTTCCTGTGCTAGTTGAATCTGCGATTGAAGGCGGGCGAGGGCTGCGACTTCGCTGCCCTGGACTTTCTGCGTGCTCAAGGTCGTTGCCTCCGTCTTCAAGCCCTCAAGCTCGTGTAGTGCCTCGGATAGGCCCGTCTCTGTGCGGTTGATCATGCAATAGGTGCTCATCGTGTGTTTAAGGCTGTGTGTCAGGCGTTCGGCATCTGTTGTGGCAATGCCGTACTGGGGGAGGGCGATATCCGCCTTCAGGGCTGCCTCAGGCTCTTTCTGCGCTGCAAGGGCTGCCGATGCGCCCGCGATGCGCCCAAATACGATGCCGTTGGCGCTCGACAGGCCTCCGATGCGATCGGCGCCGTGCATACCGCCTGTTGCCTCGCCACAGGCGTAGAGGCCCTCAACGCCCGTGTATGCAGTCTTGTCGATTTTGATGCCGCCATTGGCAGCGTGGGCATACATCGCCACACGCATCTCGTCGGTCGGTGCGATGCCGTGCTCGTCTTGTAGCCAGGTGGCAAAGGTCTGCACAAACTCGGGGACGTCCTCGCGGGGGAAATCGTAGTGGAGCGCCAGGCCTTCGGCGCCCGCTTGATCGATGGCAAGATCGATGGCGCGGGAGGCCAAGCGTGACGTGAAGGGGCCATATCCGGAGCGCTGTTCAAGCAGGTCGTCCAGCTTGTCGTCGGCGATATCGACCGGCTGGTCTACATGTACGTAGCGCCAGGTCTTCTCGTTAAAGACAAGGTTGCGCTTGGGCTCGATAAAGCCCGGCATCATCTGCATGAACTCTATATTAGTGAGCGTTGCGCCGTGTGCCAGTGCGATGGCCTGCGAGGAGCTGAGCACGTCTGCCGAAGTGAGGCTGTGCTCGAACAGTCCGCCCGTGCCTCCGGCGGCGATGATAGTGGCCTTGGCTGCCATAGGTACGAGATGCTCGTTTGCACGGTCGTAGAGCGTGGCGCCGACAATCTTTCCGGGCGTGTCCTCAATAAGGTCGATAAGCTCGTGGCGGGGAAGCAGGCGAATGCCGAGCAACTCAATCTGGGCCGCACACGCGTCCTCAAGCGGCTTGCGGGTGAGGCCGCGCCACATACGCGTCTTATGGTCAAAGCAGGGGATAAACTGCTTCTGCTGGGCGCTCGCGGCACTTTGCGGACGCTGGAGCTCAACACCCAGCTCCCGTTCGAGCCATGTAATTGCCCGGGGAATGCCATGGACGAACGTCTGGACGAGCTCGGGGTCGGCAACGCCGCCGCCGACGGTCTGGATGGTGTCGATGAGGTCCTGCTCGTCGGCCGTGTCGGTGGGACCGATGAGGCCCAGGCCCCAGGTTCCGGGGAAGAAGCTCGATCCGCTCATGGTCTTGCCGGCGCTTGCGATGGTAACGGTTGCGCCCGCACGTGCTGCTTCTATGGCGGCGCAAAGGCCCGCAATGCCAGATCCAATTACCAGTACATCAGTCGATTCCATCGGATTCCTTTCTCGTCCGGCGCATTGTCGCACGAGTAATCGGCAAAGGTATCGCAAAGACTCGGCAAATCGGTAAAGGGCGAATATGGCAGGTGGGCGTCATGGACGCTCTGACGCTCCATCTCATCACATCTCGTATTTCGCCCCAACTGATATATCGGCATTAGCTGCCCGGCGACAGCGCAAACAAAAAGAGCCGCCACCTCGAAAGGTAGCGGCTCTAAAGCTCAACTATATGAGCATCGCACAGGCGCGATTAGGCCTTGAGGGCCTCCTCGACGGCGACAGCGCAGGCGACGGTGGCACCGACCATGGGGTTGTTGCCCATGCCGATGAGACCCATCATGTCGACGTGCGCAGGCACGGAGGAAGAACCGGCGAACTGGGCGTCGGAGTGCATACGGCCCATGGTGTCGGTCATGCCGTAAGAGGCAGGGCCGGCGCCCATGTTGTCCGGGTGCAGGGTACGGCCAGTGCCGCCACCAGAAGCGACGGAGAAGTACTTCTTGCCAGCCTCGAGGCGCTCCTTCTTGTAGGTGCCAGCGACGGGGTGCTGGAAGCGCGTGGGGTTGGTGGAGTTACCGGTGATCGAGATGTCAACGTTCTCGTGCCACATGATGGCAACGCCCTCGCGGACGTCGTCGGAGCCGTAGCAGTTAACGGCAGCGCGGGGACCATCGGAGTAGGGGATGGTCTCGACGACCTTGAGCTCGCCCGTGTAGTAGTCGAACTGGGTCTTCACGTAGGTGAAGCCGTTGATGCGGGCGATGATCTGAGCAGCGTCCTTGCCCAGACCGTTGAGGATAACGCGCAGCGGCTTCTTACGAGCCTTGTTGGCGTTCAGAGCCAGGCCGATAGCGCCCTCAGCGGCAGCGAAGGACTCGTGGCCGGCCAGGAAGGCGAAGCACTCGGTGTCGTCGGAGAGCAGCATAGCGCCCAGGTTGCCGTGGCCCAGACCGACCTTGCGGTCCTCGGCGACGGAGCCCGGAACGGTGAAGGCCTGGATGCCCTCGCCGATGATGGCAGCAGCCTCAGAAGCGGACTTGGCGCCACGCTTGACAGCGAGAGCGCAGCCGAGGGTGTAGGCCCACTCAGCGTTCTGGAAGGCGATGGACTGGGTGTTGTTGACGATCTCACGCGGGTTGAAGCCCTTGTCGGTGCAGATCTGCAGAGCTTCCTCGAGGGAGGCGATGCCGTTGTCGGCGAGGCACTTGTTGATCTTGTCAGCGCGGCGCTCGTAACCTTCGAACGTAACAGTCATAGTTATTTCCCTCCCTTTCTACTCGTGAACCGGGAACACGCTGGCGACGGAGTGAGTCTCCTCGTCGGTGCGCGGGTCGATGTACTTGGCAGCGTTCTCCCACTGACCATAGTGGCCCATAGCGCCAGCGATGGCCTCCTCGGGGGTCTTGCCGGCCTTGACGGCGTCGGTGAACTTACCGAGGTTCAGGAACTCGAACGCGATGATCTCGTTCTTGTCGTTGAGAGCCATGCGGGTGACGTAGCCCTGAGCGAGCTCGAGGTAACGAGCGCCCTTGGCCTTGGTGCCGAACATGGTACCGACCTGAGAGCGAAGGCCCTTGCCGAGGTCGTCGAGGGAGGCGCCCACGGGCAGGCCGCCCTCGGAGAACGCGGTCTGGCTGCGGCCGTAAACGATCTGCAGGAAGATCTCGCGCATAGCAACGTTGATGGCGTCGCAGACGAGGTCGGTGTTGAGGGCCTCGAGGATGGTCTTACCGGGAAGGATCTCGGAAGCCATGGCGGCAGAGTGGGTCATGCCCGAGCAACCGATGGTCTCAACGAGGGCCTCCTCGATGATGCCGTCCTTGACGTTCAGCGTGAGCTTGCAGGCGCCCTGCTGAGGTGCGCACCAACCCACACCGTGCGTAAGACCGGAGATGTCGGAAATCTCCTTAGCCTGGACCCACTTGCCCTCCTCGGGGATGGGTGCGGGGCCGTGGTATGCACCCTTGGCAACGGGGCACATGTTCTCCACTTCCTGTGAGTACTGCATGCCTCTCCTCTCTATCGTGTTGGCGTCCCGTCTGGGGGTCGTGGCTGGCGATTGCCGGGCGACCCTTCGAAAGGGACATGACATGCAGCCCCTATAATACCGCGAAATGCACGGAATATTCGGCGAACGGCTCAGTTTTCGTAGCGAGAAGCGCGGAACTTTCAATTGAAGCGATTTAACAAAGCTGTTTGCGGCTGTGCGGTTCGCTGAAGGGGGTCGGTTCTATTCAAGCTTTTGACTATGTCGCGTTGTCTGACCTGTAGCTATGATGCCGTTCGCCGCCTGTATACTGCCTTTTGCCGTGTGGCGTAGTTGTTTTGCGTGAATGTTTTGATGGCACGCTTCAATCGTGCTGTATTGAATGGCAAACAGATCCTGGCGAAGGGGGCGTCATGCAGCGCGTTTGGAGAACGGTTACCGGCTTTTACCGTATCTGTGCCCGCGGTACAGGCAAGCAACTGATCTTTGAGAGTGACGAGGATCGGCGGGAGTTTTTGGAGCTGATGCGCGAGTGCTGCCGCGATGCCCGGGTGACGATTGTGGCGTGGTGTCTCATGGGCGACCACGTGGATCTGGTTCTTTTGGATTGCGAGGACGAAGTGAGCGCAGCCATGCAGCGGCTGCTGTTGACGTATGCTCGTCGGTTCAATAAGCGCACTGGGCACGCGGGCTGCCTGTTTCGTGAGCGTTTTGAGCGCCACTCGCTCGATACCGACTGGCAGGTGATGGAGGCTATTCGCTCCGTACACGCCGGTCCGCAGGAGGCGGGTATTGCTCTGATTGAGCGCTATCCGTGGAGCAGCTTTGCCGAGTATCTACGGGCCTATGACAACGATATGACGAGGGGATTTTCCGACCCTTCATGCGTGCTTGAGCTTCTCGGTTCTACCGAGGGCTTTATTGCCTATTCGCTTTCGACGCCCGACAGCGGCGAGCCAGCGCTGTGCGATATGAAAGAGACGGAGTGGGAACGCCACGCCTTTGCCGAAAAGTTGGCGAAGGGGCTCGGGGTTCCGCTCCACGTGGTTAAAGCCGCACCGTCGGCGCAACGCAATGTCGTTATTCTTGGATTGCACGATGCTGGTTTTACGGTGCGTCAGATTGAGCGGTATACGGGGATTGGCAAAAGTACCGTTTCTCGTATTGTGCGCGCTTATACAAAGGTGGACGCGCAGGCCGAGGGCTCGAAATAAAGGCAGAAAAGAAAATGGCCGAATCGCGAAAGTTAAGCAATTCGGCCAACAGAATTCTTCAGTTTTGAGACAACTATTACTGATTATTTTGTCCCGTGAGCATGCCGTCGAGGGTGCGCCAGGCGAGCTCGGCGCACTTGACGCGGGCGGGCATGTGCGAGATGTCCTGAAGCTGGGCAGCTTCGTCCAGGTCTTCCAGGTCTTCCTCGGAGAGCTGCTCGCCGCGGATCATGGCGAGGAAAAGCCCTGCCAGACGACGCGCCTCCTCGACCGTCTCGCCGGTGATGAGGTCGGCCATGATATCGGCGCTGGCCTGGCTGATGGCGCAGCCGTGACCGGTAAACGAGGCCTCCTCGATCACGTTGTTCTCGACACGCAGCTGCAAGGTGAGCTCGTCGCCGCAGCTGGGGTTGATGCCGTCGTGCTCGTGCGTGGGGGCATCCATCTCGTACTTATAGTCGGGGTGCGAGTTGTGCTCCATAAACGTGGTGGAGGTGTAGAGGTTACCCATTGAACGTGCTCCAAACGTGATGCAGGCCGGCGATGAACTTGTCGATGTCGGCCTTGTCGTTGTAGAAGGCCACGCTGGCGCGGCAGCAGGCGAGGTTCTCGACTCCCAGCCAGGTAAGCAGCGGCTGTGCGCAGTGGTGACCGGCGCGGATGCAGACACCGTCCATGTCCATGATGCTTGCGACATCGTGCGGGTGGATACCCTTGACGTTAAAGCTGACGACGCCGTGATGGTTGTCCCAATAGATGGAGCCGATGATCTGGACAAAGTCGAGCTGCATGAGCTCGCCCATCAGGTAGTGGACGAGTGCCTGCTCGCGGGCCTGGATGTTTTCGTAGCCAACCGTGTTGACGAGGTAGTCGAGAGCGGCACCTGTGGCGAAGATGCCGGCGGCGTCCTGCGTGCCGGCCTCGAACTTCTCGGGGACGGCCGCCCAGACGGCGTCCTGCTCGGTGACCGAATCGATCATCTCGCCGCCGGTGAGCATGGGCGGCATGGCGTTGAGCAGGTCCATCTTGCCCCACAGCACGCCGATGCCCATGGGACCCATGGCCTTGTGTGCGCTAAAGGCAAAGAAGTCGGCTCCCAGGTCGGCCACATCGACCGGCATGTGCGGCAGCGACTGCGCGCCGTCGACGACCAGATAGCCGCCGTACTTGTGTACGAGCTTGCCGAGGTTCTTGACCGGATTCTCGACGCCCAGAACGTTAGAGACCTGACCCACGGCCAAGATCTTGGTCTTGGGGCCCACCTTGGCAAGCACTTCCTCGGTGGTGAGCTGGCCGGTCTTGGTGGGGTAGAGGTAGACGAGCTTGGCACCGGTCTCGCGGCAGACCTGCTGCCACGGAATCAGGTTGGAGTGGTGCTCCATGATGGTGATGACGACCTCGTCGCCGGGCTCCAGCACCGTGGGCGCAAAGCTCTTGGCGACCAGGTTGAGCGACTCACTCGTGTTGCGGGTGAAGACGACCTCGTTGGCCTGGGAGGCGCCGATGAGGTCGGCGATCTGCTGGCGGACCTTGGCGATGGCATCGGTGGCCTCGACGGACAGCGAGTACAGGCCGCGCAGGGGGTTGGCGTTCATGCGCTGGTAGAAGTCGCGCTCGGCGTCGAGCACGCAAGCGGGGCGCTGCGCGGTGGCGGCGCTATCGAGGAAGGCGATCTCGGGATGCTGCTGGAACAGCGGGAACTGCGCCTTGTAGGGGTTAGTCTCGATGTCCACGGTGGGCCAGCCGCGCGAAGCCTCGTCGCTGGCGTCGAGCTCCATGGGCTCGGGGGCGGTGCAGGTATCGCATTTTACGTGCTCGGTATCGATCATGCGAGCTCCTCTTCAAAGTTATCGATCAGGTTGTTGCCCAAGCGGACGACGGCGGCACGGGTGCGCTCGTCAGTGGCGGAAAGTGCGGCGTCCTCCAGCTTGGCGCGGATGAACAGATCCTCGGCGGCATTTTGGTCAAGGCCGCGGCAGGCAAGGTAGAACAGCTGCTCGTCGCGGACGTGGCCGATGGTGGCGCCGTGGTTGCCGGCGACGTCGTCCTCGTCGCACAGGATGACGGGGACGGTCTTGTTGTCGACGCCCTTCTTGGCCAAGAGCACCGTCTCGCGCTCGGTGCCAACGGCACCTTTGCAACCGTGCACGAGGTCGATGGTGCCGCGGTAGACCTTCTTGGACGTGCCGGTTAGCACGCCGTTGGCGTCGATCTCGCACTCGGTCTTGCAGCCGCGGTGGCGCAGCTCGTAGTTAAAGTCGCGCACCTGCTCGCGGGCACCCAGGTAATCGGTATCGATTGTCACCTTGGCGGTGTCGCCCAGCAGGTCGCCGGCAAGGCCGGTAGCGCTGGCGCCGGCACCCAGGACAGTGTGCTGCACGTTGACGCGCGCGCCCTCGTCCAGGAACAGGCCGGTGTCGTCGAGCGCGATCCAGCTATCGTCGAGCGTCTGCGTGCAGGTCACGTTGACGGTGGCGTATTCGTGGGCACACACGCGTAGCGCGGAGCCCACGACACCCTCGCCGGCAACGGGGGAGTCCAGAGCGATCTGCAGGTCGAGTGTTGCCTGCGGACGGGCAACGACATCGATGGCGGCGATGGCCGCGGCGGCGTCGACGCCACTCACGCGCGCAGTGACCGTGGCGTGCTGATATGCGGGCACGTCGATGACGATGCGCTTGGTGGTGTGGTCGGCCAGGTAGGTGTAGGCAGCCTCGCCCATGCCGGTCTCGAAGGCCTCAGCAGGGGAGAGCTCCTCCTCGAGCTTGATGGCACCGGCCTGGTAGACGGAGGTTGCGGGCACGTCGAGCTCGGTCTCGGGCGTGATGCGGGCGCGGTCGGCGGCATCACCGGGCGCGGAGGCGCGGCGCTCGGGGAAGCGTTCGGCCATGGCTTCCATGGCGGCGTCGAAGGCGTCGGCCGTGCCGGCAAACTGCTCGTCCAGGCCCTCGACCTCAACGGCCTCAGCAGGAGCGGTGACAAGCTCGTTGGAAAGCTCGAGCTTGGTATGGTTCATCTTGAGCCAACCCCAAGTGGCGGCCGGCATCGCATTAACCTGCTCGAGCGTGGTTGCAGCGGTGTTGGTTTCCTGTTTCATTATCCGATCGCTCCTTCCATCTCGAGCTTGATTAGGTTGTTCATCTCGACGGCGTACTCCAGCGGTAGCTCCTTGGAGACCGGGTTGGCAAAGCCGTTGACGATCATGGTACGGGCCTCTTCCTCCGAGATACCGCGGCTCATCAGGTAGAACACCTTATCGTCGCCGATGCGGCCGATGGTGGCCTCGTGGCCGACGTCGACGTTCTTGGCGCGGATGTCCATGGCGGGGATGGTGTCGGAGCGGCTTTGGTCGTCGAGCATCAGTGACTGGCAGCTCACGGTTGCCTTGGAGCCCTCGGCCTTGGGCGTGGCCACGATAGAGCTGCGGAAGGTCTGGATGCCGCCGCTCTTGGAGATGCCCTTGGTCTCGACGGTTGCCGAGGTCTCTGGCGCGTTAAGTACGACCTTGCAGCCGGTGTCGAGGTTCTGGCCGGCACCGGCAAAGGTGATGCCGGTAAAGCTCGAGCGGGCGCGACGGCCGTTGAGCACGCTCATAGGGTAGAGATAACCCACGTGGCTGCCGAAGGAGCCACTGATCCACTCGATGTCGCCGTCCTCGTCCACGCGCGCACGCTTGGTGTTGAGGTTGTACATGTTCTTGGACCAGTTCTCGATGGTCGAGTAGCGTAGGTGCGCGCGCTTGCCCACAAAGAGCTCCACAGCGCCGGCATGGAGGTTTGCCACGTTGTACTTGGGCGCGGAGCAGCCCTCGATAAAGTGCAGGTCGGCGTCGTCCTCGACGATGATGAGCGTATGCTCAAACTGGCCGGCGCCCTTGGCATTGAGGCGGAAGTAGCTCTGCAGCGGGAAATCGAGCTTGGTGCCCTTGGGCACGTAGACAAACGAGCCACCCGACCACACGGCGCCGTGCAGGGCCGCAAACTTGTGGTCGGTGGGCGGGATGAGCGTCATAAACTTCTCGTGGATGAGCGGCTCCCACTGCGGGTCGTGCAGGGCCTCCTCGATGCCGGAGTAGACAATACCCATCTTGGACGCGGTGTCCTGCATGTTGTGGTAGACCAGCTCGGAGTCGTATTGCGCGCCGACGCCCGCCAGATAGCTGCGCTCGGCCTCGGGGATGCCCAGGCGCTCAAAGGTGTTTTTGATGTCGTCGGGCACCGACTCCCAGTCGTGCTTTTGGTCGGTGTTGGGCTTGACGTAGGTGACGATGTTGTCCATGTCCAGACCCTCGATGGAGGGGCCCCACGTCGGGTCGGGAAAACGGTTGAAGATTTCGAGGGACTTGAGGCGCAGGTCGAGCATCCACTGCGGCTCGTCCTTCTTGGCGCTGATTTCGCGCACGATGTCGGGCGTGATGCCGGCGTCGAGGCGCTCGAATCCCTCCTCGCCATAGGTGAAGTCGTAGAGGCTGCGGTCGATGTCCGCGACCTCGGTGCGGTTCTTGGTCATTGCGTCGCCCCTTTACGCCTGCTGCTCGGCAGCGGCGGCCTCGGCCTGGGCGCGCTGCTCGGCGGCCTCGCGCTCGAAGGTCTCAAAGCCGTTCTTGTCGATCCAGGGGATCAGCGAGGCGTCGTCCTCGCGCACGATGTGGCCCTTGACCATAACGTGGACGCGGTCGACATCCAAGTGCTCCAGGATGCGCGTGTTATGCGTAATGATGAGCATAGAGCCGTCGCAGCTCTTGCGGTAGGCGTCCATGCCGTGGCTGACGGTGGACAGGGCATCGACGTCCAGGCCGGAGTCAGTCTCGTCAAGGATGGCGAGCTTGGGCTGCAGCAGCAGAAGCTGGAGCATCTCGACCTTCTTTTTCTCGCCGCCCGAGAAGCCCACGCCCAGCTCGCGGTTGAGGTAGGCGGTATCCATGTTGAGCTCGGCTGCGAGCTCCTTGACGCGACGGCGGAATTCCTTGCCCTTCATCTCCAGGCCGGGGCGGCCGGCGATGCTGGCGCGCAAAAAGCTTGACAGCGGCACGCCGGGGATCTCGACCGGTGCCTGGAAGCTCAGGAACAGGCCGGCGCGGGAGCGCTTGTCGGTGGTGAGCTCGGTGATGTCCTGGCCGTCAAAGACGATGCGGCCGTCATTGACGGTATAGACTGGGTCGCCCATGACCAGGTGGCCGAGGGTGGACTTGCCGGCGCCGTTGGGGCCCATCAGCACGTGGGTCTCGCCGGCGGCGACGTTGAGGTTGACGTTGTGGAGGATGGTCTTCTCGTCCACAGAGGCGGTGAGGCCCTCGATGGAAAGCAGCGGATTTGCGCTCATGCTCTTCCTCTCTGTATATGGTGTACTCACGGGTGTACGAAACCCTAGGAATCTTCTCGGAATAAAGTTACTATGGGTTCGGCGTTAGTCAAGGGAAAACCCGACTAATCCACTCGACTTTTCAGATTGTGGGACAAATTCATTGGCAGTGCTTGTCCCCAGAAACGATGGAAGGGTAGGTATGCTCATTTCTTCTAAGGGCCGCTATGCCCTCCGTTTGATGATTTATATCGCAGCGCTTGGTGACGCCGAGGGCAAGATCGCCCTGCGCGAGGTCGCCGACCGAGAGCATATCTCACAAAAGTATTTGGAGCAGCTGGTTCGTCCGCTTATGAAGGCTGGCCTGCTTAGGAGCGTACGCGGCAAGGGCGGCGGCTACATGATGGCCAAGGACCCGGCCGAGGTGCGCGCCGGCGACATCCTGCGCGCCGTCGAGGGCAGCACGGCCCCGGTGGCGTGCGATGGCATTGACAACAGCTGCACCCGTAGCGATCTGTGCTCGACCGTCAAGTTCTGGCGCGGCCTAGACGACGTGATCGAAAAGTACGTCGACGGCGTGACCCTGGCAGACCTGGCCGCCGTCCCCGAGATTCACTTCGATATCAAACTGTAGCTCGAGCGCAATTCCTTAAGATTTAGCGGAGGGTTGTTGCCGTTTACCGATGGGTTGTTGTGCAACAAACGGGGAGCTGTAATACTGAATCCATCTTTGCAAACTGCACTTTAACCACACCAATGCAGGGGGGATGTATGCAACCCAAGCATTCCGCGATTGTTGCGGGCCTGACGCTGGCGCTTTCGTTTGGCGCCGTTGCCGCACCCGCAACCGCTATAGCCGAGGAGCCCACGCCGGGCGTTGCCTCGGATGCCACCGATATCGATAAGGGCCTGTACACCCAGCAGTCTTTCTCGGGCGTGCTGAGGTCGGTTCAGGGCGTTTCGTTTGTCAGCGTGACTGATGAGATGAAGTACTTTACCAAGTACGAGAGCCACGGCAACTATAACCAGGGTTTTTCGTATGGCGACTGCTATAACGCGCTGGGTTATTACCAGTTCGACCGTCGATGGTCGCTCATTCCGTTTATGAAGCAGGTCTACAACTACGATTCTGCCAAGTACGGCATGCTTAAGGCCGCGATTGACCGCGGCAGCGAGATTTCCAACGGAAGCAACCCCATGTACGCGAACGGCCAGCTCACCGAGCTGGGTCGCATCGCGCAGGATGCCTTCCTGGGTGCTTACAACACCGATCCGGCTGAGTTCTCGGCGCTGCAGGATGCCTATGTGTACAACTCCTACTATGCGGTGACCGAGTCGTGGCTTAAGAACGCTCTGGGTATTGATATTTCCGGTCGTGCCGATTGCGTCAAAGGCATGGTGTGGAGTATTACCAATATGTGCGGCACGGGTGGCTGCCGGGACTTTTTCCGCTGGGCAAACCTTTCCAACAGCATGACCGACCGTGAGTTTGTGACGGCGCTTTCCAACAGCGTTGTTGATAACGTGGCGCGGAAGTATTCGAGTCAGCCTCAGTACCATGAGGGATGGAAGAATCGCTATAAGAACGAGCTCAAGGACTGCCTGGTCTATATTGCCGAGGACGAGGCTGCCGCGGCAACGCCTGTGGAGCCCGAGCCTGAGCCTGAGCCTGAGCCCACGCCGGCGCCTCGCCCGGACAAAGTGCCGGCGGCGCCTTCCGGGCAAACGGTGGAAACTGATAGCGATACGGACAATGGCGGCGAGACGGGTGCGCCTTCGACTGGTGTTGGCAACAATAATGGTGCCGGTAATGGCGGGACTGCTTCGGGCGGCACGGAGTCTGCTGGCGGTGCTGGTGATTCGGGCTCTGGTTCAACCGGCGGTTCTGTCTCTGGATCGACCGGTGGTTCCGTTTCTGGCTCGACCGATGGCGGCTCCTCTAATGGCTCCACCAATGTTGGCAAGCAGCTTGGCGCCTTGATTGGGTCTTCGATGACGGCTGGCAACAACATCGGCTCGTCTTCTGATGAGAACACTTCTGGCGAGGCTCCCGAGTCCAGGACTGATGGCGATGCCGATGCTTCGACCAATGCAGGCGCTAGACAGTCCGATGCCGATGCTCAGAAGGGTGACGACAAGAACGTCACCTCGAACACCACGACGACTACCACGACCACGACGACCAAGGCCTCGGGTGGCAATATGCCCAAGACGGGCGACCTCATCGTGATGGCGAGCCTTGCGAGCGCAAGCCTGGCCACGCTGGGTGCCACGTCTATTGTGAGCGGTAAGCATAAACTCGATCAGCAGAACAAGGCTGCTGGTGAGGACGGTTCCGAGGGGTAGCATCTCGGTTGCCGAATAACTAAAGAGTAAGGACGGGGTCCGGTGCGAATGCATTGGGCCCCGTTTTGTTGTGCAACGATTTGTTATGCCCCATCGGGGTTCTTGTTGCTACCGTTGCCCGAAACGTCTGCATGACGGCATCATTGCGGTTGAGTTGCTCGATACAATGGGCATCGTGCTGCGTTTTAGGGAGAAGTTACGGTGTCTGAACAGGCGATTTATGGCGATACTGCCTACTATGGCGTAGAGTTGATCAACCGCTCGGGTAACGGGGCGCTACCGGTCGGCGAACATGACTTTGCCGAGGCCATGGATCGATGCGTGCTAGTCGACAAGACGATGTTTATTGCCGATGTCTTGGATGCTGATGCTTCCGTTGTGGCGTGTTGCCGGCCCGAAGGCTTTGGCAAGAGCATGAACCTGTCGATGCTTAAGGCTTTTCTGGAGCGACCCACAGTCGGGCAGGTCGATTGGGGCCTGTTTGCTGGTTCCCAGATTTGGGATGCGGACGGCGGGCGCTATCGGGATAAGTTTGCCTGCTACCCTGTGATATCGCTGGACTTTTCTGACGCTGCGAGGCGTGGCGCCGCTGTTGCCAGCGTCGTGCTTGATGCTCTTTCCCGCGAATGCGCTCGCTTGCTGCCACTCTTGGAAGCTCCGGATTTACCACGAGATAAGATGCGCCACGTCGAGCGTGTTGCGCGTGGCGTGGCAAGTGCAGATGAGGTCAACTCGGTGCTTGGCGTGCTCATTGAGCTGCTGGAGATGGCCTGCGATGAGCAGGTTGTGTTGCTCGTTGATGGATACGACGCGGCGTGGTTGGGTAGTGCGGGCGCGAGGGACGCTTTCGGCGCCGATCCGGCAGAGCTATTCGATCGCGTGCTGTTCGATGCCATAGCCGCTGCAGGCGATTCGTTGCGGCTGGCGTGCCTGATGGGGGAGCGTCCCGGTCCTGCTGTGGCTGCGCTTTCTTCGCGCGGGTGTTCGAACTGCATGTCGACGCCGCTCTCGACGTGGTGCGACCGGTGGTTTGGCTTTTCGGACGACGAGGTTCAGGCTCTGCTAGGCCATGCTAGACGCGGGGAATACCTGGATGACGCGCGTGAATGGTTCGAGGGATACCGATTTGGCAGGTTTTATTGCTCGAGTCCGGCGCGCGTGATCGATTTCTTGAACCGCGGTTGCACGCCGCCGGTGCGGGCCGATTTGTATGGATACGCTGATAGCCTGAGCAGGGCGGTTGGTGACTGGAATCTCGAGAGGCTTTCGACTCTGTTCGATTTACTTGAACCGCATGGATGCGTTGAGGCTCCGCTTTGTCTGGGCGCCGTCGTGTCGAATGACGCTTGCATCGATGACGTTTGGACCGCGTTATACCTGTCCGGCTTCCTAACGACGGATATGGTTGAGGAGCCGGGAAGCAGCGTTCGTCTACGCGCCCTGCGTCTGCCTAATGGTGAGCTTCGCCAGGCATTACGTCTCGTGATTATTGAATGGTTTGAGTGCGCCGCCGAGGATGTGAGGGACGTCGATGCGTTTCGTGACGGGTTGTGCCGCGGAGATGAAGACACGGTGAGGCAGGCGCTGCGTCGAATTCTAGGTGACGCGGGAGTCGGCGCGGTCGAGATGGATTTGCCATTACCATACCACCTGCTGTTGCAAGGGCTCTGCTTTGGTATGCCGGGTTATGCCAATCCGTCATCCAATCGAAAGCGCGGGGCGGATCGCTGGGATATCCAGGTGTTCCCTACGGGAAGGATGCTTGATGTGGCCGATACCCTCGGCATGCTCGACGAACGTCCGCTTGTCACTATGAACATGATGTTTGACCCCGGCGCGGACACGCTGGGCCTAGAGCTGCTGGCCGTTCAGGCGCTGCTCGACATCGAACGTGACGGAATCGACGAGATTCGCGTGCCGCGACCAGGTATCGGCCGCGTGCGCTGGGGCTTTGGCTTTGACGGGCAGCACGTGTCCGTAGTGTGCCAGCGGCTTTAAGTAGCGGGGCGTGTTCGGCTTCTGTTACTCCGCGTCCTCCAGGGGCGGCATGGGCTTCCAGTCGGGATCCTTGATGATCTTGCGCGCGTCTTTCATGCCGCGGCGCAGCGCTGGGATACCGGTCTTAAAGCACTTGTCGACCGCAGCCAAGCGGATGAACTCTTTGCAGAAGGTCGCGGCGTTGCCCAAGCGGAACAGCACGGGGTGGTAGTCACCGTAGATCTGCATGTAACGGGCCAAAAAGCCACGATTGCGCATGATGTAGTAGCGATTGGTGTCGCTCGTGGAGTTGAGCTGGCGTTTGCCGGCGATGTCCCAGTTAGAGATGGCGCGGGCGCGCTTGAGCACCACGTCGGCAACCACGGCGGCGGGGAAGTGCTGGCTCGCAACATAGCCGTAGCAGGCATCGTCGCCGTAGATGAAAAAGCGTGCATCGGGCAGGCCGATTTTGTCGACTACGCGGCGCGAGAACAGGCCGCCTTCAAAGCACAGCTGGTTCATGGTGCGGTAGCCCTCGGGGCCCAGGTCCCACTTAGCGATGGGGTTGGGGATGCCAAGCGAAAGGATGAGTTGATACTGCCAAAAGAAGGCGCCGCCGTCGAAGTCTAGGCGTGAGCCCTGGATGACGTCGTAGCGGTCCGTCCACTTAGCTAGGCGCTCAATGCCCTCGGGGATGACGAGCACGTCGTCGTCCATGACCCAAAACCACTGGGCGCCCAGGTCATAGGCGCATTTGGTGCCGGCGGAAAAGCCGCCCGCTCCGCCGCCGTTTTCGAGCTGCGGGGCGTAGATGACGCGGTCGGTGCCGCCCTTCGCATCGGGCTGATCGGCGTCGATGCCCCACAGGTTAGCCAAGCGCTCGTTAAACGCCGCACACATGGCCTTGGTCTCGCGCGAATTCTCGTTGTCGACAATCACGATGCGCCAAGGAGCGGCCGTGAGCTCGGTCATGGAGTCGAACAGGTTGGCCAGAAGCTCCTGGCGCTTATAGGTGACGACGACGATGGCGAGCTTGTCGATGGGGGCGGGAAGGGTGGAAGTCATGAACGAGAATATCCTTTCGCGTGGGCAGTATCGGCCCTGCGGAATAAACAACGTGTCCCATAGGACACGACTATTGTAAGCGTAGGCGGGCGCGCGCGGGTAATGTTCCGCTAATCACCAAGAACGTTTGCTACAAGCCTGGTTGACGTGTGTGCGTGGCGAGATTGCAAGCGCGCATTGTGGTATTACATAGGTGCTGATTCCTGTGGACGCGATCTTTCTGTTTGGATGCCCTGTGAATAAAACTCGTTTAGCCTCCTTTGCCGATAGCCTTCCCGTCAAGGTCATGTTGCTGTTTTTGGTTCTTCAGGCCGCATTTGTCCTGAGCAATACCGCGGCAAATTGCCTGCCGAGGCCCGTTATCGAGTCGCATGCGCAGGGCTCGGAGTCCTCGGCCCTGTTGTCTGACATGTATGTCTACGACCACCGTGTTGCAGCTGGCCCTGTTTGCTTTGATAACAATCGATTTATCATTGAAGTCGCACAGCAAAAGGACCAAGGTTCTCCGTTTAAGACGATGACTGTTGCCGAGATTGATGACGTTACGAAAGCCGACGGGATTACGCATCAGCAGTACTACCGGTATTGGCATGGATGGCAGCTACTTACGAATCTCTGCCTGTTTATTGGTGGTATCGACGTTGTCGTGGCGCCTGCGGCCGTTCTGGCGATTGCCGGCTCCGCTTGCGCTTACGTTGCCTTGCGGAAGCGGTTTTCAAAGCCATTGACGTTGGGTTTCCTCGCTATCCTGTTGTTCTCGACCAATCTGGTTTTCAATTTTATCGGTGATCTGCTGCTGTGCATCTCGTTCTTTGTGGCGCTCATCATGATGTCTTGCATGAGCCTTCGTTTGGACTCGGCCCCGAACGCGCGGGTTTTCACAAGCCGCCTTGTCCTTTGGTCGATAGCGACGGGCGCCGTGTTTTCGTTTCTTGACTTTTTAACGATTCCTGCCGCTGTTGTCGCCCTGCATTGCTTTTTCGCCCTCATTGCGTTCCCCGAGGGTGAGCGCCCCAAGTGCTGCGTCGTCACGATGCTGCAGGCACTCTTTGGGTTTGGACTTTCGTTTGTGTTTACCTGGGCGATGAAATGGGTCATCGCGGCGTTTGTGCTGGGCTGGAACGAGGTCTTTTCGAACGTTCTGGGCGAGATGGGTCTTTGGTCTGCGCATGGGACTTCGTCGCTGTTGCCCCAGGCTGACTGGCCTCAGATTTTGAAGGCGTTTTATTACATGAGCCCGCAGCTGTTCGCCATTTGCTCAACTGCTGGTTATGCGATGATCTCGAACGTCGTTTGTCTTGTTTCGTTTGCCGTCGTATTGGTGATCTGGATTGCCGTGCTCGTTTGCTCGATACGGGGCGGCGCACAAGACGGTCGTCGTCGAAAGGTGTTGATTCAGTCGCTGCTCATGGCGCTGCCCTTGGTTGTTGTTCTGGGTTATTTCGTTGTTATGCATGACCATGCGATCGTTCATATTCCAGTATTTGGCTGCAAGAACTGGGCGATTGTATTTGCGATTTTATTTGCTTCGGGTGTTAGCGCGCTTCGTGGTCTGCAGGGTCAGAAGGACGTCTAGCTGTTCATGTGGGCCTTGATGGTGTCGACGACGGTCCTGCGCACGATATCCACGAGGAGCAGGGAAAGCGCGAGGCAAAGGCTCATAAGGATTCCGAGAAAAATGGCGGCGGCTGGACGGGGCTCTCCCGTTTGGATGCCTGTTGCCATGGCGTAGATTGCTTTGTCAAAGATGGGTCGCCAGACATTGCAGGTAAACGACTGTACGGCGTAGAAAGCGAGCGTTCCTGCGGCGAGAGACGCGATTGTCTTGTCTGCAGAAGGGACTTCGTGGCGCGGCTGATGGAGCGCTGCGGCGGCAACGGATGCGACGGCCAAGGCGAAGGATATGACGGAAGTTGACTTGTAGGAGAGCTTCCAGAGTGTGTCGTACCGGCTGTTTGCCGATAGCAGAAGCTCGAGCGCGACGGTGGCGGCAATAAGTCCGATAAGCACGATCTTGGATTTCTGAGAGCCGGATGCGTTGCCGTGGCATTCGAGGACAAAACGCATTTCTCCAGCCGCAATAAACGAGACCAGGTAGGTAATGGCGCTCATGAGCTTGCGCCATAAAACGATACCAGCCGCTTCGTTTACCGTCGCCGCGATGTAGCAATTGATTCCAAATGTTGTGAGCACGAGGAGCGCTACGACAAACGGGGCCCTTATGCTGCCGATTCGCTGTCGTATCAGCGCAATTACCGGGACGAGCAATACGGATGCCGCGTAGACCCAGATAAACTCGATGCCCAGCGTAAGCCAGCCAATCTCGTGTAGCGAGATTTCAGGCAGGGGATAGACGTGCATCGAGACAAGCAGGCAAATTGCGCAATAAAAGAACGTGGGCAAGACGATCTTTTTGAGTCGCTTAAGCGATTTGAGCGTGAGGTCCTGCGCGGAAGAACCGTTTTGGAGGGCGCGTACCGCCGAGGGAATAAGGAAGTATCCCGAGATCATAAAGAAGACCTCGTTGGCCCAGCAGCCCAGCAGGTTGATAAAGCCGAGCGCGCCGGAGTAAGGGAAGGCAGCGAGCGGCGCGTATTCCGGTAGGCTGGTGCAGACGGCTTGGAAGGTCCACTGAAACGTGTGGAATATCGCGATGCCAGCGACCGCGAATAAGCGCAGCGCTTCGATGGATATGTTGCGTGCGGCTTTGGGCTGCATGACGTCCTTTCGTTTCGGTTTGCCTCTGCGGGCTCCATAGATTATATAAACGCCCGTGGGCCGGACGACCCTTTGATACCATTAACGACAGGTATTTCCTAAGGAGCACATTTGTCTACTAATTCCTCTGGCAGCCCTGTCCTGTCGCTGCTTATTCCCATCTACAACGTTGAGCGCTACCTGCGCGAGTGCCTCGATTCCGCCGTGGCGCAGACGCTCGAGGACATCGAGATCATCTGTATCAACGATGGATCTACCGATAGCTCGCCGGATATCATCCGCGAGTACATGGTGCGCGATGCGCGCGTGAAGATGATCGATAAGGCCAACAGCGGCTACGGCGACTCGATGAACCGCGGCCTTGAGATGGCACGTGGCGAGTACGTGGGCATTCTGGAGTCCGATGACTTTATGGCGCCCGATGCGCTGGAGAAACTTGTGGCAGCGGCCGAGTGCTTTGACGCCGATTTTGCGAAGGCAAACTTTGATTTCTACTGGTCTAAGCCCGAGGAGCGCCGAGAGTTCATGGAGCTCTTTGCGGCAAAGGAATGTGGCATGCCGGTGCATCCGAGCGATTCCGTCGACGTGTTCTCGCTTAAGCCATCCATTTGGTCGGCGGTGTATCGCCGTGACTTTTTGGACCGCAACGATATTCGTTTTTTACCAACTCCGGGTGCTGCCTTTCAGGACACGTCGTTTACCTTTAAAGTGTTTGCCCTTGCGGACACGGCCGTTTACCTGCACGATTCGGTGCTTTCGTATCGTCAGGACAACGAGGGGTCTTCGGTCAATTCGCCTAATAAGGTTCATTGCGTTAATGACGAGTATGCCGAGATTCACCGCTGGATCGTCGAGGACTATGCCAAGACACACGAGCCGCAGGATGTCGCCAAGCTTCTTCGATTTGCCGACATCGTCAAATATGACTCGTATATGTGGAGCTACACCCGTTTGAACCCAACGTTTCATGCCGAGTTTTTGGAGCGTATGTCCCAAGAGTTCCGCGCTTCGCTTGACGCGGGCGAGTTTGAGCTTTCCGACCTAAAGCCGTGGAAGCGCGCGAACCTTAAGGCGATCGTCGATGACCCTCAAGAATGGCTCGCTGAATCTTCCGATTTTGCTGGTGCCGGCGCGTTGGGCCGTGCAAGGCATTATGCACGTGTGGGCGGTTTGGGCGTGGTTGTTGCGTACGTCCTAGATGTGCTCAAGAGATAGGGAAGTTATGTCAAACCCAAAGGTCTCATTTATCGTCGCGGTCTATAACACCCAGGAGTTCCTGCCTCGCTGCCTCGACTCTCTTTTGAACCAGACATGCCGGGATATCGAGATCGTGGTCGTAAACGACGGATCGACGGATGACTCTGCGGCGATCATTGCCGCGTACGTACGCAAGGATGCTCGTGTGCGGGTGATTGCAAAACCTAACGGCGGTATTTCGTCTGCGCGTAATGCCGGCATCGATATCGCCCGGGGCGAAATTGTTGACTTTGTCGATTCGGATGATTATGTCGAACCCAATCTTGCTGAGTTTCTGGTCGATGCATTTGCTGCTGAGAGCCCCGAGATTGTTGTATTTGGAGGCGTGTGCGAGCCTGCCGAGCGGGCTTCAAAGCGTATCCGGCAGCTATTGTCGCCCGAGGCGCGCGTGTTCGAACCGTTTGACGCAGCGCTGCTGTTCTCTGCAAACGCACAGCCTTACCCGTGGCGTTCCGCCTATTCACATGACCTGCTAGAGCGTGAGTCGCTGCGTTTTGCCGAAAACGTTCGTTTTGCCGAGGATGTTGTCTTTCAATTTGAGTCGTATCCGCTGTCGGCTAAGACGGTCGTCGTGCCCGATAAGCTGTATCACTACGTGATGCAGGAGAAGTCGCTGACGCATACGTTTAACGTGAGTGCTAAGCGTAGGGACAAGGTCGATGCTCATTTGCTGATGCTTCATGAAGTGCTGGAGCGCTGGGGTAGGCGAGGGTTTTTAGATCTGTGCCCCGGAGAGCTTGTGACGTGGTTCTTGGATCTGGTCGTGTTTGATCTTGCACGATTGGATGCGGAGGATTATGCCGCGGTTGCGGCTCGCGTTAAGGATGAGCTTGAGGGGCATTTGGCGCAGGATTGGCCGGGGCTACCTGCCAAGGCGACCGTTCGTCGCGTGTCGGACAAGCTCGCAGGTGGATCGAGGGTTTCGATGCTTGATGCAGCGCGGCTGTATTTGTCGACCCGCGGGCTAAAGGCCTGCATCGAGCGGTTTGTGTAATCGGGCAGTTTTGATGTTATCCCTACTTTTCCCGTGCTCCAATGCAGCTGACAGCTTTTCTTCTTAAGAATTCGAATAGAAGAAAAGCTACGAAGAACGAAATGCTAATGATTACGATAAGTGGTGTGCCGATAAGTACAGGTAGATTTAGTATCCAGCTGAACCTATCGGTGAGCCAAATGCTATAGAACCAGTTGCTGGTGTCGATTACGTATACGGCAAAAGCCAGCGGCGATGCTGTTTTCAGCATTTGTCTTATATTTTGGGACTTAACGTTAATTCTTGTTGCAAGTACAAACAGACAGATTGAGCTAACGGCAACATAGGGATTTGAGTACGATAGCCAGCGATATGGATCAAGCTGAGCCGCATGTACGTCATTCCACTCATAGGCAAGAACTATGAGTGGAAGCAGAAGATACGCTAGTGCGGGTAGTGTCGCGAATGTTGGTGTAGAGCTCGGTTCTCGAGGGTAGCCGCAGGCTG
>CABSKX010000036.1 GCA_902478365.1 uncultured Collinsella sp. | reverse complement strand
GGGCCTTGTTGGCAGAGACGACGTGCTTGCCGTTCTCGAAAGCGGTGGTGAAGATCTCGGTCGCGGGGTGCTCGCCGCCGATGAGCTCGACGACGATATCGACGGCGGGGTCGGTGACGACATCGTGCCAGTCGCTCGTAAAGGCCTCGCGCTCAATGCCTGCCGCCTCGGCCTGCTCCCAGGCAAGCGCGCAGGCGCGGGTCAGCTTAAGGTCGATGCCGTAGGCTGCCAGGTACTCATCGTGGTGGCTCTTGATCAGACGGGCCACGCCGCCGCCGACGGTTCCCAGACCGATCAGACCGACGTTCACGGTGCGCAGGGGTTCGCTCATAGATAGCTCCTTCGTGCATCTTATGGATGGATTAACCGCTTAAAGGTTGAGTGCATTCTAGCGTGAACCGAGGGCGCGTGCTCGCCAGGCAACAGGAGCCGCACAAAACGGCACCCCCGAAACGCTGCGGAAACATTGGAAACATGCTCGCTACAAACGAACTTCCGTAACAAACTGTCAACGTTTGCACCATAAGGTTTGCCCTGTGCGACTGGGGCATGCAGGCGCTCGTCGGCGTGGAATGACGAGGGCCAGGTCGAAAAGCCCGCTACGGCCTATGTGATTCAGGACGGCAAGTACATCGCCGCCTAAGTGCATATATCGGTACCGGTGGGGTCGTTTTATTCAGGGCGGGGACGCCTGTAACAGAACGGAAACATTACTTTCACACAATAAAGTGGCTAAACTGCATAAACCGACAGAAATACGCATGATTATGGATAAATGAACAAATCCAAAGAAAAGTTGAAATAATCGACACTTTCCTTAACTAAAGCGTCTAGTATTTTGCGAACGCCGAACACGGCGAAGGATGGCCTGTCGGGTAACCGAAACCCGACGAGATTTGAGAGGAGAGCCGCATGTCGAGCCTCACCGGTAAGTCATTGAACCCTGTTATGAATCGCAGGAGCGTTATCGCGAGCGCAGCAGGTCTGGGGGCGATGTCCATTCTAGCTGGCTGCTCCTCCAACGGCGGCGACAGTGGTTCCGCTTCGGGCGACGCTTCGTTTAAGATCGGCACCATCGGCCCACTGACCGGCGCCAACGCGTCCTACGGCAAGTCCGTTACACAGGCTGTCGAGCTTGGCTGCAAGGATTTCTCGACTAAGGAACTGCCGCTTGTCAGCAAGGCCGAGGACGACCAGGCTGACGGCGAGAAGGCCGTCAACGCCTTCAACACCCTGCTCGACTGGGGCATGCAGGCCCTTGTCGGTCCGACCACCACGGGTGCGTCGGTCGCCGTTGCTGCTGAGTGCGGTAACGACCCCGAGACGTTCATGATTACCCCGTCCGCGTCCTCCGAGGACGTTACCAAGGGCAAGGATTGCGTCTTCCAGGTTTGCTTCACCGACCCCAACCAGGGTGTCAACGCTGCCAAGTTCCTGGCGCAGAAGTATGCGGACGAGAAGTTCGTGCTGTTCTATAACTCCGGCGACGCCTATTCTTCGGGCATCGCAGATTCCTTTAAGGCCCAGGCCGCTGAGTCCAAGCTCGAGATTGTTGACGAGGAGACCTTTAAGGACGACTCCGCCACGAGCTTTACCAACCAGCTGACCAAGGCCAAGCAGGCTGGCGCCACCATGATCTTTGCGCCGATCTACTACACACCGGCGTCCGTCCTGCTCAAGAACGCCAAGGACATGGGCTACGACGTCAAGATGATGGGCTGCGACGGCATGGACGGTATCCTGGGCGTTGAGGGCTTCGATACCTCTCTTGCCGAGGGTCTGCTGCTCATGACCCCGTTCTCCGCCGACGACGAGAAGAACGCCGACTTCGTCAACGCTTACAAAGATAAGTACGGCGATACCCCCGACCAGTTTGCCGCCGACGCCTACGACGGCGTGCATGCTGTGGTCGAGGCTCTCAAGGAGGCCGGCCTGGGTGTCGACGCCGACCCCACCGAGGTTGCCGAGAAGCTTCCCGAGGCTATGCGCAACATTACTGTTGACGGCCTGACTGGCAAGCTCTCCTGGAACGATAAGGGTCAGGTCCAGAAGGAGCCCACGGCGTACGTCATCACTGACGGCAAGTACGTACAGGCCTAATAGGCCGCCTTACATAGAGCGGTTTTGATCCCAAGCAGGGGAGGTTTTGGCCTTCCCTGCTTGCTTGGTATCTAGGGACGATGTAACGTCCCTGTTTCATTCATTAACTGGAAACCTATTCGAAAGGGGGATGTGGAACATGACGGTCTTTATCCAATACCTGGTCAACGGCCTGTCCATGGGCAGCGTCTACGCCATCATCGCGTTGGGCTACACCATGGTCTACGGTATCGCCAAGATGCTGAACTTCGCTCACGGCGACGTTATCATGGTCGGTGCCTATGTCTCGTTCTGCGCCACGTCGTATCTCGGCCTCCCGGGCTGGGCATCTGTAGTTCTCTCTTGTGTGGTCTGCACGGTTCTCGGTGTTCTCATCGAGGGCCTGGCCTATAAGCCGCTGCGCCAAGCAGGCCCGCTGGCCGTTCTGATCACGGCTATCGGCGTGTCTTACTTCCTGCAGAACGCCGCGCAGCTTCTGTGGGGCGCCACGCCCAAGAACTTCACTTCGCTCGTCACCTTTCAGGTGCCGGAGTTCTTGGCCAAGTTCAACGTAAGCGCCGTCTCGCTCGTCACCATCGTCGCCTGCCTGGTTATCATGGCCGGCCTGATGTTCTTTACAGGTAAGACCAAGATGGGCAAAGCCATGCGCGCCGTGTCCGAGGACAAGGCCGCCGCTCAGCTCATGGGCATCAACGTCAACCGCACCATCTCGATGACGTTCGCCATCGGCTCTGCCCTTGCCGCCATCGCCGGCGTGCTGCTGTGCTCCTACTCGCCGGTGCTGCAGCCCACGACGGGCGCCATGCCTGGCATCAAGGCCTTCGACGCCGCCGTCTTCGGTGGCATCGGCTCCATCCCCGGCGCCTTTGTCGGTGGCATTCTCATCGGCATCATCGAGGCGATGGCGCAGGCCTACATTTCCACGAGCCTTGCCAACTCCATCGTCTTTGGTGTTTTGATCATCGTCCTGCTCGTCAAGCCTGCCGGCCTCTTGGGCAAGTACGTCCCCGAGAAGGTGTAGGTGAGCGTTATGAAGTTTCTTAAAGATAAGCAGACGCGTCACGACTTTGTCACGTACGCCATGTGTATCGTGGCCTTCGCCATCGTGTTCTTTATGCAGTCCAACCATATGATCCCGCGCATGATCGCCGGTCAGCTGGTTCCCATCACGGCCTACATCGTCATGGCCATTTCCCTCAACCTTGTCGTCGGCATCGCGGGCGACCTGTCGCTGGGCCATGCGGGCTTTATGAGTGTCGGTGCCTACACGGGCATCGTCACCGCGGTCGCCCTCGAGAGCGCCGTTCCCTCCGATCCGGTGCGCCTTATCATCAGCATCGTGGTCGGCGCTATCGCTGCCGCCATCCTGGGCTTCTTGATCGGTATCCCGGTCCTGCGCCTGAGCGGCGACTATCTGGCCATCGTGACCCTGGCTTTTGGCGAGATCATCAAAGAGATCGTCACCTGCCTTATTGTGGGCGTCGACTCCCGCGGCCTGCACGTGATCTTTAACATCACGGGCAACTCTACGATCGACGACCTGCATCTGCTCGAGGACGGCACCGCCATCATCAAGGGCGCGCAGGGCGCATCGGGCGTGTCGACCTATTCGACCTTCCTCGCCGGTGCCATCCTGGTCATGGTCGCACTCGTGATCGTGCTCAACCTGGTTCGCAGCCGTACCGGCCGTGCCATTATGGCCGTGCGCGATAACAAGATTGCAGCCGAGTCCGTAGGCATCTCCGTCACTGAGTACCGCATGATCGCCTTCGTGGTTTCTGCTGCCCTCGCCGGTGCTGCCGGAGCCCTCTTCGGCGGTAACTTCTCGCAGCTCTCCGCCACCAAGTTCGACTTCAACACGTCCATTCTCATCCTGGTGTTCGTGGTCCTGGGCGGTCTGGGCAATATGCGCGGCTCCGTCATCGCGGCGGCGCTGCTCACGGTGCTTCCCGAGCTGCTCCGTCAGTTCTCGGACTACCGCATGCTCATCTACGCCATCGTGCTGATCCTGGTCATGATTTTTACCAACAACCCGCAGCTCAAGGCGTTCTTCGGTCGCGTCAAGGACCGCTTTGCTTCCAAGAAGGAGGTGGCAGCCGATGCCCAGTAAATTTGAGTTCAAGAAGGGCAAGATGGTCCCGTATCCTTCTGGAGCCATCGTTCCCGACCGCGACCTGGGCGAGCGCCCTGCACTCGAGTGCATCCACCTGGGCATTGAGTTCGGTGGCCTTAAGGCAGTCGACGACTTTAGCCTGACTATCGGCAAGACCGAGATCGCCGGTCTGATCGGTCCCAACGGTGCCGGTAAGACCACGGTCTTCAACCTGCTCACCAAGGTGTATCAGCCCACGCACGGCACCATCCTGCTCGACGGCGAGGATACCTCGGGCAAGTCGGTCTATCAGGTCAACCGCATGGGTATTGCCCGTACATTCCAGAACATTCGCCTGTTCAACACCATGACGGTGGAGGATAACGTTAAGGTCGGCCTGCATAACCAGGAGCGCTACTCCGGCTTTGAGGGCGTGCTGCGCCTGCCGACGTATTGGAAGCACGAGAAGGCCGCCCACGAGCGCGCCATGGAGCTGCTGTCCATCTTTGACATGGAGCACTTGGCAAATGAACAGGCCGGCTCGCTTCCCTATGGTGCCCAGCGTCGTCTGGAAATCGTCCGCGCGCTTGCCACCAACCCCAAGCTGCTGCTGCTCGACGAGCCTGCCGCCGGCATGAACCCGTCCGAGACCGCGGAGCTCATGGAGAACATCGTTAAGATTCGCGACACCTTTGGCATTGCCATCATGCTTATCGAGCATGATATGTCGCTCGTTATGAACATCTGCGAGGGCATCTGCGTGCTCAACTTTGGTAAGGTCATCGCCAAGGGCACGGCCGAGGAGATCCAGAACAACGACGCTGTTATCGAGGCATATCTGGGCAAGCAGGATAAGGGGGAGAACTAAATGGCAGAGCCGATGCTTTCCGTCTACAACATCAACGTCTGGTACGGCGCCATCCACGCCATCAAGGACATCTCCTTTAACGTCAACGAGGGTGAGATTGTGGCCCTGATCGGTGCGAACGGTGCCGGCAAGTCCACAACGCTCAAGACCGTCTCGGGCCTGCTGCGTTCTAAGACCGGCTCCATCAAGTTTATGGGCGAGGACATTACCCATACGCCTGCCGACAAGCTGGTGGGCAAGGGCTTGGCTCAGGTCCCTGAGGGCCGTCGCGCCTTTTTGCAGATGACGGTCGAGGAGAACCTGGAGATGGGCGCCTACACGCAGCCCAAGTCCACGGTTACTCCGGGCCTTGAGCGTGTCTACGAGCAGTTCCCGCGCCTTAAGGAGCGCCGTCGCCAGGTCGCCGGCACCCTTTCGGGCGGCGAGCAGCAGATGCTCGTTATGGGCCGCGCCCTTATGAGCAACCCCAAGCTGCTCATGCTCGACGAGCCTTCCATGGGCCTGGCGCCGATTCTGATTGAGCAGATCTTCCAGATTGTCGAGGATCTGCACAAGGCCGGCACCACGGTGCTTCTGGTCGAGCAGAACGCGCAGATGGCGCTTTCGATCGCCACACGCGGCTATGTGCTCGAGACCGGCAAGATCACCATGACCGGCACGGGCCAAGAGCTCCTGCACGACGATAACGTCCGCAAGGCTTACCTCGGAGGCTAGGAGGTTCCGCCGTTCTACCGAACGGCGGACCAGTCGACGCTGCGCGGGCCGCATTTGGACAATCTGACGTTCAACTTCAAGGGCGCGACCAGAAGGTCAGCGCCCTTTCGTTTCACGTCACCTTGTCTCAAATGCGGCTCGCTCGCTGACATTGCCAAAACATCGGCGTTGCTGGGGTAGTCGTTGGGGACGTTCTTGAATGGCTAGTCGTTTAAGAACGTCCCCAACGACTAGGTTGTTAAAGAACGTCCCCAACGACTAGGTCGCCACCCTCTTGCTTCAAAATAGGGCCCCGTTCTGGAATGTGTCGGAACGGGGCCTTGGTGGTTGGGGTCTAATGGGTTTTGTTCGCTAGTCTACCTTTTGTCCGCATGTTGGGCAGAACTGGGCTTCGGGCACGAGCGGGGTTCCGCAGTGACGACAGAAGCGGGCAGGCTCGGCCGGAGCTGCTGGTGCCGTCGGCATCGCAGGTGCCGCGGGTGCCGCGGCGTTCTGCTGGGCGCGCTTCTGACGACGACGCTGCTTGCGCTGAGGCTTGGGCACTGCGGCTGTCGTACCGTTCGCGGTCTTCGCGCGCTTCTTGCGGATGCAAAGGATAACGATCGCGCCACCGATGATAAGGACGATCGCCACGCCACCGCCGATAACAAACGGCAGGTGAGTCTGGACAAAGTACAGCACATCCTCGGGCAGGGAATGGGGGATATTGGACTTATAGATGTTCACGTGAAGTGTTGAAGAATCATCTTCGTCGTAATAATCAGTCCAAATCTCGCGATCGCCATTCATGAAAGTAGAGCTGCAGCAATGAGAATCAAACTCGCTCTTGGCCCCGGTTTTTGCATCGACTAGGCATGCCGAAGACTTGTCATCGTCTGAGTACGTCCCAAGCAAGATGCCGCCATCATGCGAGATGCCGCCGAGATATCCATCGCCGAAGGGAAAAGCGATCGAGCTAATTATCTCGTCACTATTTAAATCGTAAACACTAAGATTCGCATCCTCTTCATTGAGATAGTAATAGCCGTCATCCTCATCAAAAAGATCATTCGATCCTTTCTTTGTATAGAGGGCATAAAACTCCGCTGAAGGGTTTGAATAAAGCCATTCAGGAGCGTGGCCATCATCGTTGAAAACAACGCTCATATTTCCATCGCGGTCCGCTTTTATTAATGCGGTGTCGCTCTGAAGATAAATATCGTCCGAGTAAGAGCTGGTGACGATATGGTCGATGTCCGAAGACCTATCATCTTTTTTCACGTTAACCGTTTTCAATTCCGTTGACCCTGTATCGCAATTGAAAACCCTAAGAGAAACAACGCCTTTCTCAGTATCGTATGGCAAGAAATAGAGACGGCTCATATCGTCTGAATAGTAGAAATAAGAGTCATCTTTATCCGATTGATATGTTTGAATTAACTCGTCAGACTTAAGGTCATAGATCTCGATTTTTTTAAGCTCAGATTCATTGTCATAATGTTCCACGGCTGCCCTATTGCCGTCGTAAGAGACGGTTGTACTGGTGTAGGCATATTTGGCCGAAGTGATGGGATGGGCTGTTTGGGAATGATTTTCTGGAGAGAATACGACCAAATTATTGCCGTCTTGCCAGTAGAGCTGATTGCTGGATGTGGGGCATGCTGATCCAAGGCTTTTGTCCGGGATGGCAACTGGGCTTGCACTGCCGTCTTTAAAATTGATGAGGGTTATGCTCTTTAAGTTGTAACCGTCATCCTCATCGTAATCGTAATCGTATAAATAGCCGAACTTTGAATCGTCGCTTGTGCTGACATACGAGTTATCGCTGCTGACCTTAAAGCTATACGACTTCTCAAGTTCAGGCGTTGGTACGCTGCCGCCGGCTAATGCTGCGGGAGGGGCTGCGAACGGAGACAAGGCCGCGATCAGGCCGATGGCGACTGCTGCGATCCTTCCGCTCTTTTGGATGCTCTTAAACATGGCAATCCTTTCCTCTAGATTCGAATGACGATACTGCCATGGTTAATCGGGATTCCGAAATCTTGTTGCGCAACATTCACCATCGGCAACATTTTTCGGCCAGCAGTGCCGTCCCCAAGAGATCGTTCTGAGTTGCGGTGAAATAGGGACTGAATACGGGCTCCAGAGGCCAAAACAGTCCCTATTCCACCGCAACTTCATGGGGATGTGTGACAATGCCCGTCGGAAAACATCTGCTGTCATTGGGGGCCTATCTATGCTGTACGAGTTTTGTGCCGAGAACTTTGAGCGAGTGCCGGCGGCCATCGAGGCCAGTGCGGGGCGCATCGAGCTGTGTGACAACCTCGCCGTCGGTGGCACCACGCCTTCCGCCGGCGTTATTAGCGCTACAGTCAGCTACGCTCACGATCATGACGCGCGAGTGATGTGCATGATTCGTCCGCGTGGTGGCGACTTTCATTACAACCAGGACGAGCTGCGCATGATGGAGATGGACCTGGGCCTTGCTGTGAGTGCCGGCGTTGACGGCCTGGTCTTTGGCTGCTGCAAGCCCTGTGCCGGCGGCTGGGCGCTCGACGAGCTAACTCTCGGCGCCCTCGTTATGGCTACGGGCTGCGCGACCGAGGAGTGCAAGCGCGAGCCCATCGACATCACTTTCCACATGGCGTTTGATCAGCTCTCGCCTGAGGCTCAGCTCGACGCCATTGATACGCTCGCTGACTGCGGCGTTACGCGCATCCTCACGCATGGCGGTGCGGCCGGTACGTCGATCGAGGACAACTTCGAAAACCTGGCTCGTTTAATCGAGTATGCGGGCGATCGTTTGACCATCCTTCCCGGCGGCGGCATCACTACGGCAAATCGCGACGCGGTCGCGGCGGCGCTAGGCGTCTCCGAGCTCCATGGCACCAAGATCGTGCCGCTGGAGGTATAACCCGTGGCGCTGGTATTTGACGTTCAGCAGGCGAGCGGCAAGCCCGACGATAATCGTCGCCCTGGCACCGCGTGCCCTTTTTGCGACACGGAGGGGCTCGCCAACATCATCCAGCGCGATGGTGACTGCATCTGGCTCGAGAATAAGTTCAAGACCTTGCGGGCCACCCGTCAGACCGTATTGATCGAGTCGGCCAATCACGACGCCGACCTGGTGACTTATGAACCGGATGAGCTGCATCATGTGATGCGGTTTGCCCTGGGCTGCTGGCAGCAGATGATTGATTCCCAACAGTACCGCAGTGTGCTCATGTACAAGAACAAAGGCCCGCTTTCGGGCGGCAGTCTGGTCCATCCGCACATGCAGATTGTGGGCTTGGAACAGGAGGACGGCTATGCTTCGCTGACTTCCGCCAATTTCGAAGGCATCAATGTCTGGCAGCAGGGGAGAATCTCGGTCAACATCTCAACCGAGCCGATTATGGGATTCTTTGAGGTCAACGTCTCGGCTCCACAGGGAATCGCCGCCAGCGACGACGCCCGCGACCAAGCCGAAGCGGACCTGTTTGCCGATGCGATTCAGGTGGCCCTGCGCTATATCCTGCACGGGCACCACGGCGGCCGCGCAGAGTCATACAACTTGTTCTTCTATCACTTGGGCGGTCGGACCATTGCCAAGGCGCTGCCACGTTGGGTGGTATCGCCCTACTTTGTGGGCTATCGTCTGGCCCAGGTCAATGCCGAGACGACGCTCGATATCGATGCTGAGCGACTGCATGCGCATCTGGAAACGCTCGCGTAGCAAGGCGAGCGCCTGCGAAAAGCGTGCTGCCTAGCGTGCCATCGCGTCGCGGCCGGCCTTGACCCGCTTGCGCTGTTTGGCGCGCTCCTCGCTGGTTAGACGTTCAAAGAGATGCCCGATGGTCGAGGCCAGCACCTGCTGAAACAGCGTGCCACACATGACGGGGAACACGACCTCGCCGGGAAAATACTGCGTGGCGATGACGGCGCCCGAAGAGATATTGCGCATGCCGCAGGTAAAGCACATGGTGGTCGTCTCGCTATACGGCAGATGCAGGGCACGTGCGACCAGGATGCCGATGATAAAGCCGCTGATGGCAAACACCAGGATAAAGAGGGCGACTTCCAGGCGCACCGTGTTCATGTGCAGCACGTACTCGCTCATGGCGGTGGAGTTGGACGCGATGACGCCCATCATCATAAATTTGCAGGCGGGCGAGAGCGCGGGGGAGAGTTTCTCGTGCCCCCATCCGCGCGTGAGCTCGTTAATGACGATGCCGAGCACGGCGGGGATGGCGATCATAAAGGCCATGTTCTGCATCATGCTCGGCACGTCGATCGAGACGGTGGCACCCAGCAAGAGCTTGAGCGTGAGTGGAATCGTCACAGGCGAGATAACTGAGGACGTCAGGATAATGGTGAGCGCGAGCGGGCCGTTGCCGCCGAACATGCTAATCCACATAAAGGCAGTGACCGCCACGGGTACGCTGTACTCGAGCACGATGCCGCAGACAAGGTTGGGGTTGGAACCAAAGAGTAACGATCCCATGGCATAGGCTGCGATAGGGATAAGCACCGCCGAGACGAGCAACGCCAAGATCAGGTGCAGCGGACGATGGAACACCTCAGCCACCTGGTGAAAGGTGTTGCTGAGCGCACCTTGGAATGTCATAAAGGCGAAGAGGGCGGGAACGATGGGCTTAAGTACGCCGATCTGCTGGGGAAAGAGCACACCGAGCGTTACGCAAATCGGAACGATGACCTGCATATGCCCCGCGAGGAACTTTCCCAGTCCAACCCATTGCTTCATATGCTCTTGTGACTCCCTTTGCTCGTGAATCCGGTTTGAATGGATATGCTAGACGCTCGCATGCGTCCGCGCGTCAGAAACGCTCGATTATTTCGAGGCTATTACCGGCATCGTTTACCGAAACCGCGGCGTGCTGCGGCGATTTGCGTCCGTGCCGCACGGTATAATAAATCCGTTCAACAGATCTGCCTGCCGAAGCGGGCATACACAGAGGACTCATCGCTATGAACCGTGAGAGGTATCGCGGCGACCTGCCCCTATCGAGGGTGGGTGCCTATGTCATCGCTTAAGACGACGCATCGCTGGGCGGTCGCTCAGCAAAACCCCGAGCTCGAAAAGGAGCTTTCGGCTGGCCTGGGCATACCCGGGTTGGTGGCGCGCATTATGGTTGCGCACGGCATTACATCCATCGAGGAAGGCCAGCTGTTTTTGACGCCTTCGCTCGATCGCGACTGGGCCGACCCACTCATTATCCCGGGCATGTCGGCCGTTGCCGACCGTGTCGAGCGTGCTATTCGCAACCACGAGCGCATCGCGGTCTTTGGCGATTTTGACGTTGACGGTATTACGTCGACCTGCCTGTTGACCGAGGCGCTGCGCATGTTTGGCGCCAATGTCACACCGTTTATTCCGCATCGCTTTGACGAGGGCTACGGTCTTTCGCGCGCGGCGCTCGACCGCGTTAACGAGCTCGCTCGCCCCCAGCTGATCGTGACCGTCGATAACGGCATTGCCGCCAAGGAAGAGGTCTCCTATCTGGAGAGCCTGGGGATCGATTTGGTGGTCACGGACCATCACGAGCCCTCCGACCAGGTGCCGCAGGGCGTGCCCCTGACCGACCCCAAGCTCGAGGACGAGGGCCCCTCGCGCGAGCTTGCCGGTGCCGGCGTGGCGCTCAAGCTGGTGCAGGTCCTGGGCGAGCGTCTGGGCAAGCCGTCGTATTGGCGTTCGCTGATCGAGGTTGCGGCGCTTGGTACCGTGTCCGACATGATGCCGCTCACGCCCGAGAATCGCGCGCTGGTCGCCGAGGGCATCCAGCAGATGCGCGTGACCGCCCGCCCCGGCTATATCGCGCTGGCCGCGCTCGCCAAGGCCGACCTCTCTAGTATTACGGCCGATGGCCTGTCGTTTTCGCTCATTCCCCGCTTAAACGCCGCCGGCCGCATGGCCGATCCCAAGCTGGCGCTCGACCTGCTGCTTGCCCGCGACCCTATCGAGGCAAGCGCGCTGGCGGCCGAGCTCGAGGAGATCAACCGTCAGCGTCGCGAGATTGAGGCGGAGCTCACGCGCGATGCCATGGCAAAGGTCGAGGAGACCTATGATGGCGGTCGCGCAATCGTCGTGGGCGGTGAGGGCTGGCACGAGGGCGTCAAGGGCATCGTGGCGAGCCGCCTGACCAACCGTTATCACGTGCCGGCGCTGCTGTTCTCGATCGAAGACGGTATCGCTCGCGGTTCGGGCCGCTCAGTGGGCAAGGTCAACCTGTTCGACGCCGTAGAGCGCTGCTCCGATCTGCTGATTCGTCGCGGCGGGCATGCGGGTGCGGTGGGCGTGACCATCGAGGCGTCCAAGCTCGACGAGTTCCGTCGTCGCCTTTCCGCCGTGCTATCGGAGCTTCCAGCCGAGGACTTTGAGGACACCGACGAGGTTGCTGCCACCGTCGACCTCTCCGAGCTGAATATTGAGACCATCGAGCAGATCTCCCGTCTTGAGCCGTTTGGCCAGGGCAACAAGGTGCCGCTGTTGGCGGCCGAGGGCGTGACAATGTGCGATCGCGCCGTGGTGGGCAAAACCGGCGAGCACATGCGCTTCGTGGCGACCGATGGCGCCGCGAGTGTGCCGGCCATTATGTTCCGCGTGCCGCAGATCGATAAGCTCATCAATTGCGATAGCGCCGTCGATTTGGTGTTCGAGGCCGTGGCCGAGCATTGGCAAGGTCGCGTAAAGCCAAAGCTCATGATCAAGGATGTCTTGGTCCGCGATACCACGGCGCCTAGCGTTGACGACCCGGCATGTGAGCTTCGCCGCGGCGTGGAGCCTGCGGACGCCGGTCTTCGTCTGGAGTCCCGAAAGCGCCAAACGCTCGCCCAGCTTTCCTATACCGAGCTGACGCGCTCGCTTATCCATAGCTTTATCGGCTCGAACCAGCCGTACCGCGCGCAGGTCGAGGCGCTCGATGCCCTGGCCGATCACCAAAGTGTTCTGGCTGTTATGGGAACGGGGCGCGGCAAGTCTCTTATCTTCCATGTACATGCCGCGCGCGAGGCGGTCCTTCGCGGGCGTGCGAGCATCTTTGTCTATCCGCTGCGCGCGCTCGTTGCCGACCAGGCCTATCACCTCTCGTCGACGATGGCCGCGCTCGGCATTGGCGTAGGCGTGCTGACCGGCGAGACCGTGGAGGCGGCGCGCGATGACGTGTTTGCCGGCTTGGCTTCGGGCCGCACCGGCATCGTGCTCACGACGCCCGAGTTCCTGTCCATTCACCGCGACCGCTTTGCGCGTTCGGGCCGCATCGGTTTTGTCGTTATCGATGAGGCGCATCATGCCGGTCTTGCCAAGGGCGGCGACCGCAGCGCCTATCTTGACATGCCCGATATCCTCAGGGCCCTGGGCGACCCGGTCGTTCTGGCCGCGACTGCCACCGCAACGGCTCCGGTTGTGGCCGAGCTCGCCCGCGTGCTACCGATTACCCGCACGGTGGTCGACGAGACGGTGCGCGAGAACTTGCAGCTCGAGGATGACCGAGACCTTGCAAGCCGCGAGAACCGCCTGGTGTCAATCGTGGCGACGGGGGAGAAGACCGTCATCTACGTCAACTCGCGCGACCAGTCCGTGGCGCTTGCTAAGACGCTGCGCAAGCGGGTACCCGATTGCGCGACTCGCATCGCGTTCTATAACGCGGGGCTTGCGCGCTCCGATCGTCGCCGTGTCGAGGAAGCGTTTCGTGATGGAAGCCTCAGCTGCATCGTTTCGACCTCGGCCTTCGGTGAGGGCGTGAACCTGCCCGATATCCGTCATGTCGTGCTCTACCACATGCCGTTTGGCAGCATTGAGTTCAACCAGATGAGCGGACGCGCCGGTCGCGATGGACAACCCGCCGTGATTCACCTGCTCTATTCGTCGCGTGACGCCCGCATTAACGAGCGCCTGCTCGACTGCTACGCGCCCGAGCGCGACGAGCTCGTCACACTCTATCGAGCGTTGCAGACTATGTGGCGCTCCAACCGCGGCAAGACCGGAGACGATTCGTTTAGTGCGAGCGATATCGACATCGCGCAGATGTGTCTTGCTATCGATGCTCGCACGCCGGTCGACGAGCGCTCGGTGGAAAGCGGCCTGGGGATCTTCGAAGAGCTTGGTTTCTGTCGCGTTTCGGGGTTTGACGACACCCGTCGCATCGCGATGGCCGAAAACCCCGGCCGTGTGCAATTGAGCAGGTCAATCCGCTATTTGGAGGGTCTGCGCTCGCGCATGGAGTTCTCGGCTTTCCGGAGCTGGGCGCTCGATTCGTGCGCTTCTGATATGCTAGCCAAAGTTAACCGCCCGATCGTACCGCGGGCCTAGGGGAAGGGGACCTCGATGGATGCCGCAGCCCGTACCGCCCATGATTCCACCCTCCAACCGTTCTCGGAGATGGAGCACTATAAGCATGCCGATGAGCTGCCGCCCGAGATTATGGCGGACAGCTACGACAAGCTGGAGCGCCTGTGCCTCAAATATATGAATGAGGACGACTTCTCTAAGGTGGAGCAGGCCTATTGCTTTGCTGCCGAGAAGCACTGCAACCAAAAGCGGCGCTCGGGTGAGATGTACATCAACCATCCCGTCGAGGTGGCTATCATTCTGGCCGACCTCAAGATGGACTGCGATGTGGTGTGCGCCGCGCTGCTGCACGATACCGTCGAGGATACCGAGACCTCGCTCGCCGATGTTTCCGGTCTGTTTGGCGATACGGTGGCCGAGCTCGTCGATGGCGTGACCAAGCTCACCAACATCGAAGTCGATAGCATGGACGAGAAGCAGGCGCTTACGCTGCGCAAGATGTTCCTCGCCATGTCCAAGGACATCCGCGTCATTATCGTTAAGCTTGCCGACCGTCTGCACAACATGCGCACCCTTGCAGCTCTGCGCGAGGACCGTCGCCTGTTTAAGGCCCGCGAGACCATGGACGTGTATGCGCCCCTGGCCGACCGTCTGGGCATGAGCTCTATTAAGTGGGAGCTCGAGGACCTGTCCTTCTTCTACCTGGAGCCCGATGCCTACCAGCGCATTGCGCGCATGGTGGCTGAGTCGCGCGAGGTTCGCGAGCGCTATCTGGCCGAGACCATCAAGACGCTCACCGACGAGCTCAACCGCATTGGCCTGGAGGGCTTCCAGATTAATGGCCGCTCCAAGCACTATTGGTCCATCTACCAAAAGATGAAGCGCAAGGGCAAGGAATTCTCCGAGATCTACGACCTGGTGGCGCTGCGCGTCATCACCCATTCGGTGCGCGATTGCTACTCCACGCTCGGCGCGGTGCATACGCTGTGGCACCCCATGCCCGGTCGCTTTAAAGACTATATCGCCATGCCCAAGGTCAATAACTACCAGTCGCTCCACACGACGGTTATCGGTCCCACGGCTCGTCCGCTCGAGATTCAGATTCGAACCTATGAGATGCATGAGCAGGCCGAGTACGGCATTGCCGCCCACTGGCTCTATAAGAAATCGGGCGGATCGTCTGCTTCCAAGACCAATGACGCTCAACGTTTGGACGATCAGATCAACTGGCTTAAGCATTCGCTCGATTGGGCTGCGTCTGATGAGATCACCGACGCCAAGGAATACCTGCATTCGCTGAAGGTCGACCTCTTCGATCAAGAGATCTTCGTCTTTACGCCCAAGGGCGAGGTCATGGCGCTTCGTGCCGGCTCCACGCCGCTCGACTTTGCCTACGCCGTTCACACCGAGGTGGGCAATCACTGCGTCGGCGCTAAGATCAACGGCGCGGTGGCCCCACTCACGCACGAGATCAAGACGGGCGACCGCGTTGAAATCCTGACCAACAAGAGTTCCAAGCCGTCTCGTGATTGGCTCAAGATCGTTAAGACACCTTCCGCCAAGTCAAAGATCCGCCGCTATTTTGCCGCCGCGACCAAGGACGACGACGCTGCTGCCGGCCGCGATATACTGGCCAAGGACTTGCGCAAGCGCGGGTATGGCATCTCTACGCCGCGATCCACGCGTGCGCTCAACGCCGTGGCGGAGCAGCTGAACTTCAAGCAGCTCGAGGACCTGTTTGCCGCCGTGGGCGCCGGCAAGGTTGCCCCGCGCGCTGTGGGTAACAAGGTCGAGCAAATCTTGGACCCCAAGCCCGAGGAACAGCTCACCAAGGCCGAGGCTATCGCCGAGGTCGTGAAACAGCCGGCCCGAGGCTCCAACCGCAAGCCGCAAAAGCGCGGCAAGAGCGCCAGCAACGGCATTCTCGTCAAGGGCGAGAGCAACAGCGGGCTGCTGGTCCGTCTGGCGCATTGCTGCAATCCGGTGACGGGCGACGATATCGTCGGCTTCATCACGCGCGGCCGCGGCGTTTCGGTGCATCGCGCCAACTGCCCCAACGTCAAGGGTCTTATGGAGCATCCCGAGCGCATGATCGAAGTGGAGTGGGACGGCGCTGCCGACACCCTCTTCCAGGTCGAGATCGTGGTCGAGTGCCTGGACCGCATGGGTCTGCTCAAGGATGTCACCATTGCCATTGGCGATGCGGGCGGCAATATCCTTTCTGCCGCCACCTCGACCAACCGCGAGGGTATTGCAACCCTGCGCTTTATGGTCGAGATCTCGGACGCGAGTGGGCTGGATCCGCTGCTGGCCTCTATCAGCAGCGTTGACTCGGTCTACGACGCGCGCCGCCTGATGCCCGGCGAGGGTGGAGCCCAGCTTAAGCGCCGCGTATAGTCGCGACGAACGTGCCACATTATCGATATTCGCTACACTCGAGGCATCGTTCGATGCCTCGAGTTCTATAGAGAGGAGAGGGACATGAGTGCTGTGTCCTTGGATGTAACTCCCAAGGGATCGGTCGAGATCGAGACGCTCGTAAATGGTCCCATTCAGACCAATAGCTATGCTGCTATTTCGGACAATGAGTGCGTGATTATCGACCCCGCATGGGACGGCGAGCGCTTGGTAGAGCATATTCGAGCCAAGCATCCCGGCGTACGCATGCTTGGTGCCGTATGCACTCACGGCCATGCCGATCATGTTGGTGGTGTTGCCGGCGTGCGAACCACCGTTGGCGAGGGTTGTCAGTATGAGCTGTGTGCTAAGGATGTGGCGGTGCCGCATGCGAACATCGAGGAACAGCGAGCTATGTGGGGCATTGAGACGCCCGACCCTGGGGAGCCGACGCGCCTGCTCGCCGAGGGCGATACTCTCGAGGTGGGCGATATCTGCCTGCAGGTGATCGAGACACCAGGGCATACGCCGGGCGGAATCGTCTTGTTTGCTGCCACCGAGCAGGGGAACATTGCCTTTGTGGGCGACACCCTGTTTCCGGGTGGGCACGGCCGCACCGATCTTTCTGGAGGAGACGAGGCGGCGATTCTGCGCTCGCTCTCCAAGCTCGCCCGGCTTCTCCCGCCCGATACCGTTTGCCTAACCGGCCATGGCGATTCGACCACCATGGCACGCGAGCTCATGCAGAACCCTTTCATGCAGGTGTAGCTTTACAGTCGGCTTCTGAAGCACGAGAAGCGTCCAAACGTCAAGCTATTTTTCCCCAACGGGTCAATTTCGTAGGGCAAACGGTCAAAAAAGTCTGTTTGGACGATATTCGTGAACAAACGAACGTTTATGCTCGGGTGCGCCGTGGTAAAATCACAGGCGTTATCGGAGCAACCTTACAGGAGGTTTCTTTTATGCTCGTCAACGCAGCAGACATGCTCAAGAAGGCCGAGGCCGGCAAGTACGGTCTCGGTGCCTTCAACACCAACAACCTCGAGTGGACCCTGGCTATTCTCCAGGCCGCCGAGGAGGCCAAGTCTCCGCTGATCCTTCAGTGCACCGCTGGTGCCGCTAAGTGGATGGGCGGTTTCAAGGTCTGCGCCGACATGGTCAAGGCTGCCGTCGAGGCCACGGGCGTTACCGTTCCCGTCGCCCTTCACCTCGATCACGGTTCTTACGAGGACTGCTTCAAGTGCATCGAGGCCGGCTTCACGTCCATCATGTATGACGGCTCTCACGAGGAGACCTTCCAGCTTAACCTCGACCGCACCAAGGAGCTCGTTGAGCTTGCCCACTCCAAGGGCATGTCCATCGAGGCCGAGGTCGGCGGCATCGGCGGCACCGAGGACGGCGTGACCTCCAGCGGCGAGCTCGCTGATCCTGCTGAGTGCAAGCAGATTGCTGACCTGGGCGTCGACTTCCTCGCCTGCGGCATCGGCAACATCCACGGCGTCTATCCCGCCGACTGGGCTGGCCTTTCCTTCGAGCGTCTGGGCGAGATCAAGGCCCAGACCGGCGACCTGCCCCTCGTTCTGCACGGTGGCACCGGCATCCCCGAGGATCAGATCAAGAAGGCCATCTCCCTGGGCATCTCCAAGATCAACGTCAACACCGACCTGCAGCTCGTCTTCGCCAAGGGCGTCCGCGAGTACATCGAGGCTGGCAAGGATCAGCAGGGCAAGGGCTTTGATCCCCGCAAGCTCCTCAAGCCTGGTCGCGACAACATCGTTGCCCGCACCAAGGAGCTCATGGAGGAGTTTGGCTCCGTCAACAAGGCGTAAGCGTCGCTAAACTTCCCGCCGGAAGCCCCGTCCCCCTACACTGTTTCCTTTGCGCTCACCTGGCTTCGCCAGAAGTCGCGCCAAGGAAACAGTTTCTGGGGACGGGGCTTCCTTTGTTTAACGCCGCAGGGTTGCGAGGCTGAATTCATTTTTATAGGTACCGTTTATCGGTGTTGAGGGTTCCTTTATTGGGGCTTTCTTTTTATCTCGCTACAATGGACTTCAAGCGTTCTAGTGACTTGGAGTTTTGGTATGGCTGTTATTGATGTGCTGCCTTCTGATGGGAAGGTTATTGACGAGGGCCCTGTTGGTTGCTCTGTTGATGTTTGCTGTGATGATTTTCGCCATCTCGATATTGGACTACCGCCCGAGATTCTTCGTCTTAAGGATGCCGGGTATTTGACGCAGGCTGTTGCTGCTTGCGATCGCCTTTTGGAGCAGAACCCTGAGCCTTCGCTGGCTGCTTGTGTTCGTGCCGAGCGGTATCGCATGCTCGAGACGCCGCTTCATTTTTCGGTGTCGCGTGATCGAGCCATTGCGATGATTCGCGAGGAGTGGCCAGAGTTTACCGAAGAGCAGTTTGACGACCTGATTGATCGTAAGCGTATTGACTGGCGCTTTATCGATGGCGAGCTGTTCGTTCTCGACAACTTCCTTGATTCGCTTCGCGTGTACCCCAAGGAGGTTCCTAGCCTGCGTCCCGATTCTGCGGACGGCATTGCGCTGCGTAACCAGATGCTCAGGGAGATGGAGTCGCAAAACGGGTTGACTCGCGTCATCACGCTTAAGGCATCCGTGTCTGTCCCCGGGGCTCTGGAGGGAGAGACTGTTCGCGCGTGGCTACCCGTTGCCGCCGCCTGTCGTCAACAGTCTCATATCGAGATTCTCGATATGACGCCGGAGGGGAATGTTGCCTCAGAAAACGTTTCGGCTCGTACTGCCTCTTGGATATCTTCGACTGAACATTCATTCTCGGTGACCTATCGCTATCACATCGATGCCGCCTATTGCGATATCTATGGTGGCGCGCTCCCATCGCATCCCTGTATGGACGCGCCACTGCCCGAGGACACCTCCGAGGACCGTCCGCACATTGCGTTCACGCCGTACCTGCGACAGTTGACGGAGCGTGTTATTGACGGGCTCGAGGATCCGCTCGATCGCGCTCGTGCTATCTATGATTACCTGACACAGCATATTGACTATCGCTATCAGCCACCGTACCTGCTTTTGGGATCTATTGCCGATGACTGTGCACACTCGCTCCGCGGCGATTGCGGCGTTATGGCGCTCACGTTTATCACCATGTGCCGCATTGCGGGCGTTCCTGCCCGTTGGCAGAGTGGCCTGTATGTTGCTCCCGATTCGGTGGGGCCGCACGATTGGGCTGAGTTCTATACGCCACAGACCGGGTGGCTTAACGCCGACGTATCGTTTGGTTCCTCGGCACGCAGGATGGGGGAGGAGTGGCGTCGTCGTCACTACTTTGGCAATCTCGACCCGTGGCGTATGGTGGCCAACAATCGATTCCAGGCTGAGCTTGTGCCTGCTTTCGATGGCATGCGTGAGGACCCCTATGACAACCAGATGGGCGAGGCCTCGGTTGACGGACGTGGATGTCGTAAGCGGGAGATGTTGCGCAAGGTTGAGCTTATCGAAATGCTCGAAGTTCCATTTTCGGACTAATCAACAGAAAGCTGTGATAAACTAACTCACGCATTACGTGCCCGAGTGGCGGAATTGGCAGACGCAGTGGACTCAAAATCCACCGTTGGCAACAACGTGCGAGTTCGAGTCTCGCCTCGGGCACCATACATGCAAGTGAGCGTTCAAGGGGGTCAAGACCCCCTTTTTCGTGCCGAACTCGCGTGAGCGCGCGGAGCGTTAAGCAAACAGGCCCGTGGCCTGTTTGTAACGGAGCGTGGCGAGGGCGCCATGCGCCCGAAGCCCGGGGCTTCGCGAAGCGAAGGCCCTTCGAGTCTCGCCTCGGGCACCATACATGCACCTGCGCTTCAAGGGGGTCAAGGCCCCCTTTTTCGTGTACGTAATGTGATAACGCGCGGCACGTGTTATTATTCGCAAGGCGTTGTTCCCGCAATGCCCTAAAGAGGAACCCGAGGGTTCCCACCTTTTGGCGCCAATGAGCAGCTGACTGGTCATACAACTTAGATTCCCTTCCTCATACCGAGGATGTCTATGTGTACGACCTGGTTGCAAAGAAGCGCCGGGTTATTTTTTTATGAATGGAGGTAGGGAAAATAGCTAAGTCTGATGACACCCGCATCAACGACGAGATCACTGCATCTTCGTGCCGTTTGATTGGCGTCGATGGCTCTCAGCTCGGCCTGTTCGCCATCCGCGATGCCCAGCGCGTCGCCGACGATCAGGGTCTCGACCTGGTCGAGATCGCTCCCAACGCGGAGCCGCCGGTCTGCAAGGTCATGGACTACGGTAAGTTCAAGTACCAGCAGGCCATGAAGGCCAAGGCCGCTCGTAAGAACCAGTCCAAGGTCGAGGTCAAGGAAATGAAGTTCCGACCCAAGATCGACGTTGGCGACTACGAGACCAAGAAGGGCCACGTTCTGCGTTTCCTCAAGAAGGGCGCACGCGTTAAGATCACCATCATGTTCCGCGGCCGTGAGATGGCTCACCCGGAGCAGGGTCTTAACGTTCTCGAGCGTCTCGCCGAAGATCTCAAGCCTTACGCTACGGTCGAGTCCAAGCCTAAGATGGAAGGCCGTAACATGCTTATGCTGCTCGCCCCGATTAAGGGCGCCTTCGATGAGGATAAAGCGGCAAGCGATACCAAGTAACTAGTGTTCTGTAACCGATTAAGGAGTATTTCATGCCTAAGATGAAGTCCCACAGCGGCACCAAGAAGCGTTTCCGCAAGACTGGTACCGGCAAGCTTATGCGCGCCAAGGCTTTCAAGAGCCACATCCTGAGCAAGAAGTCCACCAAGCGTAAGCGTGGCTTCCGTCAGGAGACCGAGATCGCCGCTGCCGACCGCAAGGTCATCAAGTCGCGTCTCGCCTAAGTTCGCGTTCCCGTTTTTCGTTTTACCGTCTAGGAGTTGATAGAACATGGCACGTATTAAGCGCGCTGTTGCCGCCAAGAAGAAGCGCCGTACCGTTATGCACCGTGCGAAGGGTTACTACGGTGCCGCTTCGCGTACTTACAAGCATGCTAAAGAGCAGGTCCAGCACTCCCTGCAGTATCAGTATCGTGATCGCCGCAACAAGAAGCGCGAGATCCGCTCTCTCTGGATCACCCGTATCAACGCTGCTGCTCGCCTGAACGACATCTCTTACTCTCAGTTCATGCACGGCCTGAAGGTTGCCGGCATTGAGCTCGACCGCAAGGTCCTGGCCCAGATGGCTTATGAGGACATCGAGTCCTTCAACGAGCTGGCTGCCATTGCCAAGAAGGCTCTCGAGGCCTAATAGATTCTGTTGAATCGCTAGGGGAGTGTCGCACTGTGCGCGGCACTCCCTCTTTTTTATCGAAAGCGCTGGTTTATATAGCAAAAGCGCGGGTAGATAGACACTTACAGGTGACCGATCTTTATATATCTCTTAACCGAAGGGTCATCATCTGATACGCGCAGTATTTCTGCACCAGCCTTTCTATTACTTATATAGGAAGCGATAAGTTGTGTAGGACTTGTGAAGAGTGGAATTGACGTCCCACATCGCTTCGCGGTCTGGCAATATATCTCCTTGCCGCGCGGCCCGGTGCAACCGGGAACCAGCGCAGGCGTGCACCTTGAGAACCGGATACTGCGAGGATGGACA
>CABSKX010000035.1 GCA_902478365.1 uncultured Collinsella sp. | reverse complement strand
AAGTGCGGGAATGACCTATTTGCTCAATGTGTTCGGCTGAGATCGGAAATCAACCGGCACAACTGGCACAACCTAGGCGGTCGCTGGATGTGACAAAGGGACTGTCCCTTTGTCACATCCAAAATATTGCCTTTACGTGTTGATGCACACGGTGTGCAATAATACTCGCACTGTGCAATAGCGCACAGGCTGAGTAACAAGGAGGACGCTTGTCCCAGCTCGAGAAATGCGATCGCCGGTCCCTTCGCTCGCAGCGTGCCCTTCGCCAGGCACTTGCCAGCGAGCTTGCCGAAAGCGGCGACCTTTCGCGCATTAATGTCGCGTCGCTCACCGAGCGCGCCGGCCTTACGCGCCGCACGTTCTATTCGCACTACCGCGATATTCCCGACTTTATCAATCAAATCGAGGATGGCTTGCTGGCCGAGATCCGTGAGCGCATTGAGCTCATCACCGCAGCTCAGCTGCCCGACCTCTATCACAACATCGATGAGCTCGAGCCGGCGCCCGGTTCGGTTGAGCTGCTGCGTTATCTTGCGGCCAACCGCGACTTAATCGGTGCGCTGCTGGGTCCGGGCGGCGACCAGGCCTTCATTAAAAGGATCATCGACACCGCTCGTGAGGCCGTGGTGCCGCGTGCGCAGACGGGCATTTTGGGCCTGGCGCTGGGCACGTTCTTTGACTACTACGTCACCTACGTCGTGAGCGCCGAGGTCGGCCTGATTCAGCGCTGGTTTGAGCGTGGGCTCACCGAATCGCCCGAGACCATGGCGCGCATTATGACGGTTATCGCCTTTGTGCGCCCCGGCGACCTGTATGGCCAACCCATCGATATCAACGTGCCGGAATACGGCATGAAGCTATTGAATCTGCAGCTCGAGGACGCGGTCGACACCACCGCAACCGTCGAGTCCAACAACTAAGAGGAGAGACAATGAGCAAACTCGTCGAGGGCATCAAGGACCGCATGGTCGCTGCCGCACGCGAGGCCGCGCCCGCCGTGGTGGACGCCGCGCAGAAGGCCGCGACCGCGGCTGCCGAGAAAGTTGCCGAGGCAGTTGCCGATGCCAAGAACGTGGCAGGGGAGACTTCCGTCGTCAGCGAGCCCGCCACCGCCGCTGAGCCCGTAGCCGCCGCCCAGGCCCCCGAAGGCGCGATCTTCAACCCCGAGGCCGCCCGCGGCAACCTGCACCTGGGCATCGACGTGGGCTCCACCACCGTTAAGCTCGCCGTGCTCAACGACGACAACCAGATCGTCTACGCCAAGTACCAGCGCCACCACACCGACGTCCGCGCTTGTGCCCGCGACCTGTTCGAGGGCGCTGCGACCGTGCTGCCGACGGCCCAGATGACCTGCGCCATTACCGGCTCGGGCGGCCTTCTGCTGTCCCAGTGGCTCGACCTGGAGTTTGTCCAGGAGGTCATCGCCAGCAAGCGTGCCGTCGAGACCCTCATCCCGGCCACCGACGTCGCCATCGAGCTGGGCGGCGAGGACGCCAAGATCATCTACTTCGATAACGGCATCGAGCAGCGCATGAACGGCACCTGCGCCGGCGGCACGGGTGCGTTCATCGACCAGATGGCAACCCTGCTGCACACCGACGCCAGCGGCCTCAACGAGCTCGCGGCCAACGCCACCACCATCTATCCCATCGCCAGCCGCTGCGGCGTTTTTGCCAAGACCGACGTGCAGCCGCTGCTCAACGAGGGCGCCCGCCCCGAGGACGTGGCCGCCTCCATCTTCCAGGCTGTCGTGACCCAGACCATCTCGGGCCTGGCGTGCGGCCGTCCCATCCGCGGCAACGTCGCCTTCCTGGGCGGTCCGCTGCAGTATCTCTCCGAGCTGCGCCACCGCTTCTACCTCACGCTCAATCTGGACGAGGAGCACCGTATCGTGCCCCAAAACGCTCACCTGTTTGTGGCGAGCGGCGCCGCCATGGCGCACGAGTCCAACAAGCTCAGCACGTTCCCGCAGCTCATCGAGGCCATCGACAGCTTGGGCGACACGCAGGGTGCCGAGGTCGAGCGTCTGGATCCGCTCTTTGCCACCGACGAGGACTTTGCCGAGTTCAAGACCCGCCACGACCAGGAAGTCGTTCCCAAGGGCAAGCTCGACGGCTACACCGGACGCGTGTTCATCGGCATCGACGCCGGCTCCACCACCATGAAGGCCGCGCTCGTGGGCGAGGACGGCCAGCTGCTGCACACCTGGTACGGCAACAACAACGGCGACATCCTGGGCACGGCCAAGGTCATCATGGCCGATTTCTACAACCACATCCCCGCCGGCTGCACCATCGGCCACGTGACTACCACGGGCTACGGCGAGGCGTTGCTCATCGAGGCTCTCAAGGCCGACTCCGGCGAGATCGAGACCGTCGCGCACCTGCGCGGCGCCAAGGCGTTCCTGCCTGGCGTCGAGTTCATTCTGGACATCGGCGGCCAAGACATGAAGTGCCTGCGCGTCAAGGACGGCGTCATCGAGCACATCATGCTCAACGAGGCCTGCTCGTCGGGCTGCGGCAGCTTTATCGAGAGCTTCGCCGTGTCTATGAACATGGACGTGCGCGCGTTCGCCAACGCTGCCATCCATGCCAAGGCCCCCGTCGACCTGGGTAGCCGCTGCACGGTCTTTATGAACTCGCGCGTCAAGCAGGCGCAAAAGGAAGGCGCCACGGTGGGCGACATCGCGGCCGGCCTGTCCTATTCCGTCATCAAGAATGCTCTGTTCAAGGTCATTAAGCTGCGCGACCCCAAGGAGATCGGCAGCCAGGTGATCGTCCAGGGCGGCACCTTTATGTCCGACGCCACGCTTCGCGCATTTGAGCAGCTCACCGGCGTTCATGCCGTGCGTCCCGACATCGCCGGCTGCATGGGAGCCTATGGTGCGGCCCTGCTCGCTCGCGATCGCGCCGGCGCCGATGGCACCTCGACCATCCTTTCAGCCGAGGACATCGCGCACCTCACCGTGACGCAAAAGCATGTCCGCTGCGGCCGTTGCTCCAACAACTGCCAGCTCACCGTCAACGACTTTGGCGGCGGCAGGCGCTTTATCACCGGCAACCGCTGCGAGAAGGGCGCCGGCCACAAAAAGCAGAAGACTGAGGCCCCCAACCTCTTCAAAAAGAAAAATGAGCTGCTCTTTAACCGCGAGGTGCTGAGCCCCGACGAGGCCCCGCGCGGTACCGTCGGCATTCCGCGCGCGCTCAACATGTACGAGAACTACCCCTTCTGGCATGCGTTCTTTACGCGCCTGGGCTTTAGCGTGCAGCTGTCCGACCAGTCGAGCAAGAAGACCTACCAGGCGGGCATCGAGTCCATGCCGTCCGAGAGCGTGTGCTACCCGGCCAAGATGAGCCACGGCCACGTGATGAACCTCATCGACCGCGATGTCGACTTCATCTGGATGCCGTGCGTGCGCTGGGAGCGCAAGGAGGATCCGACTGCCGGCAACTGTTACAACTGCCCCATCGTTATGAGCTATCCCACGGCGTTGGCACTCAACATCGACGAGATCCGCGAGCAGAACATCGAGTTCCTGTATCCGTTTGTGCCGTATCACGACAAGACCGAGCTCAAGCGCCGCCTGTACCAGGTGCTCGCCGTCGACCGCGTGGCCGATGCTGAGGCCGGTCGCGGTCGCGTGCGCGGTCCCAAGATCACGCGCTCCGAGGTCGATGCCGCTGTCAACGCTGCCTTTGAGGCCGATGCGCGCTTCCACGAGGACATCCAGACCATGGGCGAGGAGGCCCTTAAGTGGGTCGAGGATCACGGCGGCCACGGTATCGTACTCGCCGGCCGCCCCTACCATAACGACCCCGAGATCAACCACGCCCTGCCCGAGCTTATCTCGAGCTTTGGCTTTGCGGTCTTTACCGAGGATTCGCTTGCGCACCTGGTGAAGCCCGAGCGTCCCATCCGCGTCGTCGACCAGTGGATGTACCACAGCCGCCTGTACGCCGTCGCCCGTTTTGTGACGATGCGCAACGACCTGGACCTGATTCAGCTCAACTCCTTCGGCTGCGGCTTGGACGCCCTGACCACCGACCAGGTGCAGGAGATCCTGGAGGCCAGCGGCAAGATCTACACCGCGCTCAAGATCGACGAGGTGTCCAACCTGGGCGCCGCGCGCATCCGCATCCGCTCGCTCATGGCCGCGCTTAAGGACCAGGAGGCCGAGCGCTTGGCCGAGGCCACGGCCGCGGGCGAGGCCTACGAGCAGGGCGATGCTGCGCCGGTGGCGCCCTCCACGGATGCCCCCGCATTCGCGAGCCGCAAGTACACGTTCGAGGCCCAGCGTGAGAGTGCTTCGACCGCATGGCCCAAGGTGCCCTTCACCGAGCAGATGCGCGAGGAGGGCTACACCATCCTATGCCCGCAGATGGCACCGATCCACTTTGACCTGGTCAAAGAGGTGTTCCGTGGTGCTGGCTACAACTTGGAGCTGCTGCCCTCGACTGACCACGATGCCGTCGAGGCCGGCCTGCGCTACGTGAACAACGACATCTGCTATCCGTCGATCCTGGTGACGGGCCAGATCATGGAGGCCATCGAGAGCGGTCGATACGACCTGTCCAAGACGGCCGTGGTTATCAGCCAGACCGGCGGCGGCTGCCGTGCCACCAACTACATCGCACTCATCCGCAAGGCCCTGCGCGAGAGCGGCCACCCCGAGATTCCGGTGATCTCGCTTTCGGCCGTGGCGCTCGGCGAGGACAACCCTGGCTTTAAGATTACGCCGGCGCTGCTCAAGCAGGCGGTCTACGCGGTGCTCTTTGGCGACGTGATGATGCAGATGCTCTATCGTTGCCGCCCGTACGAGGCCACGCCCGGCGCCGCCAACGCGCTCTACGAGGAGTACATGGCGCGCGCCCGCAAGCTGGCGCCCAAGTTCAACAGGCACAACTACACCAAGCTTGCGCGTGAGGCCATCCGCGCGTTCGACACCATGCCGCTCGTGGGCGAGGGCACCAAGCCGCGCGTGGGCGTGGTCGGTGAGATCTTGGTCAAGTTCCACCCCACAGCCAACAACCACGTGGTCGATGTGATCGAGCGCGAGGGCTGCGAGGCCGTGGTGCCGGGCCTGCTCGACTTCTTCCTGTACTCCATGAGCAACGCCGAGCTGCAGAAGGATGAGCTGGGTAGCTCTGCTACCACGCGCGCTGGTATGCAGGCGCTCATCAAGCTCGTGGACTGGATGCGTACGCCGGTGGAGGAGATGCTCGAAAAGTCCCGCCGCTTTGAGGCGCCCGAGCGCATCGGCACCATGGCTGACAAGGCCCGCACGGTGCTTTCGGTGTGCAACAACATGGGCGAGGGCTGGTTGCTCACGGCCGAGATGCTCGACCTGATCGATCACGGTGCGCCCAACATCATCTGCACGCAGCCCTTCGCGTGCCTGCCCAACCACGTGGTGGGCAAGGCCGTGATCAAGGAGCTGCGCCGCCAGCATCCCGAGAGCAATATCGTCGCGGTGGACTACGACCCCGGCGCGTCCGAGGTCAACCAGCTCAACCGTATTAAGCTCATGATCAGCGTGGCAAAGGAGAACATGCGCGCCGGTAAGGGCTTTAAGCTCGAGAAGGTGGCGCCGCTCGCGATGGACGAGGTCACCGGCCAGATGCGTGCTCATGACGGCTGTGTGAGCTGCGGCTCGGTCGACGAGAGTGCCGTGGCGTCGGTCGCTGAGCGCCTGGGGCGCGGCATTAAGAAGTAGTCGGCCTGCTTCGAGCCGGATATAAGACAAACGGGTGGTAGCCGTACCGGCTACCACCCGTTTTGCTGGACATATGTTGCGTAAATTGCCTCACTGCCGCCTCTTATAAGATCGATTTTCGGAAGTATGCGGCAAAATCTGAATAGGCCGAGCACACCAGATATGTCCAAGCCCTGTACCTGCGGTTTTATTGGCGGAAAACCGGGGTGTGCTCAAGGCTTCCGGAATTTGCCGCATACTTCCGCAAACGACGTCTCGGTGGCACAAAAAAATCGTCCTCGGAACCCTGAGATAATGAACAAATGTTGCCGTTCGCCGCAAATTACCGTCCGTTTATAGAACCCACCCCCAGCGCGCGTCCTCCTTACGGTTGAATAAATACACATGTATGGAATTACGTAAGAGAGGACCGTCCCATGAGCTACAAGACCGTTTGTGTTGCCGGCGGCGGCGTGTTGGGAAGCCAGATTGCCTTTCAGGCTGCCTACTGCGGCTTTGATGTAACGATTTGGCTGCGCAGCGAGGGCAGCATCGGCCGCACCCAGCCCAAGATCGATCATGTGCGCGAGGAGTACATCGCTGCTATCGAGGGCATGGCGGACGGCACGGGCGAGTGGTGCGCCGGTATCGCCGATAGCGACCAGCCTTTCGACAAGGAGACGGCGCTCGCCGCCGTCGAGCGTGCCTACTCTACGCTCAAGCTGGAGTTAGATCTTGCCAAGGCCGTGGCCGACGCCGACCTGGTCATCGAGTCTATGGCCGAGGACACCCAGGCAAAAATCGAATTCTACAAGAAGCTCGCCCCGGTCCTCCCGCAAAAGACCGTCGTCGTAACGAACTCCTCTACGCTGCTGCCGAGCACCTTTGCCAAGTACACCGGCCGCCCCGAGAAGTACCTGTCGCTGCACTTTGCCAATTCCATCTGGAAGAACAACATGACCGAGGTCATGGCCCAGAGCCAAACTGACAAGCGCTACTTCGACGAGCTCGTCGACTTCGCCAACGACATCCGCATGCTGGCGCTTCCCGTCAACAAGGAAAAGAACGGCTACCTGCTCAATTCCATGCTGGTGCCGTGGCTGCTTTCGGGCCTTGACCTGTATGTCTCGGGCGTGAGTGACCCCAAGAGCATCGACCTCGCGTGGACGCGCGGCACCGGCGCTCCCAAGGGTCCGTTCCGCGTGTTCGACACGGTGGGCATCCAGACGGCCTACAACATCGTTATGCAGTATCAGAAGGTCCCGGGCCTGGTGAGCCCGCTGCTCAAAAAGATGATGATGCCCTACAACTTTAAGGCCATGGCCTCCGTCCTCAAGAAAATGCTCGACGAAGGTAGGCTGGGCGAAAGCTCGGGCGAGGGCTTCTTCAAGTACTAAAAAATGACATCTCGGGGACGGAGGAAAACGGATCATTTTCGGCCGCCAACAGTGAGAAGATGGACCCAGAAATAGAAAGGAGTGGCAATGGGCCGGAAAATCGTGCTGAAGCAGGATATCCTCGGCGCGCTTTCTGCCGTTGGTATGCGCGTGGGGCAGACGGTTATGGTCCATTGCTCGCTCAGCGCGCTGGGGTATGTGTGCGGCGGCGCGCAGCCGGTGATCGAGGCCCTGCTTCAGACGGTGGGCGAGACCGGCACCGTCATGATGCCGACGCCGTCGTGGAAAAACCGACGATACGCTCAAAGTCGCCGCCTTTTCCGCACGCCACGCGGCGGCGATACGCTGGCGACGTCCCCCCCTGATATCGGAGGTTCCGGGTATGTTTCGCGCTCCGTTAAACAACTATCGGTTGGGCTAACATGGGTCGCAGTGCTATTTCGATAACCCTTGCAGTGGTCTGTCTGGCTGTGCTCCTGGGCGCTACAGGGCTGTTTGCTATAAGCCGAGAAACGTCCTATATGCAGGAATGCGCTTCCGAAGGGTTTGCCATTGATGGTTTCTACCGGGATGACAAAACGAGTCGGGAAACCCTGGCTTTTCTTGAGGAGGACAACTGTCGATGGCAGCTGGTCGACCAAGACGGAATCTGCGCAGACGGGCAGTTTAAGCGTATGGACGACCCCAATATCCTGGTGTTAAAGAGGGAAAACGGCGAAGAATTCGGTACGGTCCACGTGGCGTATATGTCACGCCGACGCGAGCAAGGCCAGCTCTATCTATTTAGAGATAGCAATGTGACCCGATTTTATCTGGTGAGCACCAAACCTGCGTTTACGGTGGAGTCTGGCGATGTCAATCCGGCCAGTTGATTCACGGCAATAAAACGGCGAGCGGGGCGCGGGTGTGAGCTGGACCCCGCTATTTGCTCGTGTCCGTATCGCGTCTACGCCTCGTCATAACTTGCGTCCGTGCGAGCGCTCATCCCGCGCCGGCATCACTTCACGTCAAACTCCACGCGATCGAGTTCGGGCACATTGAGGTCGATGAGCTTGCGGGCGACGTGACGGTCGTGCGCCCCAAGCGCCTCGCTTGTCGTCACATGGGCGACAATCTCGCGCTCGACGATGCCCTCCTCGTCGCCTTCGGTAGCCGAGGTCTCGACGGCGACGGTGTAGTCCTTAAAGCCTGGCAGCACCGCCGCAAGCTCGCGCGTGGTTTCGGTGACGCCGTAGCCGTCCTGCACGCCGGCCTGCGCCGAGCCAATAGACCCCGCCGTCATAACGATGCAGGGGATGGCAAAGATCACCGTACCCACGATGATGCGGAGGCGCACCTTGCGCGATAGCTCATCGACCTCGGCATTTTCCTCGGCAGTTACAATGCCGTCGCCGTTCAGGTCGCGCTTGAGCGGCACGCGCAAAAGAAGCAGCACGGCTTCGGCGGCCAGTGCGATAAAGACCACGTTGATGCCAAACTCATAAAGCGCCGAGAGAAACAGTGGTCCGCTTGCGATGGCGATGCCATAGCCCGCCGCGCACAGGGGCGGCATGAGCGCGGTCGCCACAGCCACCCCGGCGATGAGCGTGGCGGGTTCCTGGTCGCGCGAGTTGCCCAGGCCACCCGCAAAGCCGCCCGCGAGCGCGACGGCAAGGTCCCACACAGTCGGTGTCGAATTGTCGATGATGGCGGCCGTGGCGGTGCCAAGGGGCGAGAGCTTAAAGTACAACGTGGACGTGACCAGGCAAAAGGCCATCTGTAGAGCCAAGCTCGCGACGGCCTCAAGGGTGATCTCGCGGTCGAGCGTGGCGATGCCGTATGCCATGGCAAGGACCGAGCCCATGAGCGGGCAGATGAGCATGGCGCCCACGATGGCAATGTCCGAGTCGATATCGAGGCCGATGCTCGCGATGAGCATAGCGATGATGAGGATGCACAGGTGAGAGCCGGTCAGGCGTGCCCCGTTTACAAAGCGCTTGCGAATCACGTGGTAGGGCGCACGGCCCTCGCGAATGTTGAATGCCCGCTTTAGAAAGCGGCTTGCGTTCTCCATGGCCTCGCTGTGGGCGGGGCGGATGCCATGGCGCCGATGATGGCGCTCGCGCAGTCGCTTGAGCTGTTGTTTATCGAGTTCCATGTCCACCTCGTATTGCCGTAGGAACGCGGGTGCGTTCGCAGCATGTACTCTACACCGTGACGGGCGGGGCGGTCATCTTGACAGGGAACTTAGGCGAGCAGGCAAAGGAAGACACGCCACATGCGAGTACTGCTGAGGGTTTCGGCAGATACAAAAAAGCGCGGGGCCGGATGGTCTCCGACTCCGCGCTCTGTACGGGTACGTTGTTGTTGGGTTTAGCCCAGCAGGCTCAGGCCAACAGAGACAAACGCCAGGATAACGCCGACGATGGACTCGCCACCGAGCAGGCCGCTGGCGACAACCAAGCCCTGCTCCTGGAAGGCGGCGTCCTTGGCGGCCTTTTCCTCGTCCGAAAGACCGGCCTCGGCGTCGCGGTGAGCGGCCCACTTGTCGTAGGCGAGTTTGACGCAGGAGCCCAGGAAGGCCGTGAGCGACATGTAGAACGGCAGGTACACGCCCAGGCCGATCATCATGGCCGGAATGCCGAGCCAGTACATGACGATGCCGGCGATAAAGCCGCCTGCGAACCACGGCACGCTCGGGATGCCCGAGACCATGGTGGCGACCACGCTTGCCTGCGCGGCAACGAAGCTCTTGTCGGGACCAAAGGCGTCCGGACCATAGGCGGTGACGAGCGCGACCATGACGGCGGCGGCGACCAGGGCGCCCACGATGCCGCCGATGGCCTGACCGACCCACTGTGCGCGCGGGTTGGTGCCCAGCACGGCGCCGGCCTTAAAGTCGTTCATGACGTCGCCCGCAAGGCCGCACGCCACGGCCACGATGCCGGCGATAAAGAACAGCTTGACCTGAGCGAGCTGCGCGAAGGCGGCAACGATGAGCATGACGATGAGGCCGAAGATCTCCATGGGGTCGATACCCGTCTGGCCGCAGCTCTGCGCGCTCATGATGGTGGTGACAAAGGTGAACAGCGTGACGATGACGGCCGGAACGGGGCCAAGGTCGAGCACGATGGCGATGATCACGGCGATGGCGGCAGCGCCCAGGCCGATGATACCGGCGTCGAGCTTAAGGGAGCCCGAGATGAGCGACTGCTCGTCGGTGTCGGTGGAGCTGTCGGCGGCGAGGCCGCGGACGATACCGGCGACCTGCGGCAAGATGTCCTTGAGGACGACGGCGACGCCAAAGCCCATCATGAGGCCCATACCCAGGGACTTGACGATGCCCTGCGCGGTCATAACGTCAAACAGCCCGGCAGCGGTGCCGCCAACGATGATGCCAAAATTGCCCAGCAGCGCGCCGGCAAACCAGAAGGCGACGGGGGCGAAGCCCACCAAAAAGCCGATGGACAGCAGCATGGGCGAGTTGTAGATGGCAAAGGTCACGCCGGGGATATTGAGCGTGCACAGCATGCTGGGTACCACGCCCAAAGCGTCGCGAAGCACGCTGTAGATGCCTGCGATGGCCATGGAGCCAAAGAGCTGCTTGCCGGTCTTGCCGCCGGCCTCGGTCGCGCGCAGGGTCTGAGCTGCGGCGTTGCCGGTGGGGAACTCAAGCGCGGCGTCCACGATAAAGTGACGGTGGATGAGTGCTGTCGCCAGAAGGCCCAAGATGGTGCCGGCGAGTGCCACGATAAACATGTCGAGCCAGCTGATCTGGTCGGCATAGCCCAGCATCCAGGCGCCCGGGATGGTAAACGCCAGACCGCCGGCGACCATGGCGCCTGCAGACATGATGGTGTGGGTGACGTTTGCCTCGTTGAGGCTGGCGTTGCCCATGAGCTTCAGGAAGAACAGCGAAATGACGGCAGCGAAAATGATCGGCCAGGGGAGGGCGCCCATCTTGAGGGCGGTGTAAGCCGAGCTTGCCGTGATGATCACGCAGCCAAGGACGCCGATGACGACGCCGCGCAGCGTGAGTTGCCCGCGCATCGAAGCACGGTTCGAGGGATTGCTCATATAGAACTCCTTTGCGTATATCCGCTTCCCCCGGGAGCGCCGCTACGGATACGGCGCGGGAAGTCGGGTTACCAAGGGCCGCCGCGTGAGCTCGCAAACGACCGCGCACCAGTATAGCCGCAAGCTAGTCATTTTGGGATGGCTGGTTTAGGTAGGCGATATACTGCTGGGCAGACGAAAGGAGCGCCGACGATGCTTAATGGGTGCGCATATATATTGACGGTCGACGTGGGCAACACGTTCATTCGCTTTGGCCTGTTTGCCGAGGATTCGGCCGCGGCGCAGGAATGTCCGCTTGCGACGTGCGAGATCACCACGCCGTCGAGCATCACAGCAGACGAGGCGCGCATGCGTCTCGTGCAGGTCATGGCCGCACTGGCGGCCGATGCGGGCATGCCGGGCGCGCTTGTGCCCGCCGCGGCTGTGCTGAGCTGTGTGGTCCCGGCGCTCGAGCGCCCGTGGAAGGCAGCGCTTTCCCGTACCTGCACGGGGCGCGTGCTCACCGTGGGGCCGGGCCTCAAGACCGGCATACCCGTGCACTACGATGACCCGGCCGAGATCGGTCCCGACCGCATCGCCGACGCCGTGGCGGCCCGCGCCGTCTTCGGCTCGCCGTGCATTGTGATCGACCTGGGCACCACGACCAATATCGAGGTCATCGACGCGCACGGTACCTTTGTCGGTGGCGTTATCGCGCCGGGGCTGGCGCTCGGCGCCCGCTCGCTTTCGGCGGCAGCAGCGCGCCTGCCTCAGGTCGAGCCCTCGGCGCCGACACACGTCATCGGCCGCAACACGCGTGAGGCCATGCGCTCGGGCGTGGTTCTGGGCGAGGTGGCCCGCATCGACGGCATGCTCGACATGGTGCTTGCCGAGATGCGCTCGACCAAGGCAGCGGGCGAGGGCAGCGTGCCCATCGTCATTACCGGCGACGATGCCGAGGCGCTCGCGGCGTTGGTCGGCCACAGCCTGACGGTAGACGACGCGCTGACGCTGCGGGGTCTCGCCGAGCTGTACCGCATCAACCAAAAGCCTCGCCGCGCATAAAGTCGAGGACGTCGGCGGGAGAGGAAACAGCCCCACCTTTCACCTGCTACAATGGGTCAAACTATTGCGATTTCGGAGGTGTCTGCCATGTCGGACGATCTTCATCAAACCGCGTCGGGCAAGCGTCGCGACGTTATTAGCTGGGACGAGTTTTTTATGAGCGTGGCCATCGCCGCGCAGCGCCGCAGCAAGGATCCCAACACGCAGGTGGGCGCGTGCATCGCCAGCACCAACCACCGCATCCTTTCGGTGGGCTACAACGGTACGCCCTCGGCACTCAACGACGACTTTTTCCCGTGGGGCACGAGCGATGACCCGCTGCAGGACAAGCATAACTACGTAGTCCATGCCGAAGCCAACGCCGTGCTCAACTACCGCGGCTCGCTCAAAGACCTTGAGGGTTCCACGGTCTACGTCACGCTGTTCCCATGTCATGACTGCGCCAAAATCCTGGCGCAGGTAGGTGTGGGCGAGGTCGTCTACCTGGACAATAAGTACGCCGACACCGACGACGGCCGCATCAGCCGTCGCATTCTCGACTCCTGCGGCATTAGCTACCGCCAGGTTATCGTCGATGTCCACATTGGCACCGGGGAACAAACTCAGCAGTAGCGGCGGCGTGTGCTAGCGCCGGGCGTCGGCAAAAGCAGCTAAAAGCCCTGTCCCAAATTGACTACTCGTGAAAGTCGTGTCCGCACGCATGGCTGGCGCCTAAGCGGGTACATGGCTGTAGTAACATAGCCCCTGTCCGCGGGCGTGCCCGCGTTATTGTGAGAAAGGAGCCCCTGTGGCTGTTAACGAAGAGCTGCTTAAGAAGGTTCTTGAAGAGATCCGCCCCAACCTGCAGGCCGATGGCGGCGATATGGAGTATGTAGGCGTCGACGACGAGGGCGTCGTCCAGCTTGAGCTTCAGGGCGCCTGCGCCGGCTGCCCTATGAGCGCACTGACCCTGTCCATGGGTATCGAGCGTATCCTCAAGGAGCATGTGCCCGGCGTTACTCGTGTTGAGCAGATCAATGCCTCCGGCGAGACCGACGATCTGTACGACGAGTACGCGCCGTTCTAAGATCCGAAAGCTGCGGACGGCATACTCCGCATAGACGTTACGCCCAAATATGCGGCTGCGAGCGCAAGGCCCGCGGCCGCATTTGTATGTAGGGAGCAGGGGGACCGATATGCTCAACGACCTCTACCATATGCTTGATCCCGTCGCCATCTCGGCGGGGCCCATCACCATCTACTGGTACGGCTTGGCCTATGTGGTCGGAGCTCTGCTCACGGCGGTCGTCATGTACCGCACGCAGCGCCGTTGGGGTTTTGACATTACGGTCGACGACCTGACGAGTGTCGTGGTCGGCGTGGTCTTTGGCCTTATCATTGGCGCCCGCCTGTTCTACGTCATCTTTTACGGCGACGGCTACTACTGGGCGCATCCGATCGAGATCTTTGCCACCAATGAAGGCGGCATGAGCTTCCATGGCGGCCTGGTGGGCGGCATCATCGGCGGCGTGCTCGTGTGCCGCATGTACAAGCTCGACGCATGGACTTTGGCAGACCTTGCCGTCATAGGCGCGCCGCTGGCCTTGTGCCTGGGCCGTTGTGCCAACTTTGTCAATGGTGAGCTGTGGGGCAAGCCGACCGATCTGCCCTGGGGCGTGGTCTTCGGTGGCACCGCGGGCGATATGCCGCGTCATCCCTCCCAGCTCTACGAGGCATTTCTTGAGGGCATCGTGCTCTTTTGCATTCTGCAGGTGCTCAGCCGCAAAAAGCCGCTACTGCCCCAAGGCACGTTTATGGGCGTGTTCGTGATGGGGTACGGCATCGTCCGCTTTCTCGTTGAGTTCGTGCGCGTGCCCGATGCCCAGTTGGGTTATCTGCTGGGCGGCGTCATCACCATGGGTCAGCTACTGAGCCTGCCGCTCGTGATCGCCGGTCTGGCGCTCATCATCTTCGCCCGTCGCCGCAACCAGCCCCAGCGCATCTACCTCGACGCCTAACCACCAAAACCACCACAAAGGGGACAGGCACCTTTGTGGTGGTTTTGCCGAGTTTGATAGGTTTCTAGAAAGGCTTTCGGACTGTGAAGGATTCCGACCTCTCCACAACGGCTGCGCGCGACGCTGCCCGCATCGTCTGGTTTAAGCGCTATCCCGCCAAGCAGACGCTCATCGCATTTTTGCTCGCGCTGTTGGCGACCACGGCGTTTTCCATCGATCCCGCCCCGGTGTCGAGCAACGCGGTCTTGGCGATTGACCCCAAAGCCTCGGGCATGCTGTACGTGTGCTACGAGGTGCTCCTCTCGTTTGCCGGCCATACCGACGCGGTCATGCTGCTTGCGCTTGCCTGCCTGCTTACGCTGCCGTTTCGCTACGTATTCTTTGGCCGCGGCGACGCTTGGCGTCCCTCGGTGATCCTTCCGTCGCTGTTCTTTGCCGTCTGCATGGTGTTTGGCCGCAGCTACGACCTCACCGATTCGGCCGAGATCGTGCTCGGCGACAAGGCCCGCATTATCTGTGCCTGGATAGGCGGTGCGGGCTGGATGCTCTTGGCGGTCGTTGCTTTCTACCTGGCTTTTGAGTGTCTAGATTGGTTGAGCTCTCGGCGCATTCCGTTTTCCGAAGCGCACTTTGGCCGCGTATGGCGTGTGGCTCACGCCGTGCTCTCGGTCCATCCCTTTGCCGGGCCCTTCCTGGTGCTTATGGTCGCCTGGGCGCCCACGCTCATCGCTTCGCTGCCCGGCCTTTTTATGGGAGATACGGGTGCGCAGATTCGCCAGTGGTTCAACTACCCCAACGGCACGAGTGACTACCTGCGTCTGCTCAATCCCAATGTGTTGCTCAACGGACATCATCCCGTGGTGCACACGGCTATCATCGGTTCGTGCGTCCAGCTGGGGCTTTCACTGTTCAACAGCGCCAACGCAGGTCTTGCCATCTACACCTGCGCTCAGTTCGTCATTACGGCCGCCTGCATGGCCTATTCCATCTCGTCGCTGCGCAAGCTGGGCGTGAGCCTGCCGGTCCGCGGCGTGATCTTGCTGTTCTTTGTGTTTATGCCGATGTTCTCTAACTACGCGGCGTTGCTCACCAAAGACGTGCTCTTTGCCGACGCGTTCTTGGTGCTGCTGGTACAGACCGTCAAGCTCGTGGCATGTGGCTTGCCCCGTCGTGATGCCAATGTCGAGCGAACGGGCGAGAAAGCCCCCGTGCTCTTTGCGCGCCACGACTGGCTGCTGCTTGCTCTGGGCGCCATGGGCTCCACGTTTCTGCGTAACGGCGGCCTGGTGTTTCCCCTGGCGGCATGCGTAATCGCGGCGGCGCTTTGCGCATGGGACGTGCATGTGGCTCGTCGTGCAGCCAAGCAGGCTGGTGCTGCGCCTTCGGGCGCCACCCCGCGTTTCCGCTGGGTGGGAGTTCTTGCGGTGCTTGCGCTCTGCCTTGCCTCCAATATGTACTTCACCAAGGTCTTTATGCCGGCGCACGACATCACGCCTGGTTCCAAGCGCGAAATCCTCTCGATTCCGTTCCAGCAGACGGCTCGTTTCGTCCAAAAGCACGACGGCCTCAACTCGGGCGTCAACCCCACGGTTAAGGAGGACGGCACCATCGTGGAGGCTCCTTGCGACGGCTTGGTGACCGACGAAGAGCGTGCCGTGATCGACCGTGTGCTCAAGTACGAGAACCTGGGCCGCCGTTACAACCCGGATAAGTCGGATGCCGTCAAAAACTGCTTCAATGAGTACGCCTCGCAGGAGGACATCAAGGCCTATTTTAAGGTGTGGGCCCAGATGTTCAAAAAGGACCCCGAGTGCTATATCTCGGCGCTCATCAATAACTACTATGGGTATTTTTATCCGAGCGCTCGCGACGCATGGGTCTACAGCACGGCGCGCAGTGCCGAGATCATGGCGAAGCCCGATAACCTCAAGTACTTTGACTTCCATCCGGTCGATAGCAAGGTTGTGCGCTGGTGCGACCACCTGATCAACCTGTATCGCGTGGCAGTACAACGCATCCCGTTTATCTCGCTCACCATGAGCTCGGCCACCTATGTGTGGATCATGATCGCCGTGGTGGTCTATCTGCTACGTCGCCATTCGTGGCGTGGGCTGGCCATTTGGGTGCCGCTGCTGGGCGTGCTCGCCGTGTGCCTGATTGGTCCCTGCAACGGCTCGACCTACATGCGCTACCTGTATCCGGTCATCGCCTGCATGCCCTTTGCCATCGGCGCCACCATCACCCGCAGCGACCTCCTCTGGTCCTAATTTGGTGCAAAGGGGGCAGGTTGCTTTGCACCAAGGGGCTGTATCATCACGACGCCTTCATTTTGGGGTTTATCTCGCAGGCCAGTAGGTATATCATAACGACGTTTGTTTATATTGCCCGAGCATCTGCGCTGGGCTTTAGGTCGAAACCGATAGGAGACACGTATGTCCGGACACTCTAAGTGGGCCACAACCAAGCATCGTAAGGGCGCGCAGGACGCCAAGCGTTCCGCCCTCTTCTCCAAGCTGAGCCGCAACATCACCGTTGCTGCCCGTCTCGGCGGCGACCCGCTGCCCGAGAACAACGCCAGCCTCGCCGCTGCCGTTGCTAAGGCCAAGGCTCAGTCCATGCCCAAGGACAAGATCAAGTCCGCTATCGACAAGGCCTTCGGTTCGGGTGCCGATGCCGCCGTCTACGAGAACATCGTGTACGAGGGCTACGGTCCCGCCGGTGTCGCCGTCTACGTTGACTGCCTGACCGACAACCGCAACCGCACCGCCGCTGATGTCCGTTCCGCCTTCTCCCACGCTGGTGGTAACCTGGGCACCTCGGGCTCCGTCGCCTTCCAGTTTGAGCGCAAGGGCCAGATCGTCGTCGCCAAGGAGATCCTGGACGAGAACGCCAAGAAGGAGACCATGATCGCCAACGGTCCTGCCGGTGACGAGGATGAGTTCATGATGGCCATCGCCGAGGCCGGTGGCGAGGACTACGAGGACGCCGGCGAGGAGTGGATCGTCTGGACCGCTGCTAACGACGTCATGGCTGTCTCCAAGGCGCTCGAGGAGCAGGGCGTCCAGGTCAAGGGCTCCGAGACCACCATGGTCCCGACCACCCCGACCGAGGTCTCCGGTACCGACGCCAAGAAGGTCCAGCGCCTCATCGACCGTCTTGAGGAGCTCGACGACGTCCAGGACGTCTACAGCACCATGGACATGACCGACGAGGTCATCGCTGCCCTCGAGGAGGAGTAGCGCCCACACGGGTTAAGCCGTGCATATCTGGGCATAATGAAGCGAGCATGCAAGCCTCGTGGAATAGATGAGCCGGATCCGCGTGCGTATGGCACCGGACCCGGCTCTTTTATAATGATGCGAACCGTTTTGCATTCTGTGGACCGAAACCTGAAGGGAGCGCGCGTGCGCGTACTCAAACGAGCCCTAGCGATCGTGTACCTTGCCGCCGCCATCGTGGCGCTGGGTACGCTTGTCTGCCAGTTCTGGGGACCGTATACGTATCGCTTTATGCTGCTGTTGCGTGACACCATGCCTCGCGTCGTCGTTACGGTGTGCGCCGCTATCGTGGCGCTTGGCGTGCTCATCGGTTTTTTCCGCCTGATGTTCGCGCGTCGCGAGCCGTCCTGCGTGCATCCGGCGGGGGAGCGCAATATCGAGGTCACGCTCGCAGCGCTTTCCTCGTGCGCCCGTGCCGCGGCAGAGTGCGATGATCGCGTGATGGTTGAGCATATCGAGGCACGCGTTCAAGGCTCCGACGAGTCGCGCATTCGTTTTAAGGTCGAGGCCATCGCGCTCGATGACAAGGACGTTGCCGCTCTTGCCACCTCGATGCAGCAGCGCATCGAGAAGGCCTGCGACACCATGCTCGGCACGCCGGGCACGACCGCGCGCGTCCGTTTTTTGCCGTCCAAGACTACCGTCCAGACCGTGGAGGTTTCCGGTGAGTGATACCAACCAAGACAAGACCGCCCGCACGCCGCGCCTGACGATCGACCAGAACGCTACGCCGGCAGGCGAGACCACCGACACCAAGCCCGAGGCCGGCGAGCAGCGCGACAGCGCCGCCAACGACTTTGACGAGGCTATGGGTCTCATCAAGGGTACGGGCGCTGCCATCTGGAGCTATGCTGTGCGTCATCCCAACACCACGCTCGGTGCCGTCGCTGGCTTTATCCTCGCCGTGTTGGTGCTCACGTTGGGCCTGTGGGACACGCTCGTCATTGCATTCTTCGTGCTGATCGGCGCCGTGATCGGCCAAATTCGCGACGGCGAGAACGGGATCGTCAACTTCTTCGGCCGTCTGTTTAGCGGCCGCTAATATGTATTCGACTGTCGCATCCGCGGCAGGCATAAGGAGGAACCATGGCTTTTAATACGAAGGTCGATGTGGCCGATACCGAGCTCGAGGCGAATGAGGCCGTCGCCGAAGCTGAGGATGTAGAATTCGAAGGTCAGTCCCTCGCCGAGACAGAGGCAGAGTCCGATGCGGACGAGGACGACGAGGAAACGGACGAGTCCGAGGACTCGCTGACCTATTCCAACGGCGTGATCGAGAAGATCGTTGCCATGGCCACCCGCGAGGTTCCGCACGTTCTGGGCATGAAGGGTAACCTCATGCACTTTGTGCAGGAGCAGTTTGGTGCCGAGAATCTGACCAAGGGCGTGACGGTCGAGGTCACCGATGACAATCGCGTGGTCGTCAACATCTCCGTCATCATCGAGTACGGCGCCTATGCGCCCGCGATCTTCGACGATGTTAAGGCACGTGTCACCGAGCGCCTTGCCGCGATGACCGGCCTTGAGGTGGCGGGCGTCAACCTGCGCATCGAGGATGTCATCACCCCCGAGGAGTACGAGCACCGCACCAGCCAGCACGAATAACCTTCCAAAAAGGGATGTTTGTTTTGGCAGGTTTTATCTGCGAAAACGTCAAACGGCCGACAGCGCAAGCAAAAGCGCGGTCGACCGTTTTCTATATAGCCTCGATCTAGTCATACCGCTCGTCTAACTAAGGGTTGCAATCTTCGCGTTCCGCGTTACCCTAATGGGCGCATTGTTTCCAAATTGTTAACGAGGGGTTGCCGTAATGGCCGACGAACACGAGACCGAAAGCAAGGCATGGGCGATTGAAGCCGCTGCGGCAGAGGCGGCGTCGCGTGCCGCCGAGGAGGTGCATCGTCCTCCGGTGGTGCCGATGGAGCGCGTCGTCGGTCGCGAGGATATCGAACGTGGCGAGCGCGCCGGCCGCAAGCGCAGTCAGGAGCCAGGCTTTCCGCGCTTTTTTGCCGAGCTCAATCTGGGCCTGATCCTCACGGCCTTTGCCATCGTGGCTTTCAAAACGCCCAATCACTTTGCCTTCGGCGGCACCTCGGGCGTGTCGGTCATTCTTTCCACGCTGTTCCCGACTCTGCCCGTCGGCGTATTTATGTGGATTATCAACGCGGTCCTGGTCATCCTGGGTTTTATCTTTTTGGAGCGCAAGGCAATCCTTTGGAGCGTCTTTGCCTCGTTTGCGCTTTCGGCCTACGTCTCGCTGTTTGAGCTCTTCATTCCGACGGATGTTTCGATGACGGGCGATATGTGGCTCGACCTGTGTTTTGCCGTCATCTTGCCGGCGCTGGGCAGTGCCATTGTCTTTGACATTGGCGCCTCGACGGGCGGCACCGACATCCTTGCCATGATCCTCAAGCGTCGCACGACGCTTGAGATCGGCCGTGCCCTGTTGCTGGTCGATATCGGCATCGTGACCATCGCGGCTTTCCTGTATGGCCCGCGCGTCGGCCTGTACTGTGTGCTTGGTCTGTTTGCCAAGACGCTCGTCGTCGATAAGGCCATCGAGAGCATCCACCTGCGCAAGGTCTGTACGATTATTTGCGCCGAACCGCGCAAAGTCGAGGAGTTTATCGTCAAGCATCTCAACCGCACGGCAACGATCAGCCGTGGCTACGGCGCCTTCTCGGGCAAGTGCGTCACGGTGATCATGAGCGTGCTGAGCCGTCGCGAGGCAGTGCAGCTGCGCCGCTATACCCGCGATATCGATCCGGATGCGTTTATCACGATCGTTGACAGCTCCGAGATCGTGGGCAAGGGCTTCCGCGGCACGAACTAGCGCGGATATACCCTTCGAATCATTGAATAAAGCCGCCTACGTTGCAAATCGGTCATCTTGGGGTATTTGTCCCCACATTGGGCGATAATGTTGCCAAAGACATCGTTTGCGATCCAGGTGATTCGCTCTAGATACGAAGGGATGATTTCGATGTTCTGTTCGCAGTGTGGCGCCCCCATGGGCGATAACGACAAGTTCTGTGGCGTGTGCGGTGCCCCTAATACCGAGGCCAAGGCCACCGGCCCCGCTCCGCAAGCTCAACCTCAGCCGCAGGGTCAGCCGTTTGCCCAGCCGCAGCCGCAGCCGTTCGTTGCGCCCCAGCCGGCTATGAACGTGCCCAAGGGCTGCATGGCTCAGGCCTTCAACGACATGATTAAGGTTCCCGGCGCCCTGGTTCGCGTATGCCAGATTGCCTTTTTGCCGGCGCTGATCTGCGTCGTGTCGGTGCTGGTGCTGTTTATCCCCGTTATCGGTGGCATCGCGGCGGCCATTGGCTTTTTGCTCGCTTACGTGGCAAGCGTGTGCGGCGCTGGCTTTGCTATCGAGTGGGGTCGCGACCTGTCGCTCAAGGACGATAACGGCATGGAGCGTCCGCTGCTGCGCTCGACCTCCTTTGGGCTGGGCATCTTCTCGTCTGTCATTACGAACGTGCTCGGGTTCGTGGCCATTATTCCGGTGATTGGCGTGGTGTTCTCGGTGCTTGAGAGCGCTGTGATCGGTGCCGTTGGTTCGTACTATTACTTCGGTTCGAGCGGCCTCGAGGGCGCACTCATCGGGTCGATGGGTCTGCTTGTCTTTGCCATGATCGTATCGGCGGTGTTGGGCATTTTCTTTAAGATGTTTGGTGACGCTGCCGTGATGCACTTTGCAGTCGCCGGCCGCGTGGAAAGCGCGTTTTCGCTCGAGAAGGTCTGGAAGTCCTATAAGGCCAACCTGGGCAAGCTGTTCTGCGCCTCGATTCTCCCCGAGTTTTTGACGGGCATTGTTTCCAATATCATCACCTGGATTTTCACCGCCATCTTTGGCTTTGTTGCCGCGCTGGGCATTAGCAGCTATGGCTACTACGGCTACTATTCTCGTCCTTCGGGTCTTGAGGCTATCATCGAGGGTGGCGGCATTACGCTCATCCTGTTCCTGATGATCGTTGCCTTTGTCACCGTGTTCCTGAATGTGTTTGGCACGATGCTCAAATATCGTGCCGTTGGCTACTGGGCCGCGCGCCATGCCAGCGAGTGGGCCGATGAGGATACCGACGATGTCCTGACGTTCGTGCTCCCGGGTGAGAAGAAGCCTGCTCCTGCGGGGTTCAATCCCACGGCCGCCACTGGTGCTGCCCCTGCGCCTGCCCCTGCGCCTGCCCCTGCGCCTGCCCCTGCCCCGGCACCCGCGCCTGCACCTGCTCCGGCACCTGCCCCGGCACCCGAGGCGACGCCTGCGGAGCCCGATTGGAATGCCGTTGCCACGCCGGCGGATGAGCCGGGCGATAATCCTGCTGCCGAAAACAATCAAACCGAATAGTCGGTCGAGGCGCCCTGGGCAACTGAGCCCGGGGTGCCTTTTTCTACTGCGAAAGCAAGAAAATGCCCGGGAAAACGGTTGCAGCAATATTTCTCGGAAATTGATCAATGTTGCGCAACAACGTCGCGGCTATTGTTGAGAACATAGTCATGTAAGGTTTGAAGGCGTGCAACGCCTTAGGAAAAGGAGAGGCTTATGTTCTGTCCCACTTGTGGTTCTCCCATTTCGGATGATGCCAAATTCTGCCCCGTCTGCGGTTCTGCCGTCGGTGCCGCTCCGCTGCTCCTGCTCCGCAGCCCGCGCCGCAGCCTGCATCTCAGCCCCAGCCTGCTCCGCAGCCCACGCAGATTCAGCCCACTCCGGTTCAGGCAGTTCAGCCTCAGCCTCAGCCGCAGTACACCGGCCAGCAGCAGTACACCGGTCAGCAGCAGTATGCTCAGCAGCCTGCACCCGCCCCGATGGGCTATGCTCCGATTAAGACCGACCGTGGCGTGATCGGCTGGCTCCTGCTTTCCATCGTGACCTGCGGCATCTATTCGTATTACTTCCTCTATTGCCTCGCGCGCGACATCAATGTCATGCGCCAGGACGACGGCGATTCCACACCGGGTCTGGCTGCATTCATCCTGCTGTCGTTCGTGACCTGCGGCTTCTACGCACTCTACTGGTACTACAAGATCGGCAACCGCCTGCAGGCTAATGCTCCTCGCTATGGCCTGATGTTCCAGGAGAACGGTACCACCGTTCTTATGTGGCAGATCGTCGGCGCGCTGCTGTGCGGCCTTGGCTCCATCTTTGCCATGAACATCATCATCAAGAATACCAATGCCATGGCAACGGCTTATAACGTCCGTCTTGGCGCTCGTGCCTAACGATAAGAGCGGCGTGAACAGCTCCCAGGGACATAAGGGCGCGGCGGAACTCATTCGCCGCGCCCTTTCTTGCATCGGCGCGCTCTTTGTCGCCTGGCTCGCACTCTACCTGCTCGATATCGGCTGCGTGTTTCGCCTGATGACGGGCATTCCCTGTCCGGGATGTGGCATGACGAGGGCCTGGCTGGCAGCACTGCGCCTCGATTTTGCGGCGGCCTTTGCCTACCATCCGCTGTTTTGGGTGGTGCCGATTGCGTTTGTGCTCGCGTTCGTGCGCGAGGAGGTGACGTCGAGCAAGCTAAAGCGCGGCATCGACATTGCGGTTATTGTTCTGTGCGTGCTGGTCGTTGCCGTATGGATCGTGCGCCTTATCAACCCGGCAGACGCGGGCCTGCTCTTTGGTGGCCACGCTCCCGCCGGAGTTCCCACCGATATCATCCACCTCGAAACCCCACGCTGGCTCACCATCCTTCGCTCTTACCTGTCGTGACGGAGGACGCGTTAGAAAAACGGTCGACACATAAGCGGGGG
>CABSKX010000034.1 GCA_902478365.1 uncultured Collinsella sp. | reverse complement strand
GGGGGCGAACGTTGAGATAACGTTCGCCCTCGCTTTGCTCTAGCCAGGTTGTTATGGGTGGGCGTGACGGCTACTCGCCATGCTTCTCCTCGTGGCGAGCGGCAGCCCGCGCATCGTGGATGCCCTTGATTGCGGCATGGCGGGCGGTACGGGCATCGTGCATGGCGTCGCGGGCCTCGGCGGCCGTTGCCTTGGCAGAGCGCAGCTTGGCTGCCAGGTCGGGATTGGTCTCGGCAACCGCGGCGATCGTGGGGCCGTCGAGCTCTTCTTGCGTGGGCTCGGCCAAAAAGTCGATGGCATACTGAGCGGCTACCATGGAGCCCTTGGCGAGCACGCTCTCGTCGATCTTATAGAAGCAGGAGTGCTGGGCATAGGTGGCGCCGATCTGGGGATTGCGCGCGCCGACAAAGGCGAGCACACCTGGCACGCGACGCAGGTACTCCGAGAAGTCCTCGCCCGAAAGCGTGCCGCGGTAATGGCCCTCGCCTGCGGGGCCTAGGCACTTGAGCACAGCTTGGCGGCAGCGCTCGCTCGAGGCGGCATCGTTTTCGACCTTGTAGTTGGCGATGGTGTAGTCGGTGAGTTCGGCCTCGGCGCCTAGCGCTGCTGCGGTGTGCTCCACGATGCGGCGCATAAGCTCGGGCATCTCCTCATGCGTTTTGTCGCCATAGGTGCGCACCGTGCCGGCGAGGTACGCCGTGCCGGCGATAACGTTGCGCGCGGTGCCGCCGTGCAGCTCGCCGACGGTGATGACGGCGGGTTCGTAGGGGCTAATCTCGCGCGAGACGATGGTCTGCAGGGCGTTGACGATCTCTGCCGCAACCATAACGGCGTCGTGGCCGCGCTGGGGCATGGCGCCATGGCACGAGGTGCCGCGGACGTCGATGCGGAACCAGTCGGTGTTTGCCATGCGTGGGCCGGGCTCGCAGCTTACGGTACCGGCGTCGACCTCGCTCCAGATGTGCGCGGCGTAGGCGCCATCGACGCCGTCGAGCACACCCGTGCCGATCATGAGTTTGGCGCCCTGGCCGTTTTCCTCGCTGGGCTGGAATACGATGCGAATCTCGCCGTGGATGTCATCGGTCATGTGGCGCAGAATCTGCAACGTGCCGAGCATCATGGCGATATGGCAGTCGTGACCGCAGGCGTGCATGCAGCCCTCATTGACGCTGGCGAACTCCTCGCCGGTCTGCTCAGTGACGGGCAGGGCGTCGATATCGGCGCGCAGCAGGATGCGGCGGCGCGGCGTGCCGTCCTCGCGGTAGGCATCCGGCGCGGTGCCGCGAAGCGTCGCCACCAGGCCCGTCTTGAGCGGACGCTCGTAGGGGATATTCATGGCGTCGAGCTGGTTGGCGATGTCGGAAGTCGTGCGCTCCTCGGCAAGGCTCAGCTCCGGGTGCTTATGGAAGTGCCGGCGCTGCTTGATGATGTAGGGTTCAAACTCGGCGGCGATATCCTGGATGGCCGCGGTGACGTCGTCTGCCGCGCGAACCTCGGTTGCCGCCATAATCTGCTGTGCCTTGGTCTTCGTCATGGTCGATTTGCTCCTTGCTGGCTCGATCGCAAAATCGTACAGGCTTTCTCCAGTATGCCACCTGCCGCTAGGGCTGGTAAAGTTGCCGTTTGCCGCTTGGGGTTTTGTAACAAGAGTGGGGGAGTACACTCGGGGGTGTTGAATTTCCTGCCAGAGATGGGGATGCCCATGCAGCATATCGATCGGATTATCCGCTCCAAGAACGTTTTTACCGCCCAAGACGGCATCGATGCCGCCCGCGAGTTGGCGATCGCCATCGCGGGTGATCGCATCGTCGCAGTCGGCGCGCCCGATGACGTGATTGCCGCCGCCCCTGCTGCCACGCCGGTGGTCGACTACGGCGAGCAATTCATCTGCCCCGGTTTCCATGATGCGCACCTGCACTTCTTCCATACCTCGGTCGGTTCCTCGCCGTACATGCTCATGGATATGGGCACGTCAGAGGCGGCACTGGTACAACACGCGCTCGAGTTTTCCCAGGACCTGCCTGACGACGCTTGGGTTGTAACGCAGGGCTGGCGCGACTACCGTTGGGATCCGCCCGAGCATCCTACCAAGGCCTCCCTCGACGCCGCCTTCCCCGATCGCCCCTGTGTTATGTATTCGGGCGACGGGCATACCCTGTGGCTCAACAGCCGCGCACTCGAAGCCCTCGGCGTGACGCGTGACAGCGAGCCGCCGGCGGGCGGCAGCTACGACAAGAATGCAAATGGCGAACTCACGGGCATCGCTCACGAGGCTGCGGCCATGCAGATGCTGCCGCGCTGTCTTGAGTGGCTGGGCGAGGATCGCATCGCGAGCGCTTACGCCGACCAGATGAAGCGTATGGCCGAGCAGGGCATCACCTCAATCTGCGATATGTCGCTCATGCCCATGCCGGGCTGCGACTTTATTCGCGACGATGTTTACGACAGGCTGCAGGCCGCCGGCAAGCTGGGCATCCGCGCCCATCTGTTTCCCACGCTGCTGGATGACCAATCGCGCTTGGAAGAACTCCAGACCCGCTACGCGAACAACGCGCTGCTCTCGGCGCCAGGATTTAAACAGTTCTTCGACGGCGTGTCGAGCGAGCATACCGCATACCTCACTGAGCCCTATACTAACCCGCGCTTCCCGGGCGACCAGGGTCGCCTGACGGTTCCTGTCGAGCGCATGCGCAAGTTGGTTCTGGCGGCAGCCGAGCGCGGCCACACCGTGCGCATCCACGTTATCGGCGACGGTGCCATCCATGCCGCACTCGATATCTTTGAGGAGGCGGCAGAGCTCTACGGCCTGCCCCAGCACGGTCATAATACGCTTGAGCATTTGGAGAATCTGCTGCCTCAGGACATCGATCGTCTGCGCAAGCTCAACGTCATTGCCTCGAGCCAGCCTTGCCACATCACACTCGACCCGGGTGGCCCGGAGCGCGACCTGGGCCTGGAACGCAGCCGCATCATGTGGCCGTTTGCGACCTATAAGCAGCGCGGCATCCGCCAAGCTTTCGGCACCGATAGCCCCATCACGGCCGTTACCAGCATGAACGTGCTCTACACGGCCATCACGCGCCAAGACCCCCGCAGCCACTGGCCCGAGGGCGGCTGGCTCCCCAGCGAGCGCGTCGACGCGGCTACAGCTCTGCGCAACTACACCCTGGGCAGCGCTTACGCAGCAGGTGACGAGCAAAACCTCGGCAGCCTAGAGCCCGGCAAATACGCCGACCTGGTAGTCCTGGACCAAAACCCGCTCACCATCGACCCCCAAGAGCTGCAGGCCACCAAGGTTCAGGCCACCTACCTGGCAGGCAACTTGATTTACGAGCGCTAACCCCATCCGCATCGCCATTTTGCTGCACAGACTTTTCTGAATGCCGGGCCCGATAACGTTGACTCAGCTCCCGTGTGGCGCCGGAGGGGCGGGATATAAGGTTTATCGCGAGTTCCGCACGAGCCGAAGGCCACTTAATGTGGCCTTCGTGCGAGCAGGACTGCCCGAGCAGGAAACCTTATATCCCGCCCCTCCGGCGCCACACGGGAGCTGCGCACAAGTTATCCCCCGGCATTCAGAAAATCTAAGTGCCAAAAAATAAGATTTTTTGACTCCGTGTTGTATAACCCGCCATTCGTGGGTACCATTCAACGCGTACGCAAACAAAAAGGGTTAACCCGCGCGGCATGACCGCGCGGCCCACAAAGGAGGAAACAAGCATGTCGTCTTTGAAGCCGCTTGCAGATCGCGTCCTGGTCAAGCCCGACGAGGCCGAGCAGAAGACCGCTTCTGGTCTGTACATCGCTAGCAACGCTCAGGAGAAGCCGCAGCGCGGCACCATCGTTGCCGTTGGCGCCGGTAAGGTCAACGACAAGGGCGAGCGCATCCCCATGGACGTTCAGGTCGGCGATGTTGTCATCTACGGTAAGTTTGGTGGCAACGAGGTCAAGGTCGACGGCGAGAAGTATCTGCTCATGCGCGCCGACGACATCTACGCCGTCGTCGAGGCCTAGTCTCGTCAGAATCTCTGATTCGTCTTTGAACGCGTCCGCCGCATAGGACTCGGAAGCGGCGACGCGAGTCACATTTCTTTTGGAGGATTACCTACCATGGCAAAGAACATTACGTTCAACACCGATGCCCGCGCCAAGCTCGCCAAGGGCGTCAACACTCTGGCCGACGCCGTTACCGTCACCATGGGCCCCAAGGGCCGTTACGTCGCTCTGCAGCGCACGTTCGGTGCCCCGACCATCACCAACGACGGCGTTTCCGTCGCTAAGGAGATCGAGCTCGAGGACAACATCGAGAACATGGGCGCTCAGCTGGTGAAGGAGGTCGCCACCAAGACCAACGACACCGTGGGTGACGGCACCACCACCGCAACCCTGCTCGCCCAGGCTATCGTCAACGACGGTCTGCGTAACGTCGCCGCCGGCGCCAACCCGCTGGCCATCCGTCGCGGCATCGACAAGGCTGTAAACGCCGCCGTCGCCGAGATGAAGAAGCAGGCCAAGCCGGTCGAGACCAAGGAGCAGATCGCTTCCGTCGGTACCATCTCCGCCGGTGACCCCGAGGTTGGCGAGAAGATCGCCGAGGCCATGGAGGTCGTGGGTAAGGACGGCGTCATCACCGTCGAGGATTCCCAGACGTTCGACATTACCATCGACACCGTCGAGGGCATGCAGTTCGACAAGGGCTATGTCTCCGCTTACTTCGTCACGGACAACGACCGCATGGAGGCCGTGATGAAGGATCCGTACATCCTCATCACCGACCAGAAGATCTCCAGCGTTCAGGACATCATGCCTGTTCTCGAGGCTGTCCAGCGCGCCGGCCGTGGTCTGCTCATCATCGCTGAGGACATCGACGGCGAGGCTCTGCCCACCCTCGTCCTCAACAAGATCCGTGGCGCTCTCAACGTCTGCGCCGTCAAGGCCCCGGGCTACGGCGATCGCCGCAAGCGCATCCTCGAGGACATCGCCGTCCTCACCGGTGGCCAGGCCGCTCTGGACGAGCTGGGCGTGAAGGTCGCTGACATCACCGCCGATATGCTCGGTACCGCCAAGTCCGTCACCATCTCCAAGGACAACACCGTCGTCGTCGGCGGCGCTGGCTCCAAGGAGGCCATCGACGCCCGCATCGCTCAGATCAAGGGCGAGATGGAGAACACCACCTCTGACTTCGACCGCGAGAAGCTCCAGGAGCGCCTGGCCAAGCTCTCCGGTGGCGTTGCCGTCATCAAGGTCGGCGCTGCTACCGAGTCCGAGCTCAAGGAGATCAAGCACCGCGTCGAGGACGCCCTGCAGGCTACCCGCGCTGCTGTCGAGGAGGGCATTGTCGCTGGCGGCGGCGTCGCCTTCATGGACGCCGCTCCTGCGCTCGACGCTGTTGAGATCGACGACCCCGAGGAGAAGATTGGCGTCGATATCGTCAAGAAGGCTCTGACCGCTCCGGTCGCTACCATCGCCAAGAACGCTGGCTTTGAGGGCGCTGTCGTGGTCGACAAGGTTGCCGAGCTGCCCGCCGGCCAGGGTCTCAACTCTGCCAACGGCGAGTGGGGCGACATGATTGAGATGGGCGTCCTCGACCCCGTCAAGGTCAGCCGCGTCACCCTGCAGAACGCTGCTTCTGTCGCCAGCCTGATCCTCATCACCGAGGCCACCGTCTCCGATGTGCCCAAGAACACTCAGCTTGAGGACGCTATCGCTGCTGCCACCGCTGGTCAGCAGGGCGGCGGTATGTACTAAGGCCGACAAGGTCTAGAACTCCCACCGGGGATCCGGGGGCGTGACGGGGTTTCTCTCCGGAACGTCCTCGGACATGCAAAGAGGCTCCGCATCGCGCTTCGCGCTGCGGAGCCTCTTTGCGTCCTGCGGAATGTTCCGGAGAGAAACCCCGTCACGCCCCCGGATCCCCTGCGTTTACGGCCTTGAGGTCGGCGTGGGCGGAGATCGTGGCTGATGGGGATACGTGTCCCGGTCGCTGTTTCGCGGCTTTGCCGCGAAAGGCGCGTTACTTTGGGATGGGTGGGGAATGTGGTTGTTGCGGCAACTGGTCCCCGCCATAAATTACCCTTGGCATACTTGCGCGAAAACCTGCCCGTGCTACACTTGCAATTGCTGTTTCAGGGCGGGGTGAAATTCCCCACTGGCGGTAAATCGGGCGGTGTCAAAGGGACGCCGTGGCGCAGGCGAGATGCCTGCGACCGAGCCGATGAGTCTGCGACCCGTGCGTGCGTTGGTTCGCATGCCGGCTGAACTGGTGAGATCCCAGTACCAACGGTTAGAGTCCGGATGAAAGAGGCAGGTGATCTTATGTCTGAACAGTCGCAGCATATCCATTTTGAGAACACGAATAGGTGGAGCACCAAACAGCTCGTTACCATGGCGTTGATGTGCGCCTTGGGAGCACTGTTTATGTATGTGCAGCTGCCCATCCTTCCCTCGGCGCCGTTTTTGACGTATGACCCGTCGCTGGTGCCGGCGATGGTGTGTGGATTTGCGTACGGCCCTGGTGCCGGCACCGCTGTTGCCGCTATGGCGATCGTTATCCATGCGCTTACCACGGGCGATTGGGTCGGTGCGCTTATGAACCTGGTGGCTACGCTGGGCTATATTCTGCCTGCGGCTATCGTCTACCAGAAGATGCACACCTACAAGGGTGCCGTGATTGGCCTGGTGCTCGGCGTCATTGCTGCTACGGTGCTTTCTATGGTTGCGAATCTGACCATTGGCGTTTGGTTCTGGTATGGCTCGGCCGATGTGATTCTGCCGCTCATGCTTCCCGCCGTTTTGCCGTTTAACCTCATCAAGACCGTGCTCAACTCGGTGTTGACGCTGGCGGTGTATAAGGCAGTCTCCAACCTCATCACGCCTAAAAAGGACCAGGTCAAAGGCCGCGCATGATTGAGTGTCGGGGCGTTTCCTTTAGCTATGACGGTGCTGCACTGGCGCTCGATGGCATCGATCTGAACATCGAGGATGGCGAGTTTTTCTGCATCCTCGGCGGAAACGGGTCGGGCAAGTCGACGTTTGCCAAGCATTTGAACGCGCTGCTGCAGCCCGATACGGGAACGGTGTGCGTCAACGGCATGGACGCGTCCGATCCCGAGCTGGTTTACGATATCCGCTCGACTGCGGGCATGGTGTTCCAGAATCCCGACGACCAGCTTGTGGCGACGCTTGTCGAGGACGATGTTGCGTTTGGTCCCGAGAACTTAGGGGTCGAATCGGCCCAGATCGCGCAGCGCGTGCGCGAGGCGCTGAAGGCCGTGGGTCTGGTGGGCTTTGAGCGCCACGAGACCCACGCTCTCTCGGGCGGACAAAAGCAGCGCGTGGCGCTTGCCGGCGTGCTCGCCATGGAGCCGCGCGTGCTCATTTTGGACGAGGCGTCCTCGATGCTCGATCCGCGCGGGCGCAAGGGCCTTATGAAGGCCTGTCACGCGCTGCACGAACGCGGCATGACTATCGTGATGATTACGCACTTTATGGAAGAGGCCGCCGAGGCCGATCGAGTCGCGGTGTTTCGGGCGGGGCGCGTTGCCATGTTGGGCACGCCCGATGAAATCTTGACGCAGGCGGACGAACTCGCGCGGCTGAACCTGGATATGCCGGCATCGTGCTGTCTTGGCAGGGCGCTTCGTGCGAAGGGCGTGCCCGTTCACGCGCAGGTGCGCGAGGCGGATATGGTTGCCGAGGTTGCGCAGGCCTATACCGAGCGAAGTGAGGCGGGCACCGCGGGGCAGTCTTCCGCATCCCAGTCGGAAATCGCTGACGGCGCTGTTCCGGCAGACAATGAGGACAACGCGTCAGAGCCCGTCATCGAGATTTCGCACCTTTCGTATAGCTATTCGCTGAGCGCCCGCGAGCGTCGCCGTTGGCACAAGCGTTCAGCCGCCGAGGGCGCATCGAACAAGCAGACCCTCTGGGGCAACGACCCTAGCAGCCCTTGGGCGTTGCGTGATGTGTCGCTAACGGTGTGTCGTGGCGAGTTCCTGGGCCTTGCGGGCCATACCGGTTCGGGTAAATCGACGCTGGTTCAGCATCTCAACGGCCTGATTCGTCCCCAGGAGGGTTCTGTTTATGCGCTGGGGCTCGACCTGGTAAACAAGAAAGATGCCGCCGCGGTTAAGGCAAAGGTCGGCGTGGTGTTTCAGTATCCAGAGCGTCAGCTGTTTGCCGAGACCGTGGCACAGGACGTGGCATTTGGTCCGCATAACCTTGGCTTGTCACAGACCGAGGTTGCCCGCCGCGTTGAGTCATCGCTCGCGCGCGCGGGCCTCGACCTGGCCACGGTGGGCGACAAGAGCCCCTTTGAGCTCTCGGGCGGGCAGCAGCGGCGCGTGGCGTTTGCTGGCGTGCTTGCCATGGAGCCCGAGGTCCTGGTACTCGATGAGCCCATGGCGGGGCTCGATCCGGCGGCGCGCAGTGATTTCTTGGAGCTCATCGATCGACTTCACCGCGATGGCCTGACCGTCGTCATGGTTTCGCACAGCATGGATGACCTGGCCAATTGCTGCGACCGTATCGTCGTGATGAACGAGGGCACGGTGTTTGCCGAGGGCACGCCCGCTCAGGTGTTTGCGCATGCGGATGAGCTTAAATCAATCGGCTTGGGTGTTCCCGCTGCCCAGCGCATGGCGCTGGCGCTTGCGAAGGCGGGCGTGCCGCTGCGCTTTGACGGCCTCTATACGGTTGAGTCGTTGGCAGTCGAACTGTCAGACTTGCTGCTCGGTTGTGCGGATGGTCCTTCGGGCGCTTCGCATCGGGCCGATTCCAGTGCGTCCGCGCGAGAGGAGGGCTGCTAATGGAGGCGTTTTCGTTTGGCAGCTACTATCCCGGCGATAGCGCAATCCACCGCCTGGACCCGCGAACCAAGTTGCTCTTGGGCTTTGTGTTTCTGATCACGACGCTCACGGTCAGTAGCTTCCGCGGACTGGTCCCGGTCGCAATCTTCGTTGTCCTGATCTATACCGTGTCCCGGGTGCCGGCTCGGCGCGTCCTGTCATCGATGGCACCGCTGCTGGCGATTGTCGCGGTGGTCGCGGTGCTCAACCTGTTTTCCGACCAGAGCGGGCGCATTCTGTGGCAGCTCGGCTTTTTGCAGATAAGCGAGGGCTCGCTACATTCCGCCGCCTTTATGGCGTGCCGCCTGACCTTGATGATGGCCGGTATGAGCGCTATCACGCTCACCACACCGACGCTCGACCTCACCGCGGGCTTTGAGCGCCTGCTCGCGCCGTTTGCGTGTGTGGGACTTCCTGCGCACGAGCTCGGCATGATCATGGGTATCGCGCTGCGCTTTATGCCGCAGTTTGCCACCGAGATGAAGCAGACGGCCGATGCGCAGGCGAGCCGCGGTGCGCGCGTGACGGGAGGCCCGCTCGGTGGCGTGCGTATGCTCGGCAGTGTGGCGATTCCGCTGTTCACAGGCGTGTTCCGTCATGCCGAGACGCTGTCTGCCGCCATGGATGCCCGTTGCTATCATGGCGAGCAGGGCCGCACGCGTCTGCATGCGCTTGCATTTGGCCGCGGCGATGCGTTGACGGCGGTGGTGACGGCGTTGCTGCTCATCTGCGTCATCGTCATCAATCTTCAACTTGTTTAGGCGCGATTCGAGCGCAGGAAAGGGGTCCCTATGACCGACAACGACCGCACGGCGCAGCTTGAGCGCGCCTGTTCGTATCTTAGGCGTATTCCGGCGTGGTATCTCGCCACGATCGACGTGACGGACGGACATCAGCCGCGCGTGAGGCCGTTCTCGTTTGCCATGGTTGATGATGGCAAGCTGTGGTTTTGCACCTCGCGTGATAAGGATGTGTGGGCCGAGCTCAGCGGGAACCCCAAGTTTGAGGTTTCGGGTTGGAAACCGGGGGAGTGCTGGATTGTGCTGACCGGCGAGGCCGCGCTCGAGGACGACGCGGTCGTGAGTGACCGGGTGCGCCAGGCGGGCTTTAAGCACATGGTGGGCATTGGCGAGCAACACGATAGTGCCAACGACGGCCGCCTTGCGTTCTTCTCGGTTCGCAACATCGTCGCCCGCTTCTGCGATATCGACGGCAGCGAGGAGCGTCTGGAGCTTTAACCCTAGGGCAGCTAAAACAGCCCAGACCCAAAAAATACGAGCGTCAGGAGGACACATGGACGGATTGAATACGGTGTTGGAGTATCTGACGTCGGTACCGGCATGGTATTTGGCGACGAGCGTTGACGGGCAGCCGCATGTGCGTCCGTTTTCGTTTGCGCAGATCCAGGACGGCAAGCTGTGGTTTGTAACGGCGCGCACCAAAGACGTGTGGCAAGAGTTGCTGCAAAATCAACGCTTTGAGGCCACGAGTTGGTGGCCGGGCCATGGCTGGCTCATCTTGCGCGGGCGTGCGGGTCTGGATGACCAGGCCGCTCTCGATATGCGCGAGGCAGGCTGGAAGCACCTGGAGCGCCTAGGCGAGCACTACGAGGGCGCAGGCGATCCCACGCTCGTCTTCTATAGCGTGGAGGAACCCGAGGCCTTTATCTGCAACCATGACGAATGGGTGCCGATCGAGCTCTAAACGAGTCTCTCAGTAAGCTTCGACAATTCAAATTCTCGCATGTAGCGGGCCCCACATTGCAACGTCACCGTAAGGCGCACTGGGCAATATGGGGCCCGCATTTATTTGTCAATTCCTTCGAGTGAATGTGTCGGGACTGTTTCAATGCATGAATATGCAAAAGATTTGCGTAGATATGCATCTTTTGGTGCTAAAGTTTCAACCCACTTCATAACGACGGCTGCGGGATGCGCATTGGTGCATAACTGCAGACAAGGAGTCTGATATGTCTTTAAAGGTTGGAATCGTCGGTGCGGCTGGATATGCCGGCGCCGAGCTCATTCGCCTCGTCCTCGGTCATCCCGAGTTTGAACTTGCTGCCATTACGTCCAACGCCGATGCCGTCCAGCTGTTGTCTGCGGTGTATCCGAGTTTCGCCGGCGTAAGCGATCTTGTCTTCACGACGCATGACGCCCCCGAGCTCAAGAACTGCGATGCGGTCTTTTTGGCCGTGCCGCACACGGCTGCCATGGCACAGGTGCCCGCCCTGCTTGCCGCGGGAGTCTCCTGCATTGACCTCTCGGCCGACTATCGCCTGAGCGATCCGGCCACCTTTGAGGCCTGGTATGCCGCCGAGCACACGAGCCCCGAGCTACTCAAGACCCGCGCCTTTGGTCTGCCCGAGCTGTTCTGCCAGGATTTGGAGACCGCTGCATCCGACCACGCCGACGGCAAGCCCGTACTGGTCGCCTGCGCCGGTTGCTATCCCACCGCAACGAGCCTTGCTGCCGCGCCTGCCGTGCGCGCTGGCTGGGTGGCCGAGAGCGGTCCCGTGATCGTCGACGCTATCAGCGGCGTGACGGGTGCCGGTAAGTCCTGTAACGCCCGCACCCATTTTTGCAGCGCGGAGGAGAACCTGGAGGCCTATGGCGTGGGCAAGCACCGTCACACGCCCGAAATCGAGCAGATCTTGGGCCTAACCGATCGCGTCGTCTTTACCCCGCACCTGGCACCGCTCAAGCGCGGTCTGCTCTCTACGGTGACGATGCCGCTTACGCCGCAGGCTATCGATACCTTGACCCTTGAGGACGTTGTCGACCATTACAAGCAGTTCTACGCCGGTCGCACCTTCGTGCGCGTACTCGATGCCGGCCAGCAGCCCAAGACGGCTTCGGTCGTCGGCACCAACGCCGCCCAAATCGGCCTCGCGCTCAACAAGCGCGCGGGCGTTCTGGTGGCTACGGGCGCCATCGACAATCTGTGCAAGGGTGCAGCAGGCCAGGCGGTCCAGTGCGCCAACATCGTTTTTGGCTTTGACGAGCGACGAGGCTTGCCCACAGTGGCGTGCCCGGTGTAGCACATTCGATTGTTAACGATTTGGTAGTCGGGCATCGAGTGGGGCGCCACTCTTAAGCTGGTCTCGTGATTGTGGCTGGCATGGCGCACCAACCGATGCCCATTTTTTGTTTGACATAAGGAGTCATAAAGACGATGAATGCTGAGCAGTTCGATATCAAGATTCGTGCCGTAGAGGGCGGCGTAACGGCGGCAGCCGGCTTTAAGGCGGCGGGCATCCATGCCGGATTCCGCAAGAATCCCGAGCGCCTGGATTACGCGCTCGTCGTGCCCGATAAACCCTGTCCCGGGGCCGGCGTGTTTACGACTAACCGCTTTTGTGCGGCGCCCGTGCAGGTGAGTCGTGCCAACCTGGGCGGCGCCGACAAGGGCTATGGCATCATCGCCGGTGTTTCTATCAACTCTGGCAACGCCAACGCCGCCACGGGCGAGACCGGTCTTGCCTGCGCGCGCGAGACCTGCAACATCGCCTCGCAGGTCATCGGCTGCGAGCCCCAGCAGATTCTGGTCGCCTCCACGGGCGTAATTGGTCAGATTCTGCCGATCGACACGTTTGAGACCGCCGTTCCTGCCGCCTACGAGGCACTCTCCGCCCACGGCGGCGCCGATGCCGCTCGCGCTATCATGACGACCGACACGCATTCCAAGGAGTATGCCGTGTGTTACCGCAGCGAGGCCGCGGGGCACGCAGGTAATGCCTATACGGTGGGCGGTATGTGCAAAGGCTCGGGTATGATCATGCCCAACATGGCCACCATGATCGCAGTCATCACTACCGATGCCCCCGTCGAGCCGGCGGCGCTTCACGCCCTGTTACTCTCCACCGTCAAGCAGACCTTCAACAAGGTAACGGTCGACTCCGATACTTCGACCAACGACACCTGCATCATGCTCGCTTCCGGCGCTGCCGCAAATGCCGAGCCTATTGTCGAGGGCTCCGATGCCTTTGACGAGTTGGCCTTTGCCGTGCATGAGGTGTGCGAGAGCCTGGCGCGCAACATCGCCGCAGATGGCGAGGGCGCATCCAAGCTCGTGACGGTTAATGTCACCGGCGCCGCGAACGACGAGGAGGCCGATATCGCCGCCCGTGCTGTTGCCAACTCGCCGCTCGTCAAGACCTGCATCGCCGGCCACGACTGCAACTGGGGCCGCGTTGCCATGGCGCTCGGCAAGTGCGGCGTGCAGTTTAACCAAGAAGATGTGTCCATCGACATGATGGGTATGCCCGTCTGTCGCGATGGCCTGACGGTCCCCTTCGATGAGGACGAAGCCCTGCGACGTTTTGAGGCGCCCGAGATTGTGATCTCGGCAGACCTGGGCGCAGGGGACGCGGCGACCACCGTGTGGACTTGCGACCTCACGCACGAGTACATCTCCATTAACGGCGACTACCGTTCCTAGACTCCCGATGTGCCGCGCGTCCCGTTGCAATCGCGGGCAACGAGGTGCGGCGCGATAGCTACACGAAAGACGAGGCTGACTATGAAGTTCGCACGCGATTGTCGCTCGAGCGAATCCAACGAAGTTACCGCGCAGCTGCTGTTCGAGGCGCTGCCGTGGATTAAGAACCTGACCGGCAAGACGGTCGTTATCAAGTACGGCGGTGCCGCCATGATCGACGAGCAACTGCGTCGTGACGTGATGAGCGACATCGTCCTGCTCAAGATTATCGGCATGCGCCCTGTTATCGTGCACGGTGGTGGCAAGGCCATCAACGAAGCGCTCAGCCACTACGACATCCCCGTCGAGTTTAAGAACGGCCAGCGCGTGACTACGCCTGCCACCATGGACATCGTGCGCGAGGTGCTGGGCGGCAAGGTCAATCAGGAGCTGGTCGCGGCGCTCAACCACCACGGCAACCTGGCCGTGGGCGTGTCCGGCAGCGACGCCGGTACCCTTATCGCCGAGCCACTCGACCCAGAGCTCGGCCGCGTAGGCAAGGTCACGCACGTCAACACCGACTATATCGAGCGTTTGCTCGACAGCGAGTACATTCCCGTTATCGCCACGGTCGCTGCGGGGGAGGACGGTGGCTTCTTCAACATCAACGCCGATACCGCCGCCGGCGCCGTTGCGGCGGCGCTTCATGCGCACAAGGTGATCTTCCTTACCGACGTCGATGGCCTGTATAAGGACTTTAGCGACAAGGATTCGCTTATCTCCAACCTAACGCTCGACGAGGTTAATGAGATGCTCTACGGCGGCGAGGTCGACAAGGGCATGATTCCAAAGCTGCGCGCCGCTGTCGATGCGCTTGCCGCTGGCGTGTTCCGAGCCCACATCATCAACGGCACGACGCCGCACTCGCTGCTCCTGGAGCTGCTGACCGATGCTGGCGTGGGCACCGTGATCCACTCCACCGAGACGGCCTACGAATTCGATACGCATCCGCACCCGCTTTCGACGTTTGCGGCGCGCCTGACCGAGAACCTCGACGAGGTCGAGAAGCTCCAGACGGTTTAAGGTCCTGGCGCCGCATCCTAACACCCATAGCCCGCGCCGCCCGGCGCTCGACGAAAGGCATCCCATGTCACTTGCTGCTCAACAATCGCTCGAATCCCACTACGTTATGCATACCTTTGGCCGCTCGCCGGTAGAGTTTGTCGAAGGTCACGGTATGAAGCTCGTCGGCGATGACGGCCGTGAGTATCTTGATTTTCTTGCCGGTATCGGTGTGTGCAGCCTTGGCCACGGCAACGCTGCAGTGCTCTCGGCGCTCGAGGCGCAGACCAAAAAGCTCATGCATGTCTCCAACTACTTCTTCATCGAGCAGCGTGGCCAGGTCGCGGCGCTGCTGTCCAAGCTCGCTAACGATGATGCGGACGGTGCGCGCGTGCTTGCCGACGCGATTGCTGCCGACGATGAGACCACGGCCGCTGCGCTCGGCGCTCCGACGGCGGGCGAGCAGGTGTGGGAGACGTTCTTTGCCAATTCTGGTGCTGAAGCCAACGAGGGCTCGATGAAGCTCGCGCGTCTGTACGCCAAGCGTGCTGGTAACGGCGGCAACACCATCGTATGCATGCGCGGCGGCTTCCACGGCCGTACGCTCGAGACCATTGCCGCCACCATGCAGGATTGGCTGCAGGATAGCTTCCGCCCGCTGCCGGGCGGCTTTGTGGCCTGCACACCCAACGATGTCGATGAGCTGCGTGCAATCTTTAAGCAGCTGGGAAGCGAGATTTGCGCCGTCATGCTCGAGCCGATTCAGGGCGAGAGCGGTGTGCACCCCATGACCGAGGAGTTTATGGCGGCAGCGCGCGACTTGGCACACGAGGTGGGTGCCGTTCTTATCGCCGACGAGGTCCAGTGTGGCATCTTCCGCTCCGGCAAGCCGTTTGCATTCCAGACCTATGGCGTGGAGCCCGACATCATGAGTCTTGCCAAGGGCATCGCCGACGGCGTCCCCATGGGTGCCGTGGTGGCAAAGAAGGAGATCGCCGACGTGTTTAAGCCGGGCGACCACGGCTCGACCTTTGGCGGTAGTTGCTTGGCTGTCGCGGCGTGCGCCGCGACGCTCTCCGCGCTTGTGCGCGGCGACTACGCTGAGCATGCCGCCAAGGTGGGTGCTTATATGGAGCAGGCGCTGGCCAAGCTTCCGCACGTTACCGAGGTACGCGGTCGCGGCTTAATGCTCGGCTGCGATCTGGATGACGCTGCGGGCGATGCGCATGATATTGTTGCCCGCGCGCTGGCCGCCGGCGCCGTGATTAACGCTACTGGTGCCCACACGCTGCGTTTCCTGCCGCCGCTTGTCTGCGAAGAAGCCGACGTGGACAGCCTGATCGAGATTTTGTCGGACGTTTTGGCCTAACACAGCGCAATAACTCAATTTGGACCGGGTTCCGGACTGCGGACGTGCCATATGCGGCACGATTCAGCGGTCTGGAGCCCGTTTTGTTATCGATTTACCATGGCTGGGATAGGCCGTGTGCAAAAAGTGGCAAATATGAGTACGGGCACTAACTTCGTAACATATAAATTAGGCGTTTTTAGATGAGTTGGGCCACATATGTCCAGTTTTGTAGTAACTAAATTGGCTTAACTGGACTATCAGTCGTCGTCCCAATGTCGGATTTGCCTTTTATGACTTCGAAAACGCTGCTACCAAAAAGGTATCAGTACTCATATTTGGCATTTTTTGCACACGGGTATTCGCCAAGGGTCCATTTCGCCGCTCGCTTTCGCTTCGGGCCTACGGCCCTCGCGTGCTGCGCTGGAAAACGCTTCGCGTTTCCTCAGCTCCGCACCCTTGCGGGTTCGAATCCCTCTGCACTGGGCCCAAAAAGGAAAGGCCCCCATCGCTGGGAGCCTTTTCAATCAAGTGGTGGGCGATGAGGGATTCGAACCCCCAGCCTTGTGCGTGTAAAGCACCTGCGCTAACCGTTGCGCCAATCGCCCGCAGGGATTGAGTATAGCGGAAACCCCGTGCTGTTCACTGCTAATTCATAACGAAACTTACGCGGCGACTTCGGCGCCCTTGTCCTCGTCGATAAAGAAGCGCTTGTACCAGATGAGGAACGTCAACGTGGTATAGATCTTGCGCTGGTTGAGCGCGCGACCCTCAAAGTGATCGTCAAGCAGTTTCATGAGCGCATCGGTGTCAAAGAAATCGGCAGCCCACGGTGCGGTGAAGTATTCCTTTACGTAGTCGTAGTACTTTTGCTCGCGCAGCCAGAACTTGACCGGTACGGGGAAGCCCACCTTCTTGCGCGTTGCCCACTCGTCGGGCAGCGTGCGGTTGGCAGCGTGACGCAGGACGAGCTTGCAGCCTTCTTCGTTAACACGGTAGTTGGCGGGAATGTGCTCGGCAAACTCCATGACCTTCTTGTCCAGGAACGGGACGCGAAGCTCCAGAGAATGCGCCATGCACATCTTGTCTGCCTTGAGCAGGATGTCGCCCGGCAGCCACATGTTCATATCCAGATACTGTTTCTTGGAAAGCTCGCAGCAGTTGGGAACCTGCTTGTAGTACTCGGCGCACATCTCGGCGGCGTTCTTGCCGGTGTCATAAGCGGGCTTGAGCACCTCGTCGACCTCGGAGGGATCGAACACCTTTGCCTGACCCACATACCAACGCTCGGGAACCTCGGCGCATTTCGTCAGGAAGTTGTGGCCCTTAAAGTAGGGGAGATGCTGAACGAGCGAGCCCAGGGCGCGACGTACGCCGAGCGGCACGCGCTTCTTAAAGGAGCGCATCTCGGGGGTGTCCTCGTACCACTCATAGCCGGCAAACAGCTCGTCGGCACCCTCGCCCGAAAGGACGACGGTGACCTCCTCGGAAGCCATCTGCGCCAGATAGTACAACGGCACGCTGGACAGGTTCGATTGCGGTTCGTCCATGTGATACTGGATATCGGGCAGCGCATCGAAGAACTCGTCGGCGGTAATCATCTTGCGCACATTCTTGATGCCCAGCTTGTCGGAAAGCTCGGCAGCGTAGTTGGTCTCGTTGAAGTTCTTGTAATCGAAGCCGACAGAATACGTGGTGTCGGGCATGAGACAGGCGGCGATGTAGCTGGAGTCCACGCCGCCAGAAAGGAACGAGCCCACCTTAACATCGGCGATTCGGTGTGCAGCGACGCTTTCGTGCACAACCTTGTCGCACTCGTCCACGTACTCCTCGAAGGTCTTGGAGTTGTCGTCGGTGAAGTCACAGCTCCAGTAACGCTTGATGTCCATGGTGTTGGTCGTCAGGTCATACGTAAAGCAATGCGCCGGGGCAAGCTTGAACACGCCCTTAAAGAAGGTCTCCTCCGTGGCGGGGAATTGCAGCGTCAAGTAGGGGCGTAGCGCGTCGTGGTTGACAGCCTTCTCAAACTTGGGATGGTCCAGGAAGCTCTTGATCTCGGAGCCAAACAGCAGTGAGCCATCGGATGCCTGGTAGTAATAAAACGGCTTGATACCAAAGATGTCGCGAGCGCCGAAGAGTTTGTTCTTGTTCTGGTCGTGAATCACGAACGCGTACATGCCGCGTAGGCGGTTGACCAGGTCCTCGCCCCACTCCTCGTAACCGTGTACCAGGACCTCGGTATCGGCGTTGCAGTGGAAGGCGTAGCCGGCTGCCTCCAGCTCGGCGCGAAGCTCCTGGAAGTTGTAGATCTCTCCGTTGAAGACAATCGTGACCTTGCCGTCGTCGCTCGACATGGGCTGAGCTCCAGCTTCGGAAAGATCGAGAATCGAAAGACGACGGAAGCCAAGGGCAACGTTGTCGACGATATGCTGGCCGCCCATATCGGGACCACGGTGGATGATGCGATTCATCATGGCCGTGAGAACCAGCTCACTCTGTTCATCTGTACCGGTAAAACCGACAAAACCGCACATGCAAGATCCTTTCTGCTGACGGCTCAGGTGTACTGCCGCAAGGATCGCGGCAGCTGATGTCAAATAATCTTTACTATCATGCCAATCTTTTGTTTCGTGATAGGGCATAAGCGCCGAGCGAACCGAAAAAACCACGGCGTGACTCGTCCGGGCTTCCGGTAGCGGTTCCAAGATTTAGCAATCTGTGCCCGATACAAGATTGGGCGGCATATTACGATGGCTGCTAGTATTGAAAGGGTTTTGTTGAATCGGTTTGGTCTCGAGGCAATTGAGGCTGGGCTTAGCGAGAGAGGTCTTTGTATGTCGAGTCCGACACAAGAGAAGCTAACTCTGATGCGCTATATAGAGTTGCTCGAGGAAGATGACCTTGTTGTTTCCAGACCGAGCGCTTCGTGCGACCAGCGCATTGAGTTTGCAACTGATGACTCGCGCCAGGTGCGTCCGGGCACGTTGTTTGTCTGCAAGGGCCGTACGTTTAAGCGCGAGTACCTGCTTTCGGCAATCTCCGATGGCGCCGTGGCCTACGTTTCCGAGGTCGATTACGATGTTGATCTTCCCGCGGTGATTGTGAGTGATATTCGTCGCACGCTCGCCGTGGTGGCAGATGCCTTTTATGGGCACCCGTCGGGTAAGGTGAAGGTCTGCGCCTTTACAGGCACCAAGGGCAAGTCGACCTGTAGCTTTTATCTGCGCGGCATTCTCGCCAACGAGGCCAAGATTACGGGCTGTCATCGACCCGCTCTTAATACGGGCATTGAGTTCGACGACGGCATCGAGACGGGCCCTTCCAAACTGACGACCCCTGAATCCTTCATGCTGCAGTCTCGCATCGCGCATGCTGCGGAGGCGGGTGCCCCGTGGCTGGTTATGGAGGCATCGAGCCAGGGCCTCAAATACGAGCGCACGGGCAAGATCGCCTTTGAAGTCGGCGCCTTTACCAATATCGGCGAGGATCACATTTCGCCGATTGAGCATCCGACGCTCGAGGATTACTTTGCCAGCAAGCTCAAAATTTTCTCGCAGAGCCGTTTTGCCGTGGTCAATCTCGATATGGATAAAGTCGATCGTGTGCTCGAGGCGGCATCTCGTTGCGAACGTACGGTGACGTTCTCCCTGACCGACGAGCGTGCCGACGTGCTTGCGCTGGCGATTCGCAATGGTGACTGCGGCGTGGTGGCAACGGTGCGCACGCCCCGCTTTACGCGCGACATGGTGATTCCCACGCCGGTTAAATTCAATGTGTCCAACGCGCTTGCCGCTATTGCCTGCGCCGAGGCCCTGGGCATTTCCGAAGAGGGTATCGTCCATGGCTTTGAGGGCGTCTTCGTTCCCGGCCGTATGGAGCTCTATCCGTCCGTATCGGGCAAAATCTTGGGCGTCGTCGATTTTGCACATAACGGCATGAGCCTCGAGACACTTCTGCGCGACTTGCGCGAGAACTATCCCGAGCGCGAGCTGGCGGTTGTATTTGGCGCTACGGGCGGTAAGGGTGTCGATCGACGCACCACGATGGGCATCGCCGCTGGCAAGTATGCCGACCGAATCGTGATTACCGAGGATGACCCCGGCCCCGAGGATGTCGAGGATATTTGCGCCGAGATCGCGCGCAACGTTCAAGCGCAGGGAAATGATAACTGGCAAATCGTGACTGATCGCGTTGCCGCTATCGAGACTGCCGTGCGCGAGACCGTCCGTCCTGCCGTGGTCATCGTGACCGGTAAGGGCGAGGAAGAGTGTATGCTGCGCAAGAACGGACCCGAGCCTTGTGAGCGCGACGGTTCGATTCTCAAGCGCACCCTTGCGGCGTACGATGCCTAAGACCAGAAGCCCCTTCTACGTAAATGGAGTGACCATGTCCCACAATACCCTGCCGACCGTCGCTGAGCTTTCGGGCGAGATGCGCGAGCGTCTTGCCAAGGTTAAGTACGTCTTTACCGACCTGGACGCCACGATGCTCGCACCCGGCTCGTGCGTGCTGCGCGATAACGACGGCAATCCCTCGACCAAGCTCGTCGAGGCGGTTGTCGCGCTCGCTCGTGCCGGCATCCAGGTGGTCCCCACCTCGGGTCGCAATCGCACCATGATCCACGAAGACGCCCGCGTGCTCGGCCTCAACTCCTACATCGGCGAGATGGGCGGCCTGGTTATGTACGACCTCAAGGCCAACGATTGGGAGTACCTGACGGGCGACATGCCCTACGACCCCGCCTGCGGTCTCACGCCGCACCAGGTGATTGAGCAGACCGGCGTGTGCGAGAAGATCCTTGCCCGCTGGCCGCGTAAAATCGAGTACCACAACGACATGTCGACCGGCTACAAGTACCGTGAGGTCACCGTCGGCATGCGCGGCGATGTGCCCGACGATGAGGTTCAGGCCATTCTTGACGAGGCCGGCTGCGGCCTGGTCTGGGCCTGCAACGGCCATCTGACGCATCTGTCCAAGCCGACGACGCTCGAGCTCGAACGCGTCGAGGATGGCCGCGCGTTTAACATCAATCCCGCCGGCCTCAACAAGGGCGTTGCCATCGCACGTTTCTGCGAGCACCTGGGTATCGAGCGCGAGGAGACGCTGGCGCTCGGCGATTCCGAGTCCGACTTCTACATGGCTGACCACGTGGGCACGTTCTGCCTGGTCGAGAACGGTTTGACCAGCGCCGGCGCGCCCGAGTTCCTGGATACCTGCGATAACGCCTACGTCACGCGCGGCAAGATTGTCGACGGCTGGGCGGCAACGGCAGAGCTGCTCGTCGCGGCTCGTTCGTAGCGCGGCCCTATAGTTCTGAGCCATATCTTTTCGAGAGAGAATCTGGTGAGGTAATGTCCGATATCGATAAACTGGCCGGGGACACGCGTCCGATCGGCGTGTTCGACTCGGGTCTGGGCGGTCTGACGGTTGCACGCGCCATCGCAACGGCGTTGCCGCACGAGTCCGTCTACTACTTTGGCGACACCAAGCGCTGCCCCTACGGCACCCGCACCGAGGACGAGGTGCGCTCGTTTGCACTGCAGGCGGGCCGTTGGCTGTCGAAGCACGACGTCAAGATCATGGTCATCGCCTGCAATACAGCGACCGCTGCGGCCTTGCGTTTGGCCCAGCAGGTGCTCGACGTCCCCGTCATCGGCGTGATCGCACCGGGCGCACGCGCGGCAATCAACAGCACCCGCACGCGCCGGGTGGGCGTGCTCGCCACCAACCTCACCATTCGCTCAGGCGCTTACACGCGTGCCATCCAGGACCTGGATGCCGGCGTCGACGTATACGGCTGCCCTGCCTCGAGCTTTGTCGAGGTCGTTGAGCACGAGCTCGCCTCGGGCGCGCATCTGCAAGAGCAGTGGCTCGAGAACGAGGACATCTTTGATACGCCTGCCGTACGCGCGCTGGTCGGCGCCACGGTTGAACCGCTGCGCGACCACGGCATCGATACCGTGGTGCTCGGCTGCACGCATTTCCCGCTGCTCGTGGGGCCTATTCGCCATGCGCTGGGTCCCGGAGTGCGCGTGGTGAGCTCCGCCGAGGAGACCACGCGCGAGCTGACCGATATTCTCACGCGCCGCGAGCAGCTGGCGGGCGACGCTGCCGAGCCGCAGCATCGTTTTGCAACGACGTCCGATAACATTGCCGAGTTTGCGGTGGCGGGCAGTTTTATCTTTGGCCAGCCGCTCAAGAGCATTGAGCATATCGATATCGACGAACTGAAATAGATATAAGGTCACCGACCAAAGGCTCACGTTCACCTTTTGCCGAAAGGATTTTTCTATGGAGTATATGCAGGTCAATCGCGCCAACGGCCGTGCCGCCAATGAGCTGCGCCCCGTCAAGCTCACCCGTGGTGTTATGAAGCATGCCCATGGCTCGTGCCTGGCTGAGTTCGGTGACACGCGCGTGCTGTGTGCCGCCACCATCGAGGAGGGCGTGCCGGGCTGGCGCAAGGGCGCCAAGGCCGGTTGGGTAACGGCGGAGTACGCCATGCTGCCAGCATCGACCGGCAAGCGCTGCAAGCGCGAGCATGCCAACCGCAAGGGCCGCTCCATGGAGATCGAACGCCTCATCGGTCGCAGCCTGCGTACCGTCGTCAACATGAAGGCACTCGGCGAGTACACCGTTACCGTCGACTGCGACGTGATTCAGGCAGACGGCGGCACGCGAACGGCGAGCATTACCGGCGCCTGGGTGGCGCTGCACGACGCCCTTGCCATGTGGGTCGAGGCGGGTAAGCTCGAGCGCATTCCGCTCACGGGCCAGGTCGCCGCGATTTCCATGGGCGTTGTCGACGGCAACACCCTGCTCGACCTGGATTATTCCGAGGACAGTCACGCCGAGGTTGACATGAACCTTGTCGCCACCGATGCCGGTGAGATGATCGAGCTTCAGGGCACTGGCGAGCAGGCGCCCTTCGACCGCAAGCGCCTCAATTCCCTGCTCGATTTGGGCGACAAGGGCATTGCCGAGCTCATCGAGCTCCAGCGCCAAGTCCTCGCCTAACCTGCCAAAAAGGGATGTTAATTTTGACAGGTTTTATCTGCGGAAACGCCGATAGATAAGGTTGATGCCACATGAAAGGGGAGACGCCGACAGACCGGTCCCTTTTACGTGACTTTGCTATACGGACAAGGAGGCCACTCATGGCACTTGAGAAGATCGACATCGACACCCTCGACCCGGCGGCGACCATCGTCGTGGCAACGGGCAACGCCCATAAGCTCACCGAGATCGAGGCCATTTTGGGCAAGGTTGTGCCCGAGGTTCGCTTTGTGGCGCTCGGCCAGCTGGGCGATTTTGAGGACCCCGAGGAAAACGGCACGACGTTTTTGGAGAACGCCATCATCAAGGCGCAGGCTGCCGTCGAAGAGACGGGGCTCATGGCCATTGCCGACGATTCGGGCCTGGTCGTCGACGCGCTGGACGGTGAGCCCGGTGTATATAGCGCGCGCTACGCGGGCGTTCACGGCGACGATGCCGCCAACAATGCCAAGCTCCTCGTTAACCTGGAAGGCGTGGCCGACGAGGACCGCACTGCGCGCTTTATGAGCGTCGTCGCGCTCATCGACACGGACGGTTTGGTCACCTATGGTGAGGGTGCCTGCGAGGGCGTTATCGCACACGAGGGCCGCGGCGATCACGGCTTTGGCTACGACCCGCTGTTCCTGCCGGTCGACACGCCGGGCAAGACCATGGCCGAGCTGACGGCGGACGAGAAGAACGCCATCAGCCATCGTTTCCACGCGCTCGAGCACCTATCCGCCAAACTGACGGGCGAGGAGTAGGCCGTGCGTGCGGTGGTGCAGCGCGTGCTCAACGCCGGCGTGACGGTCGACGGCGAGTGCGTGGGCAAAATTGGGCGCGGCTATCTGGTGCTACTGGGCGTTGGCCACGACGACACGTGCGCCGAGGCCGATAAGCTGTGGGGCAAGCTCCGGGGCTTGCGCATTAACGAGGACGAGAACGGCAAGACCAACCTGGCACTTGCCGATGTCGACGGCGAGGTTCTCGTGGTGTCGCAGTTCACGCTGTTCGCCGATTGCCGTCACGGCCGCCGCCCATCGTTTACGGATGCCGGCGCCCCCGATGTCGCCAACGAGCTCTACGAGTACTTCCTGACGCTTGTGCGCGAGGACGTCGAGCACGTAGCGCATGGCATCTTCGGCGCCGACATGAAGGTCGATCTCGTCAACGATGGCCCATTCACCATCGTCTTGGACACTGATAGTCTGTAAGTAGTCAATTTGGGACCGGGCTTTTTTAGCGGTTGATTTTCAATCTCAACGCAACAGCCTGAACGGACCCCGCGTTTCCGCAGCT
>CABSKX010000033.1 GCA_902478365.1 uncultured Collinsella sp. | reverse complement strand
TCTGCGCCTTTGCTTTGCCGGGGGTGTTCGTTATCGGCTGGTATGGCCTTATTGTTACGACGTGCGCCGCGTCGGGAAGCGCGGTGCCGCTTGTTGGGAGGAGTCTCATGAAAAAGAAGCTGCTGCTTGTGCCCCTGATGGCTGTTCTGGTCGCGTGCGTGGTTGTGCTTTCCGGCTGCGGAGGTCCTTCGGTTGAGGAGCTCATCACCGAGGATCTTACGACGCAGTTTGACGAGGTCAAGAACGGTGGCGACGACTTCCTCGCCGGCCTGGAAGAGGCCTCGGGCGACGAGTTCGAGCAGCTGGGCATCGATCCCAAGGAGTACGCCAAGAGCTACCTCGAGGGCTTTGACTATAAGATCGGCGACGTGACGGTCGACGAGGACAAGGGCACCGCAACTGCCGAGGTCACCATTACCTGCAAGTCCATGAACCAGATCGTTGAGGATTTTGCCACCCAGTACCAGGAGAAGGTCGCTGCGCTCGATTCGATGCCTTCCGATGACGAGCTGTACAAGATGGCCGGTCAGGTTATGGTCGATGTGACCAAGGCTGCTAAGACCAAGGACACCAAGGTCACCTTCAAGTACTCCTGTAATGACGACGGCGAGTGGTCTGCCGACGATTCTGCAACCAACGAGATGATGAATGCCATGATGAGCTAGGGGAGTTACGCGGTTCTACGAACCGCGTAACCAGTTGACGCTGCAAGCCCGCCAGAGCGGCAATCTGCCTTTCAACTTCGGCGGCATGACCAGAAGGTCAATGCCGCCTTGTTTCAAGGCACCTTGCTCGCTTTGGCGGGCTTTCGCTGTCGTTGCCAAAACAGCGACGTTCCCTTGGCTGGCTTAGGTGGCACTTGGGGACGTTCCTTTTCTGCCGGCAGTTGGGGACACTCCTTTGGTGCAGGGGGCGGCTAAAAGAGTCCCGTCCCACATTAGCTACCCGTGGGAGGGATGAGCGGTTACTCGCCTAAGATCAGCTCGGCGAGTTCGTCCTGGGCGTCTACCACGTAGTCGGCGCCGGCGGCCTCCAGCTCTGCGCGGCCGCGGAAGCCCCAGCTGACGCCCGCGCTCTTAAGGCCGGCGTTGTGGCCGGTCAGAACATCGACATCCGAATCGCCCACATAGAGCGTGGTCGCCGGATCGGCGCCCAGCTCCTCCATCACATGCAGCGTGACGGGTGCTTCGGGCTTGGGCGGAAATGCGTCCACACGGCCCTGTACCAGCGCAAAGCGATCGGGGCCAAAGTATTTCTCGATAAGCGGGACTGCCGAAATATGATCCTTGTTGGTGAGCACGGAAAGCTGAACGCCCGCTGCGCGCAGACGGTCGAGCATCTCAATCGTGCCGGCGTAGGGTGAGGTGTGGTCCTCCTTGTGCTCGCCGTAATAAGCTCTAAACTCGGCAAGCGTCTGCTCAAACATACGGCCGTCGCCCGCGTATTCGGCGGGCATAAAGCGCTCGACCAGCTTAAGCATGCCGTTTCCCACCTTGTAGCGGTACTCGTCCACGGCAAACGTGGGCCAGCCGTGCGCCTCGCAGGTATGGTTGCCGGCGGCCGCCAGGTCCTCGAGCGTGTTGAGGATGGTTCCGTCCAGGTCAAAGATCACATGGGAAAAAGCTGCTGCCATGGGTGCTCCTGCCGTTTGGGTTATAGGACGCACCCATGATACCGGGCTGGCATGTCGGGCATGTTTGAAATCTGAACAACTTTGAATACCGTGTATCGGGCCGCGCTGCCCGACCATCTCTGTCGTTAGCAAATTCTCGGCAGCTGCTCTCCTACGAGCATGTCGAGGATGCGGGTTGATCCCCAGCCGGTGCGTACGCGCACGGCGGGTCGAGCACCCTCGGCAAGCGGCAGCACGCGACCGATGATGGCGGCGTTCTCGCCGTAGCGGGCGGCGCGCATGGCCGCCAGCGCGGCATCGGCCTGCTCGGCCGGCACCACGGCGACCATCTTGCCCTCGTTTGCCACCTGCAGAACGTCGTAACCGAGCATCTCACATGCCGTCTGCACGTCGGGGCGCACGGGCACGGCATCCTCGTCAATCTCCATGGCGACGCCGCTGGCCTGGGCAAACTCGTTGAGCGTGGATGCCAGGCCGCCGCGCGTGGGGTCGCGGAAGCAGCGGGTGTCGGGGGCGGCGGCGAGCACGTCGGCAATCAGATGATTGAGCGGCGCGGCGTCGCTTTCGATGTTGCTCGAAAACGCCAAGCCCTCGCGCTGGCTCATGATGGCGATGCCGTGGTCGCCGAGCGTACCCGATACCAGGATGGCGTCGCCGGGCCGACAGTTCGCACCGCTGAGCGCTACGCCCGCAGGCACTTCGCCCACGCCGGCGGTGTTGATGTAGGCGCCGTCGGCCCCGCCGCGCTCAACCACTTTGGTGTCGCCGGTGATGATCGCCACGCCCGCCTCGCGCGCCGTCTCGGCCATGGTCTGCACGATCTGACGCAGCTTGTCCATGGGATAGCCCTCTTCGAGGATAAAGCCGCACGACAGGTAGCGCACATTGGCACCCGAGGTCGCGACATCGTTGACGGTTCCGCACACGGCGAGTCGGCCGATATTGCCGCCGGGGAAGAACTGCGGCGTCACCACAAAGCTGTCGGTCGACATGGCGATGCGCCCGCTCGCGGGCAGTGCGGCGACGCCGGCATCGTTGCCCTCGAGCAGCTCGGGTGACCCAAAGGCATCCAAAAAGACCTCGTCGATGATGCGTTTCATCATCTGGCCGCCGGAGCCATGACCCAGCAGGACGGTGCTGTCGGTAACGCTATGGGACATATCGAAAACTCCAATCGTGGGTGGAATGATGCGGACGGTGCGCAGCGTCGACCAGTCCGCCGTTCGTTAGAACGGCGGAACCTAATAGTCGCGGTAGCGGTAGTACGCCGCGCAACTGCCCTCGGAGCTCACCATGCACGGGCCGACGGGGTGCTCGGGCGTACATGTGTGGCCGAACAACGGGCAGTCGCTCGGCGTGATGGCACCGCGCAGCACGTCGCCGCAGCGGCACCCGCGCGGCTCGACCGTCGGTTCAATGGGCACGTCAAAGCGGACGCCGGCATCAAAGCGCGCGAATTCGGGTCGGATGGAAAGACCCGAGTTGGCAATCGGTCCCAGCCCGCGCCACGTGGTGTCGCACGGCTCAAATACCTGCTCGACCAGCTGGCGCGCTACGGTATTGCCGTCTGCATTGACGCCGCGGCGGTAGGCGTTGTCGATTGCAGGCCGGCCCTCGACAATCATCTGGACCAGCATGCAGATGCCCTGCAAGATATCGACCGGCTCAAACCCGGTGACTACGCCGGGGGTCTCGAACTCATCGACCAAAAACCCAAAGGGCGCCAGGCCTGTGATGGTAGCGACGTGACCAGGCAGGATAAAGCCGTCGATGGTCGTCTCGGGGTCGTTGGAGATCGCGCGTAGAGCCGGCGGCGTGGTCTTGTGAGCACAGTAGACCGAGAAGTTCTGGAGCCCGCGCGCGTCGGCCTCCAGGATGGCGGCGGCAATGGTGGGCGTTGTGGTCTCAAAGCCGACGCCCATAAAGATGACCGGGCGTTCGGGATTTTGCTCGGCAATGTCGAGTGCGTCGAGCGGAGAGTAGACGATGCGGATGTCGCGCCCCGCCGCCTTTTGCGCGGCAAGCGTGGTGGACGATCCGGGCACGCGCATCATGTCGCCAAAGGTGGTGATGATGGCGCCGTCCATGTTGGAAAGCGCGATTGCGTGATCGATGTCGCGGTTGGCGGTGACGCAAACGGGGCACCCCGGGCCGCTTAGCAGTTTGAGTCCCGTCGGCATAATGGAGCGAAAGCCATAGCGGCCAATGCTCACGGTATGCGTACCGCAGACTTCCATAAGGTTGATGCTGCGGTTGCCGACAAGCTCATGAATGCGATCGATGAGTTCGCGAGCCAGCTTGGGGTCGCGAAATGCCGAAAAGCCGATACCGGAGCGAACCGGCTGCGCCGCCGCCACTAGTATGCCTCGGCCGGGTTGGTGGCGAGCTGGTCTTCTTCGGCCAGCTCGGTCATGGTATTGACGAGCTCGAGTGTCTCTTGGGCTTCCTGCTCGTCGACAATCTGAATGCCAAAGCCGGCGTGCACGAGAATATAGTCGCCCACCCGTGCCGTCGGCACGAGGCGCAGCGAAACGGGGCGTTCGATGCCCATCATGTCGACGGTCGCCTTAAGGTCGTCGTCGCGTTTGACCACTTTACCGGGAACGGCAAGGCACATAATGTTCCCCTTTTATACGTTTTGCGCTGGATAGGCGCCAAATTACCCATCAGTTGATGGTAGCGCTCGCAGGAGTCACGAGCAAACGCGTTACACCTGTGAGACGGCAGCGCGCAGGCTGGCAAAACAGCCTATCGCGACGCGGTCTGCGCGAGGCGAGCGCGAGCGATGGCGGCCTGACCGTAGGCGATGCAGCCGTCGTTGACGGGCACAGCGTGGGGGACCAAGACGGCGAGACCGGCGTCTTTGAGTTCGTGGGTAAGGAGCTGAAGCAAAAGCCGGTTCATGAACACACCGCCCGAGAGCGCGACGACGTCGATGCCCTCGCGCGCGCAGATTTCGCTGGCGATGCGTGCCGAGGAGCGCGTAACGGCGACATGGAAGCCGAGCGCGAGCTTGTCGGCGGGCACGCCGGCCCTGATTCCCTCCAAAAGCGCCTTAAAAAGTGAGCTGGGGTCCAGGACGAGAGGCCTTCTCGAGGTTGCTTGGACAGTTAGTTCAGATTTGTACTTTTTAGAGCAGCAACGGGTGGCATAGATTGTCTGCGAGGTCCCCGAATGGGCTGATTTGGGGTATTCGACGGGTGAATTAGCCGCAAATGAGGTGTCTGGAGAGCCCTCTTCGGGGTAATCTGAGCCAAAACCGTTGGTTAGAGGGTCTGTATTTAATACAAATCTGAACAAACTGTCCAGCCGCAACGGGTCAGATGCGGAACAGCCGTCTTTATCGTCGGGAACATGGGCGATTTTGCTGCCGAGCGCGCGCCAGGCGGCGGCTTCGAGTTCGATGGCGGGCTCGCCTTCGTAGGTTGCCTGTCCGCAAATGCCCAAAACTGCAGCGGCGGCGTCAAAGAGACGCCCCATACTGCTCGTGCGTGGGCTGTTGATGTTCCGCCCGATCATCGTAGCCGTGATGCTGCGCGTCTGCTCGTCGAGGGTGCCCAATAGCCCCGCGGTACCCGGGTGCTCGAGCAGGCCGAGCTCGCTCAGCAGGGCAAAGGCATTGCGCCGGGCATCGCGCACGGATGCGGTACCGCCTGGCAGCGCCCAGGTGCGCAGGTGCGCGGCGCGTTCAAAATCGGCAAGGCCGGCGATAAGGAACTCGCCGCCCCAAATGGTTCCGTCGGTGCCCGCCCCCGTGCCATCAAAGGCGATGCCAAGGACGCGTGCGTCGGTTGTAAGCTGGCCCGCGGCGATAGCCTCGGCCATTACGCTCGCGATATGCGCATGATGGTGCTGCACCTCGACGAGTGGCATGCCCTGTTCCTGCGCCTGCTCTCGCGCCCACTGGCTCGATAGATAGCTGGGGTGTAAATCGCAGGCCAAGGCGGCGGGCGTCAAGTCAAAGAGATCTTCCAAGCGCGTGCGCGCGGCGTTCCAGGCATCGAAGGTCCCGCCGTTTTCAACATCGCCGATATGTTGCGACACAAAACAGGCCGCCTTGCCGTTCGCATCCTCGCGTGTGAATGCAATCGTTGCCTTTTGTTGTGGCCCGCAGGCGAGCATGCAGGGCGCGACGACGTCGAGTGCCGGCAGCGGCAACGGCCGAGGCGCATATCCGCGAGCGCGGCGCACAGGCATGACCGCGCCGTCGACCACGCGTACCACGGAGTCGTCGTAGCGTGAGAGAATCGCACGGTCGTTGCCAAGTAGCGCGTCGGCGATGCCGGCAGCAACGAGGTGTTCCCAAGCAAGGCCGTCATCAGTTTCGATAGGTTCCTCGCTCAGGTTTCCGCTGGTCATGACCAGCGCGTGCATGTCATGCGACGCGGCAGCTGCAAGCAGCAGATGCTGAAGCGGTGTATAGGGGAGCATGACGCCGAGCTCGGGAAGGTCGTGCGCGACGGATGGCGCGAGCACGAGGGCGTCGGGGAAATCTCTCTCGCCAACAGCACGCCGGCGCAGCAGCACGATGGGGCGGATGCTACCGGCGAGCAGGTTGCGCTCAGCGCCATCGATATGACACAGGCGCTCGGCATCGGCAAGGCCGCGCACCATAACGGCAAGCGGCTTATTGCTACGGCGCTTGCGGCGGCGCAGCTCGCGCACCGCTTGTTCGTTGCCGGCATCGCAGGCCAGGTGGAACCCGCCCAGACCCTTGATGGCGACGATGCCGCCGCTGGCCAGCAGCTCGACACAGCGATCGATAATGGCATCGCTGGCCTCGCGTGTGCTGCCGACGGCTGGCGTTGCGTCGGTACCCGCTGACGCAACGCCGCGATCCGCCTCGTACCACGTAATATGTGGCCCGCAGTCAAAGCAAGCATCGGGCTGCGCATGAAAGCGCCGGTCAAGCGGGTCGCCATACTCTGCGGCGCACTCGGGGCACATGGGAAAGCAATCCATCGATGTGGCCGCTCGGTCATAAGGAAGCGACCGGATGATGGTAAAGCGCGGCCCGCAGTTGGTGCAGTTGATAAAGGGGTAGTGATAGCGTCGGTCGGCGGGGTCGAACAGTTCGCGCAGGCAGTCGTCACAGGTGGCGATATCGGGGGAGATGAGCGTCGTGTGCACGGTCTGATCCTGCGACGCTACGATACGAAAGGCCTGCTCATCGTCGGCATCCCACGCGTCGGGCTCCAGGTCTGCAACAGCGACATGCTCAACGCGGGCCGCGGCAGGCGCGTGCTCAGAAAGCGCGGCGACAAAGCCGTCGAGTGCCTCGACCGAAGCATGCGCCTCGATGTGCACGCCATCGCCCGCGTTGAGCACCCAGCCGCAAATGCCATGCGCCATAGCCTCGCGATACACAAATGGCCGCATGCCAACGCCCTGCACGATGCCCGTCACATGAATATGCACATGCCGCATGCGGTTCCCCTTCATTGAAGTGTGTGCTGTTAGAGCCCCAGGCTTTGCTTGGTGGCGGCGCAGGTGAGCTCGCCGTGCTTAACGCCGCGCAGTCCCAGCAACCGGTCCGCCAGCTCGTAGACGCGTTTGCCGCGACCCTTGAGCGCCAGAATCTCCAGACAGTTGTGGTGGTCCAGATGCACGTGCATGGTCGAGACAATCTCGTCGGTGTAGTCGTGCTGCACCTCGTCCAGACGGCGCGTCAGATCGCCGGTATGGTGGTCATAGATCATGGTGAGCGAACCGATGACCTGCTCGTCGGGCGTTCGCATCTGCTCCTTGGCGATCGAGGCGCGAATCAGATCGCGTACGGCCTCGGAACGGTTGGCCACGTCACCGCGGCGCGCGATCTGCTCGTCAAAGCGGCGCAGCAGGTCGTCGGGCGCGGTGACCGAAAAGCGGACCAGCTCGGAGCTGGAGCCGCTGCAGCGGCAGCTCGCATCGTCGTCCGTACCGTAATCGTGCGCGTGCTCGTGCTCGGCCACGTTACACCAGTTTCACAGAGCCGACGGAGTTGTGATCTGCCTCGATGGCCTCCTCGTAGCCCTCGAGCGCATCGTGCGCCTCGTGCAGCGCAGACATGGCGGCCTCGAGCTTGGCGCCAATGCGCTCCATATCAAAGTTCTCGGTCGCATGCAGCAGCTGATGGCTCCACTCGTGAGCGAGCTCAATGGTGTCGTCGACCTGCTTGACGCTCATGGCAAGCTGGCTCATGTTCATTCCGACGTCATGCATGGGAATCTCCTTTTGCGTGGGGCGATATGGTGGTTCAGATTCTACTACGCCCGCCATGGGCGCCGCCGCATAAGAAAACGGGCGCGAGTCCGTCTGACCCGCACCCGTTCACTGGGGGCTGTTTGTGTCTACCATACTATCCGCGGTCGCATGCCTTGCGTTTGGCACTCCGGCGAGCGGTGCGAAACCGCTCATGGACGGCAGGCAAGTAACAAGCGTATTACAGATGTTTCTCCAGCAGTGCCTGAAGTCTTGCCTTGGGTAAGGCGCCGACCGAGCGGTCGACCTCCTCGCCGTTCTTAAAGACGATCAGCGTAGGGATGCTCATGACGCCAAACTTCATGGCCAGGTCCTGGTTGTCATCGACGTTGCACTTGGCCACAGCCAGCTTGCCGGCCAGCTCGTCGGCAACCTCGTCTACGATGGGCGAGAGCGAGCGGCAGGGGCCGCACCACGGGGCCCAAAAATCAACCAGTACGGGCAGGCTGTCGTTGACGACAGCGTCGAAGTTCTCGGGGGTAATCTGCTTGATGTCAGCCATGGTGACCTCCATAATGCGACGCGGCTCGGCCGCGTAAAACTCAGTACGACCGTGCTTATACCCAGCGGCTCGTAAAGCAACCACTCGCGGGCGGCTCTTTTATATAATGGTGGGCACGCAAACGATTGGAGAGCGCATGCCCACGTCACAAAGCCAGAAAAAAGAAGCCATCGCTCAGGCGACCGAGCAGGAGCTCGCGTCGCTTGCAGATCGCGGCGTGCGTATCGCGGGCAACGCGTGCTCGCCGATTGTGCTGGTCAAAGGCGATTTGGATGAAGCCGAGTGCTCGGGCGGCGAGCTGGCTGCTGGCGCGGATGGCGCCGCGTTGCGCAAGGCGCTCGGCGCCATCGGATATGCCCCCGAGGATTTTTGCGTGCTGGCAAGCGTCGCCGGCGCGGGCGACGGAGCGGTCGCGGCGGGCGAGGCCCTGACGTGCGATCTGTTCCGCGAGGCGCTGGAGACCTTGGACCCCGAGGCGGTGCTGCTGCTGGACAACAGTGCGGCCGATGTCATGCGCGAGACCTATGCCGATATGCTTGTGGCAATTGATGACTTTGACACCGCTATGCTCAAGCCCGGCCTGGTCGCCCATGTGCAGGGGCGCCGCGTGCTGGCGCTCGACGGTTTTGAGGCGGCGCTCACCGACAAGGCCGCCAAGCAGCGCATGTGGGCCTACATTAAGCAGCTGACCCCGGCGGCTGCACCGCTGTAGCGAGGCTGGTGGCAGCCCCTACATCACGGCGCGCAGCTCAAACCGGTCGCCGTTAATGCGGAACTGGCAGTTGCCGTTCATGCGCTCGACGGCAAGCATAATGCTCTTGGTGCCAAAGCCGTGCCCAGTGTGCTGAGCCACGGGCATGCCGTCGACCATGTGCGGCGCACGGCCAAACGTGTTGGAAACCAGCAATAGAAGCTGACCGTCTTCGTAGCGAAGGTCCAGGTCGACAAACCGCTTGCCTTCGGGGGCGGCGCTCGCCGCGGCGATGGCATTGTCCAGGGCGTTCGATACCACACTGAACAGATCGACATCGCCCACGTGGACGGTTTCGGGCACGGCGGCGCGCAGGTCGGCGGTGATGCCGTGCGCGTTGATGTCCGCGGAAAGCGACGAGAGCGCAATGTTGACCGTTTCGTTGGCGCAGTAGCGGCGCACGGCGGTGCGGTCGTTGGTCTCGCAGAGCGCGTCGATGCGCTCGAGCGCCTCATCGGTGTGACCCTCTTCGATCAGGGCCGCTAGACCGCGCAGGTAGTGGCGCATGTCGTGACGGAGAACCGAGAGCTCGCGTCCGGACTGGCGCCAGGCTTCGAGCTCTTTGATGGCCGCGCTGTCGCGGGTCGCGAACATCCAGCGCTCACGCTCGGCGATTTCCTTTGCCTCGTATTCGCGAAGGTAGACGGCAAGAAACATAAGGTAGAAGGCGCAGAGGGCGAACGCCAAAAACTCAACGGTTACCACCGAGCCCGAGTGGAAGAGCGTGGTATAGACGTTGGTGGCGTAGTCGAAGATGTAGTAGACGAGCGGCAGGATGAGCAGAATCTCCAGCTCGGTGGGGCTTTTGATCGCTAGGCGGAGGCCAATGTCGCTTGCCCAATGCAGCAAGACGGCAAAGACGCCGAGCGTGGTGATGATGCGCGCCACGTAGTACGCGACTTGCGAATCGGTGGCGGCGAATGCGGCGATGCCCATCCAGTTGCTAAACTGGCAGCTCAGGTAGGCACTGGTAACGCCCAGGATGGCGAGCAGCGGACTCAGGCGATAGCGTACGCACAGGTAGACGACAAGCGGCAGATGCACGACGAGCGGATAGACCTGTCGGGCAAGCAGCTCACCACCGACGAGGTTGGCAATCGCAAAAGCGGTGCCGGTTACGGCGCCAACCCCCACCAGTTCGAGCGAATGGCGGCGGCTGATCTCGACACCGCACAGCGCCGCCGAGGCAAAGACGCCAAAGAGCAACGTCGTCGCATGGTGGATTGCCCAAAGTACCAGTTCTGCCGAGGAAAGCATCAGCGTCTCCCGCCCTCGAACCGCGCCGCAAAGTAGGCGTCTTGGAATCCTTGCTTGCAGCTGCGCGCGAGCGGTATGCACGCGCCCGAGCGCATGACGATTTCCGTGCGGTTAAAGTGGTCGATGTTGCGCAGATTGACCTGGTAGCTGCGGTGGCACTTAAAGAAGGTCGCGTTTTGGGCCAGTCGGTCCTCGATGCTGCGGAACGGCTCGAGCGCCTCGATATCGCGGCCGTCGCGCAGGTGGAAGACCACGTGCTTGTTGCGAGCCTCGGCATATTCGATATCGGATAGGCGCAGGGCATGGTAGCCAAAGGACGTCTTGATGACGAGCTCGTCGATCGTTGCCGGACGCAGGCTCGACAGCTCGTCGAGCAGTTGCGCCACGCGCTCGTAGGTCACGGGTTTGAGCAGGTAGTCGAAGGCGCGGACCTCGTAGGACTCAAGCGCGAACTCGGGCGATGAGGTCAGAAACACCAAGCGCACGGCGGTATCGGATTGGCGCAGCTCGCGGGCGGTGTCCATGCCGTTGACGAGCGGCATGATCATGTCGAGCATGATAATGTCGGCGCGCGATGCGGCATGGCGTGCCAGCAGGTCCTCGACGCGCGTAACGAGTGCAACATCGACCGCCGTACCCGTCTCGGCCGACCAGCGGTTGATCATGCGGTGCAGGTTATCTAGAAAGGCGACGTCGTCGTCGCAGGCGATGATTTTGAGCATATTGGGCCCCCTTAGTACCTCGATTTTGCCACATCGTGCACGCGCCACCCGCGGGGGTGCGTTCCGTTTGCGCCCCACGGTACGCAACTCGCGCCGAGCGGCAGGGTGCCAAAACATGCGGTTGCACAATACCAGGTGGATATATATGTCAATTTGAGCTGGCGGCTGGCGAGGGACCATGCCGGCCGCGCCAAGCGATATCGGACATCGCGAAAGCATAGGGGTAAGGGAGCTGAACGATGAAGGAGAAGAAGATGGGGATGCGCGCTGCGTTGATGCGTCTGCTGGGTATCGCAACCGTGGCATGCGCGCTCGTGGCGACGCCGGCCGTGGCAAACGCCGAGACGCAGGTTATGCCCGACGGGGTGAGGGCGGAGGTGCTGTCGCTTAAGCAGGCCAACAACGAACCCGTCCAAATCACCGAGCCGGGCAGTTACGTACTTAAGACGGCTGAGGGTGAGGTCACGCCATCTTCGGGTTACACCATCGACGCGCCGGATGCGTCTCGGATTAATCCTGTGAGGATCTACATCGATGGTACGGTCTACGTGAACGATAAGACTAACTGGCGGGTTGAGCAAACTCGATGGCTGTTCAACATCAAACAGGGTAGCAATATCGAGTTCATCGGTGTCAACAATCCGTGCGTCAGCTTTCATAGAAACCAAAAGCAATTTGAGTCCGTAAGCGGCTTTTTGACCGACCGCTATTACAGCGGTGGCTACAAAAAGGCATCGGGCGACATCTCGGTTGGCCTGGGGGTTGGCGACGGCTCGCAGAACTTCATTCTCTCGTATGGCAGCAAGTACGAGCAAAAGGTACCTGCGATTTCCTTGGGTAGCACCGAGGGCGAGTTGACTGCCAAGTTCGAAAAACTGAAGGTCCAAGGCTATGTTGGCAAATCGGGTGCAGTGGCGGGCAATGCTCAAGAGTATGCCGTCCCCGTGCATCTCTTCCGTGAGGGCCGGGATACGACTGGCGGCAACACCAAGCCCTTCGCAGCGACTTTTACCGATTGTGTGTTCTACGATACGTCCGGAGACTTTAATGGCGCTGTTTCCGTTGATGGCAACAGCAGCTTCAAGATGCCCAAAGACGGAAGCGCTGTCGCAAAAATGACGGCGACGTTCAACAATTGCAGCTTCAGTGGCAGCAATGGGGAGAAGCTGGGCGTCAGGCAGACGAACAATAGCTATGAGTCGGTCGAAGCGTCTCGTTATTTTGCTAACTCCTCTATTCTTAATACCTATGCCGTCGCCGGCGTGATGGGCGTCACCAACGCTACGGTTAACCTTAACGACTGCACGATGAGCAACTTCCACAGCACGCGCTCGAGTTCGCCTGACAACACTTTGACAGTCGATGCCCTTAATGTTGCACGAAGCGCTCGCTGCAACATAAACGGTGGCACGATTGAACGCTATGGCGCACGCGGCAATACGTGCGTGGTATACGCCGCCGGAACTCTTACCCTCAACGGATCGCCGGAAATCGCGAGCTACTGGAAGAACAGCCACGCCACGATACTAATTATGGCGACAAGTACACTGAAGCTGATAAAGCTACGGGAACCGCCAAGAGCCTGTATGTCCCGAAGAAAAAGAGTGTCGATGCCAACGTCCCGGCGCTGAATATCGCGTCTGACTTCTCCGTACGCGGAGGCTTTGGAGACAATGTCTGGATCTCGATTGAGGAGACTGCGGACAGTAATGGCGTAAAGTCGCGCGTCCTTGGCACCTGCGAATCCAACAAGGTCGAAGGCGTTGTGCCAGACGGCTCGTCCAAGAACGATGACAACTCCGACAAGTACGAGGTCGTGAACCTCAACGGTGACCTCATCTTCCGCGAGACCATCCACCAGCACAAGTGGAACGTTGAAGCTGACGGTTTGGGCGTTCGTGCATCGTGCGTGGGTCCGTTCCGCAACAGCGAGTGCGAATATGGCAAGGACGAGAACGGCGAGCCCAAAAAGTACCTGACGGCCACGTATAAGCTTTCCATGTCCAAGGCAACGAGCTCTCAGAGCACCGAACTTGTCTATGACGGTTGCCCGGTCAAGATTGCTTTGAATAAGGACGGCGCGTGGAATCTGGAGCAGATGGGCGTAACGGCCAGCGATGAATTCACGTGGTATCAGTGCAAGTCCCAGGCGGACGCCGAGGCATATAAAAACGGTACCAAGCTCAAGGGCGCCCCGACGGACGCCGGCTACTACTATGTCGTCACGAGCTTTAAGACTGCCTCTGGTCAGACGCTCGAGGGCAAGAAGGCCTTTGAGATTTCGCCGCGTCGCCTGGTTAGGGGTCAATCCTACCAGTTCACCCTTAAAGACGGCGGCAAGGGCGCGGGCAAGTATGCCTATGACGGCAAGGAGCATCAGCCTGTCGTCGAAAGTGCAAAGTTCAAAAACGGTGCCGGTGAGTGGGTCGATCTCGTTGAGGGCAAGGATTACGAGCTCAGCGCTCGAAGTGAATCCGGACTGAAGCAGACCGAGCCAGGGCAATACGAGTGCATTGTCATCGGTAAGGGCAACTTCACGACCGATGGCGGCACCACAAGTGTTCTGACGCTCAAGTGGGAGATCGTTGATGTTTCGCGCTTTGACCTTGAGGTCACTGGCTTTGAGGGTGCCTATGACGGCAAAGAGCACGGCATTACGGTCAACGTCAAGAATGACCCCCAGCCGGCGGATATGAAGATCGAGTACTGCGAAGAGGGTGGCGATTGGACGACGAAAAAGCCGACCTATCGCAATGCGGCCGAGTACACGACATCCTATCGTGTGACGGCTTCTGACTACCTGACCGTCACGGGCAGCGCGACTGTGAAGATTTCCAAGGCCGATCAGGACGCGCCGGCTGGGCTCGTGGGCAATAATTGGACTACGTGCAGCAGCAGGGACGGTTCCATCTCGGGCGTGACCAAGGCGATGGAATATCGTCGCGGGTCGAGTGGGGATTACCAGAAGATAACGTCTGACGATAAGCTGACCGGTCTTGCGAAGTCGGGAACGTATTACGTCCGCTTTGCCGAGGATAGCAACCACAATGCGTCTGCCGATGCCGAGGTCAAGATCGAGCCGGGACCCCATGCTGTTGCCGACAATGCAGCTTGGAAGCCGAATGGCGAAGGTGGCCACGTTAAGGTCTGCAAGTATTGCAAGAAGACTCAGGAGCGCCAGCCCTGCAGGTGGAAATACGAGATCGTTACGCCTGCCACGCCCGAGGCCGATGGCGTTCGTCAAAAGGTCTGCAGGGTTTGCAGCGGCAAATGGGATGAAGAACGTTATACCTACGTGGACACTTACGCCCCCACCATTTATGACCTGTGGCTAGATAAGGCCTACTGTGAGAGCGTTTCGTTTGACGTGTTCGATGACCGCGACGAGACGGTGACGGTTACCGATAACGGCAAGGAACTCGAGGCTGGCAAGGACGGAAAGTACACGGTTAAGGCCGCTGAAGGCGATGCCGGTACTGAGCATGCAATCGTGGCTACGGACACTGCCGGCAATAAAGAGACCATCACAATTAAGATGTACGCCGAGCATGCGTATGAATGGACCATCGACAAACAGCCGACGGTTACTGAGACCGGCTCCAAGCACGGGAAGTGCTCCGTGTGCGGCCATGAGTCGGGCACGGTAGAGGTCCCGGCCCTGGGCATCAAGGGCTATTCGGGCAAATATGACGGCAAGGACCACTCTGTTGATGCCTCGGCCCTGCCCGAGGGCGCCGTCGTTGAGTACAAGGTTGCTGACGGCGGCTGGACGAGCGTTGCGCCCAGCATCAAGGATTCCGGCAGTGTGACGGTCGACTATCGCGTCACGATCGACGGCGCGGCGGCCGACGGCAAGGTGACGCTTGAGGTCAAACCGCGTGCGATAACGGTCGCGGCGCAGGACGCCTCCAAGACCTATGGTGAGGACGATCCCAAGTTTACGTATGACGTCACTTCTGGCGAGCTCGTCGAGGGTGAGAGCCTTCAGGGTATTGAGATTGAGCGCGATGATGACGACAGTGTACGCGACGGAGGTTATGCTCTGCGCCTGACGCAGCCTGAGGGCGCCAACTCCAACTACAAGATCACGTTCAAGGATGGCACCTTTACAATCAGCAAACGCGAGCTCACCGTAACGTGGGACACCACTATTGAGTTCACCTACGACGGCGAGGAGCACTGTCCCCAAGCGAAGCTCCACAACATTGTCGGCGATGACGATCTCTCCGCGTGTGTTGACGGCGCCAAAGTCAAGGCTGGCACCTACACGGCGAAAATCACCGAGCTGACGGGCGACGACGCGGGTAACTACAAGCTTCCCGCCGAAGGCCTGACGTGCGAGTTCTCCATCAAGAAGGCGCCCCAGGGCGCGCCGAAGGTCCAGGCCACGGCCGAGACTGTGAGTGGCAAGTCCGACGGTAAGATCACGGGCGTCGACGCTATGATGGAGTGGCGCGCCAAGGACTCTGGCGAGTATCGGGGCGTGCCCGAAGGCGTGACTGAGATTGCGGGTTGCGCTGTCGGCACGTACGAGGTGCGCTACCGCGCCGATAGCGACCATGATGCCTCCTCCGCCACCGAGGTTACCGTTAATGTCGGCGGCAAGCTCGTCGTGACGCTGCCTGCCAAGCAGGTCGGCTATACGATCACGGCGAGCCCGGACGAGCTTGACTGGCACGGTTCAACCACCCTCACGGTCGGCATCGAGAGCGGCTACTTTGCTGACAACGACTCTTACGCCGTCAAGGTCAACAATGCCGTTGTGACGCCCGATGCGCGTGGTGAGTTCACCGTTCAGAACGCCGAGAGCGACCTCGTCGTCACCGTCGAGGGCGTGCGCAAGCACGAGGCCGTGAACGATGAGTGGCTCTCCGACGACAGCACGCATTGGCATAAGTGCGCCTGTGGAGACAAGATCGACGAGAGTGCGCACACCTTTGAGTGGGTCGTCGACAAGGCACCCACGGCAACTGAGGTGGGCTCTAAGCATCAGCAGTGCACGGTCTGTGGACACGCGTTGCCTGCGGTCGAGATTCCGGCTGCCGCCATCGTTGGCTACTCCGGCGAGTACAACGGTGCGTATCACACGGTCGACGCGACGAGCTTGCCCGAGGGCGCGACGGCCAAGTACAGCACCGACGGCAAGAACTGGTCCCCCGAGGCTCCCAAGATCAAGGACGTCGGCACGTTGACCGTTGCTTACCAGGTGACGATTGACGGTGCGACCGCCGAGGGTGAGGTCACGCTCGAGGTCAAGCCGCGCGCGATCACGGTCGCAGCCGATACCTCCTCCAAGACGTACGGCGAGGCCGACCCCGTGTTTACGTGGGCGATCGCATCTGGCGAGCTTGTCGAGGGCGAGAGCCTTGATGGCATCGAGATCGAGCGCGAAGATGACGACAACGTGCGCGACGGCGGCTATGCTCTGCACCTGACGCAGGCCAAGGACGCTAACCCCAACTACAACATCACGTTTGTTGACGGCGTGTTCACCATCAACCAGCGCGTGCTCACTGTGAAGTGGGGTACCAGCGAGTTTGTTTACGACGGTAAGGAGCACTGCCCCGAGGCGACGCTCGGCAACGTCATCGGCAAGGATGACCTTGGTGCGACCGTCGAGGGCTCCCAGGTCGAGGCCGGCGATTCGTACCAGGCGAACCTCACCGCACTGACGGGCAAGGCCGCGGGCAACTACGCGCTTCCGACTGAGGGTCTTACGTGCGACTTCTCTATCACGAACGCCGCGCAGGGTGCGCCGGTGGTCCAGGCTGCGGCCGAGACCGTGAGCGGCAAGCGTGACGGCAAGGTCACGGGCGTCGACGCGACGATGGAGTGGCGCGCCAAGGGTGCCGCCGAGTATCAGGCGGTGGGCGAGGGCACGGCCGAGCTTACGGGTCTTGCCGCCGGCACGTATGAGGTGCGCTACCAGGCCAAGACTAACTACGACGCCTCTTCCGCCACCGAGGTTACCGTGGCGGCCGGCCCCAAGCTGGTCGTGACGCTGCCGAGCAATCAGGTGGGCTACGCGCTCAGCTCGACGGCAGCCGAGCTCGATTGGCACGGGACTGCAACGCTCACCATGAGCATCGACAGCGCGTATTTTGCGGGTAAGGACTACGCCGTCAAGGTCAACGGCACGTCCGTTAAGCTTTCCGCCAAGGGCACCTATGAGCTCAAGGATGTCGAGGGCGACGTGAATGTGACGGTCGAGGGTATCCTCAAGCACGAGCCCGACGGCTCCGGCTGGGCACACGACGCCAAGAACCACTGGCATGTCTGCCGCTGCGGCGAAGTTCTCGACAAGGCCGAGCATACCTTTGAGTGGGTCATCGACAAGCCGGCGACCGTTGAGGCCAAGGGCGAGAAGCACCAGGAGTGCACTGTTTGCGGTGAGAAGGGCAAGTCCGAGGAAATCGCGATTCTGGCACCCGAGATCACCGACGGCAAGGGTCAGACGATGGTGGTCGAGGCCGCCAAGGACCTGAACTTCCGCTCTAGCGCGCCGCTCAAGTACTTCCAGAAGGTGCTGGTTGACGATAAGGAAGTCGCCGCCGAGAACTACGTGCTCACCGAGGGCTCTACGATCGTGACGCTCAAGGCGAGCTTCCTGAATACGCTCGGCGTGGGCGAGCACATGCTGAGTGTGGTTTCGACCACGGGCACGGCCGAGACGACCTTTACCGTTGCCGAGGCTGCCAAGCCCGCTCCTGGTCAGACCGCCACGACGACCACGACTACGACTTTCAAGCCTAAGAAGAAGGCTGGCAAGGAGACGTTGCCTGAGTCCGGCGACAGCGAGTACGCCATGGCTGGTGCCGTGCTCGCTGCTGGCATGGCGGCTCTGCTGCTGGCTTGGGCCATGAAACGTCGCGCTTAACCGCGCGCCAGTCCCCAGCGGGCCCGGATCGAGCGATTCGGGCCCGCTTCTATGACCACTGCCCCTTGGTCCAGGACAAAACGGCTGCTCGAATCATGGGGCGGGTCCATTTTCAACTATCCTCAGCTTGCCAGTTCGAAAATGGACCCGCCCCAAGATTGAATCTTTATTCCAACTTTACACCTGGCTTTACAGCTGTCTTGTCAGCTGTAAAGCCAGGTGTCATACTAAAGCCCCAAGATTCGCCGAAAGAGAGGGGCCTTGATGGCACAGAGCGCGAACATGGATGCATCGGAGCTTGCACGCGATATCGCGGCCGGCCTGGCATCGGCAACGACGGCAACGGAGCGCGCGGCACTGGTGCCCGCAGAGCTCGTCGAGGCCATTCATCAGCTAAAAACCCAACGTGACGCAGTGATCCTGGCGCACTATTATGTGGCGCCCGAGGTCCAAGCCGTTGCCGATTACGTCGGCGACAGCTTCTACCTGGCAAAACTCGCCAAGAGCCTGCCGCAGCAGACGATCGTGCTGTGCGGCGTAGAGTTTATGGGCGAGAGCGCCAAGCTGCTCAATCCCACCAAGACCGTGCTGCTGCCCGAGCCGGGCGCGGACTGTCCCATGGCGCACATGGTCAAGCGCGAGACGGTCGACGCGGCGCGCGCCGAGTATGGCGACGACCTAGCCGTGGTGTGCTACGTCAACTCCACGGTCGAGATCAAGAGCTGGAGTGATGTGTGCGTTACCAGCTCTAACGCCGTCAAGATCGTCTCCGAGCTGCCGCAGCAGCACATCTTGTTCATTCCCGACCAGAACCTGGGCCGCTTTGTGGCCGAGCAGGTGCCCCAAAAGCACGTCATCCTCAACAACGGCTACTGCCCGCGTCATCACATCATCACCGTCGAGCAGATCGTCGACGTGCAGGAGGCGCACCCCGACGCGCTCGTGCTGGCTCACCCCGAGTGCAAGGCCGACGTCCTGGCCGAGGCTGACTACATCGGCTCTACTGCCGGCATCATCAAGTATGCCGAGGAGTCGGACGCGAGCGAGTTCATCATCGTGACGGTCCGCGGCGTGCTCTACGAACTCGAGCGCCGCTGCCAGGGCACCGGCAAGAAGTTCTACTTCCCTGCGGTGCAGCCCACCTGCGTCAACATGGATCTCATCACGCTCGAAAAGCTCGTGCACTGCCTGGAGACGGGCGAGGGCGAGGTGCAGATTGGCGTGTCGGACGAGGCCGCCGATCAGGCCAAGCTCACGCTCGACCGCATGCTCGAGTACGCGGCGCGCTAAGCCAATGTGACATGAGGGACCATCCCTTATGCCACATTACAAGGGAGAGGATTCCTGTGGAAACTAAGCAATACCCCGACATGGAGTGCGATGTCGTCATTGCCGGCTGCGGCGTGGCGGGCCTGTATGCGGCTCTCAATCTGCCGACGAGCACGCGCGTGATCATGCTCTCCAAGGGTGCGGTCGACGAGTGCGATTCGATGCTCGCGCAGGGCGGCATCTGCGTGCTGCCCGAGGGCTCGGACTACGATGCCTTCTTTGGGGACACCATGCACGCCGGCCACTACGAGAACCGCCGCGAGAGCGTAGACATTATGATCCGCTCGAGCCGCTCGGTCATCAACGACCTGCTGGCGATGGGCGTGGACTTTGAGCGCAAGGCCGATGGCGGCCTCGACTTTACCCGCGAGGGCGCGCACAGCCGCCCGCGCATCGCCTTCCATGCCGACATTACGGGCAAGGAGATCACGACCAAGCTGCTCCAGGCCGTCCGCAAGCTGGACAACGTGCAGATTCTTGAGCACGTGGCCATGACTGACATCCTCACGGCCGAGCGCGATGGGGCCACGGTGTGCACTGGTGTCGTCGCTGTTGCCGTGGACGAGGGCGATTCGGTCCGTCCCGCCGACGAGCTCGCAAATGCCGCCGAGGGCGTGCATACCGGCGGGCCGTTTGAGATTCATGCTCGCCATACGCTGTGGGCGACGGGTGGTATCGGTGGCGTGTACGATCACTCCACCAACTACCCGCAGCTCACCGGCGACGCCTGCTACATCGCGCAGGAGCACGGCATTACGATGGAGCATCTGGACTATGTGCAGATTCACCCCACGGGACTGTTCTCGCCGCAGCCGGGCCGCACCTTCCTGATCAGCGAGAGCTGCCGCGGCGAGGGCGCGATTCTGCTCAATGCCGCTGGCGAGCGTTTTACCGACGAGTTGCAGCCGCGCGACGTGGTCGCCGCCGCCATCCGCGAGCAGATGAAGCAGGACGGCACCGAGCACGAATGGCTGAGCTTTGCCCCCGTCGAGCGCGATGTGGTGACCGGGCACTTTACCAACATCCGCGCGCGCTGCCTGGAGGACGGCCGCGACATCTTGGACGAGCCCATTCCCGTCACACCCACGCAGCACTACTTTATGGGCGGCGTGTGGGTCGACAAGGACGGCCGCACCTCGATGCCCGAGCTCTACGCCGCGGGCGAGACGGCCTGCAACGGCGTTCACGGCAAGAACCGCCTAGCTTCTAACAGCCTGCTCGAGTCCCTAGTCTGGGGTCGCCGCGCTGCTTGGCGTATGCGTACCGGCGAGTCGCTTGCCGTGGAGCAGGCGGGCGAGCCCGCGCTCGATGGACGCCATCGCGCCCTGAGTTCCGATATCCTTGCAATCGATGATCTGGCCCGTGCCGCCGGCACGCAGGCCGTGGAGGAGTAGACCATGAATCCCATTACCATGAAACTCGTCGTCGATGATCTGATTCTGCAGGCCCTGCGCGAGGACATTACGTTTGAGGACGTGAGCACGGCGAGCGTGTGCCCCACGGCGCGTCCCGCCACGGTGGAGCTCATCGCCAAGGCCGACGGCATCATCGCGGGCCTGGACGTGTTCGCTCGCACCTTTGAGCTGCTGGATTCGCAGAGCTCGGTGCTGTTTGATGTTGCCGACGGTGACGAGGTGCACGCCGGCGACCACGTGGGCCAGGTGCGCGGCGACGCGCGCGTGCTGCTTTCGGGCGAGCGCGTGGCGCTCAACTATCTACAGCGTATGAGCGGTATCGCTACCTACACGCACAACATGGCAGCGGCGCTCGAGGGTACCAAGACCGTGCTTGTTGACACACGCAAGACCACGCCGGGCATGCGCGTCTTCGAGAAGGCCGCGGTCGAGATCGGTGGCGGCAGCAACCACCGCTACAACCTGTCGACAGCCGTCATGCTTAAGGACAACCATATCGACGCCGCCGGTGGTGTGACGCGTGCGATCGAGATGGCACGTGCCCACGCATCGTTTACCACGACGGTCGAGATCGAGTGCGAGAACTTGGACATGGTACGCGAGGCCGTGGAGGCCGGTGCCGATATCATCATGTTCGACAACATGACCCACGACGACATGGCTGCCGCAATCGAGCTTATCGCCGGCCGCGCCAAGACCGAGTGCTCGGGCAACGTGGATGCCAGCAATATCCGAGCGCTCGCCGACCTGGGCGTTGACTTTATTAGCTCGGGGGCGTTGACGCACTCTGCGCCGATCCTCGACCTCTCGCTTAAGCACCTGCGTCTGCTGGACGGTAAATAATGGACGCCCGCGAGCGTCGCCGTGCCATCATGGGCGTGCTCGAGGGGGCCACGGAGCCCGTTTCGGGCAGCGTGCTTGCTCGCGAGGTGGGTGTGAGCCGCCAGATTGTCGTGCAAGACATCGCCCTGCTGCGCGCCGATGGGCACGATATCGTGGCGACCAACCGTGGTTATGTGCTGCAGGAGGCCCCCAGCAGCCCCGCCGTGCCCACGCGCTTGGTCAAGGTTCGCCACAGCGTGGAGCAGGCAGGTGATGAGCTCACGAGTATCGTCGACGTGGGCGGTGCCGTGCTCAATGTAATCGTCAACCACCGCGTGTATGGCAAGATCACAGCCGATCTGGACATTCGCAACCGTCGCGATGTTGAGCGCTATCTGCACGATATCGAGAGCGGCAAGAGCTTTCCACTACTAACGGTGACGAGCGGCTATCACTTCCATCGCATTGCGGCAGAGGACGAGCAAACCCTCGACGAGATCGAGACCATGCTCAAGGAGAAAGGCTACTTGGCGGACCTAATGCCCTACGAAGACGACCTATCGTAGCTGACGCTGCAAACGCCCCTAAGCGGCAATCTGACGTTCAATCGTCGGTCGCGTACAAAAGTACGCTTCCCTCCTCTTTCACGTCACCTTGCTCGCTTAGGGACGTTTTCGCTGACGTGAGCTCAACCTGCGACGGTGCCAAATTGGTTATCCGCACGAAAAAAAGAGGCCTCCGCGGCGATGCGGGGGCCTCCTTTTTGTGCACGGTGTACTTGTGAGTGTGCAAGTGGGGGAGTTGTTACTCCTCGACGATCTCGGTGATCGCGCCGGCGGGGCAAGCGTCCTGGCAAGCGCCACAGGCGACGCAGGAATCCTCGTCAGCGACGGTAGCGACGTCCTGGAGCTCCAGAACGCCAGCGGGGCAGGAGTCGACGCAAACGCCACAAGCGATGCACTCGTCGGCATCAATTACGGGATGAGCCATGGTAGTTTCCTCTCTGTTGACCGACGCTACAGACGATGCGCGCCGGTTTGATTCGGGCAAAAACATACCACGGGAGCGACCGTTTGCAATACCCTCTGGCCGGCATCTTCATACCGTTCGCCGAGTATGCCAAGGTTTACTAAAAAACACGCAGGTGGGGCCGTTGAGCTGCGCAAATGTTAGCTAAAGGTGACTCGTAATAATGAGCGATTGAGCGAACTTTTGGAAAGCGTGTCCCAGAATTGACGTCCAAAATGGGTCGCGCTTTCCGGTTGAGCCCTCTGGCGGAAACTGCGACCCAGAATCCACACTCAGACTGGGATCTATTTTCCCGAGGGCCTTGGTTGCGGAAACTGCAGCCCGGAATTCACGCTCAAAACGGGATGCGCTTTCCTCGGGGTCGCTTCAAGCCACCCCATGCGGCCTCGGGCCCAAATCTCAGCCATCTCTACATAGATCTCGATAGACTTGCCGAGAACTCCATCAGCGCATCTACCTGCGCATTTGAGAACCTAAACTCTCGGCAATAAGAAATCTTATATGAATTGACTTAGATTTTGTATATTCCGGCCCATAAGGGGATACACTACATCCTGAAAGACAAGCCGAAGCGCCGCGCGACAGACCGTCGAGGCGGCGCGAACGCAAAAGAGAGAGGGAATTTCTAATGAGTAAGATTCTTGGTATCGACCTTGGTACTACTAACTCCGCTATGGCCGTCCTCGAGGGCGGTTCTCCGACCATTATTGTGAACGCCGAGGGCGACCGCACCACCCCGTCCGTCGTGGGCTTCCGTGCCGACGGCGACCGCGTCGTGGGTAAGGCCGCTAAGAACCAGGCTGTCACCAACCCCAAGAACACCGTGTTCTCCATCAAGCGCTTCATGGGCCGCAAGTACTCCGAGTGCACCTCCGAGATCAAGACCGTGCCGTATGAGGTCAAGGAGGGCCAGGGTGGCCGTGCCGTCGTCGACATCGAGGGCAAGGATTACACCGCCGAGCAGGTGAGCGCCATGACGCTCGCAAAGATGAAGGCCGACGCCGAGAAGTATCTGGGCGAGACCGTCACCGACGCCGTCATCACCGTTCCGGCCTACTTCAACGACGCCCAGCGTCAGGCCACCAAGGACGCCGGTAAGATCGCCGGCCTCAACGTCAAGCGTATCGTCAACGAGCCGACCGCTGCCGCTCTTGCCTATGGTCTGGACAAGCAGGGTACCGACCAGCGCATCCTGGTCTTCGACCTGGGTGGCGGCACCTTCGACGTCTCCATCCTCGACCTCGCCGACGGCGTGTTTGAGGTTCTGTCCACTTCGGGCGACAACCACCTGGGCGGCGACGACTGGGATCAGCGCGTCATCGACTGGATGGCCGACAAGTTCCAGCAGGAGAACGGTGTCGACCTGCGTCAGGACCCCATGGCCCTGCAGCGTCTGAAGGAGGCCGCCGAGAACGCTAAGAAGGAGCTCTCCGCAGCCCAGCAGTCCACCATCAACCTGCCGTTCATTACCATGAACCAGTCCGGCCCGCTGCACCTCAACTACACGCTGACCCGCGCCGAGTTCGAGAAGATCACCCGCGACTTGCTCGAGCGCTGCAAGCAGCCTGTCACCAATGCCCTGCGCGACGCCAAGCTTAAGCTCTCCGATCTGACCGAGGTCATCCTCGTCGGCGGCTCCACCCGTATGCCCGCCGTCCAGGAGCTCGTCAAGACCATGACCGGCAAGCAGCCCAACATGTCCGTGAACCCCGACGAGGTCGTTGCCGACGGCGCTGCCGTCCAGGGCGGCGTGCTCACCGGCGACGTCGAGGGCATCCTGCTGCTCGACGTTACCCCGCTGTCGCTGGGTGTCGAGACCATGGGCGGCATCATGACCAAGATGATCGACCGCAACACCACGATCCCGACCTCCAAGACCGAGGTCTACTCCACCGCTGCCGACAACCAGACCAGCGTCGAGATCAACGTGCTCCAGGGCGAGCGCGAGCTTGCCCGCGACAACAAGTCGCTCGGTAAGTTCCAGCTGACCGGTATCCCGGCTGCCCGCCGCGGCGTGCCGCAGATTGAGGTCACCTTCGACATCGATGCCAACGGCATCGTCAAGGTCTCCGCTAAGG
>CABSKX010000032.1 GCA_902478365.1 uncultured Collinsella sp. | reverse complement strand
CAGCAGCGGCTCGTTTTTGCTGATAATCTCGTGGGCGGCTTCCTCGCCATCGACGATGGGCTCGTCGGACTCGGGCTGGTAGGTCCAGCTAAAGTCATCGCCCGACACGGTGAGCTTGTAGTGCTTCCATGCCGAGTTGACCTTGGTGGCTGCCGAAGATGCGTTAGAGAGCGATATGTCGACGCCGGCGATGGTAGTGTTGGGGTATGCGACCTGCGAGAACGCCACGACGCCTACGATGTAGACGATCGCGACGAGGCCGAGCACGACAAAGAGGGCCGTCTTTCCGCCCGACTTGCTGCTTTTGTTGGTTCGCTTGTCCGCGGGCCCGCGATTGTTTGCCGTGCGAGCGTGCGAAGGGCCCTGCTTGGGGGCGGCACCATGTGCGGGACGCTGCTGATATTGTTGATGCTGCTGGTATTGACGCTGATTCGGGCGCTGTGAGGCATTGGCCGGGCCGTGTTGTTGGCTGTGAGCCGGCGCGATGGGGCGCGGCGATTGGACGCCGCCCGTATGCCTACTGGGCTGTTGCGGATCGGGAATCATGTTACTGCGGTCGATTTGCGACATCGTATATATTTCCTTCGAGTTTCGCCTTGCGGCTCATCGTGTTTTAACTGGGCTTGCATTATAGCGATTAGCCTGTTGTTTGTGGTTCGGAAACAGTATCAGTTTGGAGAAGTCTGCCTATCCGCATATGCCGCATTTGGCGCAGGCAGAAAGCGCGGCCGGGGCTTGAGCGATGCCACCCTTGGCCGTCTCGCGCAGGGTTGCCGGCAGGGCATGGCCCACCGACAGCATCACATGCGCCATCTGGTCAAACGGCACCAGGCTTTTGATGCCGGCGAGCGCGAGCTGGGCCGAGCTGAAGGCCGCGGCCACGCCGATGGCATTGCGGTTTTGGCACGGCACCTCGACCAGTCCGCCCACGGGGTCGCAAACGAGGCCTAGCAGATTGCTCAGCGCGATGGAGCTGGCGTCGAGTGCCTGTTCGGGGGTGCCGCCGAGCATCTGCACCAGCGCGGCGGCAGCCATGGCGGCGGCGCTTCCCACCTCGGCCTGGCAGCCGCCCTCGGCGCCGGCGACGCAGGCGCTCGTGGTGAGGTTGAGGCCGATGGCGGCGGCACAGTAGAGGGCGTCCATGACCTGCTCGTCATTGAGTTGCAGGTGGTCGGCCAGGGCCAGCACGCAGCCGGGCACGACGCCCGCGGAGCCTGCCGTGGGGGCCGCGACGATCACGCCCATAGTGGCGGAGCGCTCAAGTACGGCCATGGCACGTGCCACGGCTTCGGTCTGTACGGCGCCCATTAAACTGGAGCTAAGGTCGTTGCGGCCGGTGGCATCGACGAGCTTAGCCTCGCCGCCGATAAGCCCGCCGAGCGAGCGCTGCGGATTGGCGATGGGGGCCGTGGTCTCCTCGCGCATGACGTCGAGCACGCGGCGCATGGCGGCGACGGCGTGCGCCTCGCCGGTAAGGCGCCCCTCGCGCACGGCCATGACGGCGCCGATGCTGAGTCCCAGCTCCTCGCACGCGTCGAGCAGTTGCTCGCCGTCGTCGAAGACCTCCTTGGCCGAGACGCCGGGGGAGAGCGATGACGCCGAGCCGGGGAGCTCAATAAAGGTGGCGTAGCCGACGTTGTCGAGTTTGCGCACCATGGGGATGACGGTGTCATCGGGTGCGCCGTCGGTCTCAAAGACGGAGTAGGCCTGGCCGCCCACCTCGGTGCGGTAGGTACGGCAGAAGGCGATATTCACGTGCGCGTAGGCGAGCAGATTCGTGAGTGCGGCGAGTACGCCGGGGACGTCCTGATGCGCCACGAAGAGCGTGGAATACATGCCCGAGATGTCGACGCCGACGCCGTTGATGCGGCTGATGCGCATCTTGCCACCGCCCAGGCTCTCACCGCGGACCTGCGCCGTAGCGCCCGTGTCGTCGACCATCTCGATATCGACGGTGTTGGGGTGGAGGGAGGCGTCGTCGCCCTTGATGTCAAAGTGATAATCGAGGCCCTGCTCGCGCGCGAGGTCGAAGGCCTGTTTGATGTTCTCGTCATCGGTGTCGAGGCCCAGGATGCCCGCGACGAGCGCGCGGTCGGTGCCGTGGCCGCGGTAGGTGTGGGCGAAAGAGTTCCACAGGCCAAAGGTAACCTTGGTGATGCGGCCCTCGAGCAGGCTGGCGGCCACCTGTGCGCAACGCAGGGCGCCGGCGGTGTGCGACGAGCTGGGGCCGACCATGATGGGCCCCAAGATCTCGAATGCCGAGGTCGTAGCTAGTGTTTGTGGCTTGCCTGCCATGGCTGCTCCTTTGCCTTGTCTTGTCGTCCCGAGGGGCGGGGCATAAGGTCGCCTGCTCGGACAGTCCTGCTCGCGCGGAGAGCACATTAAGTGCTCTCCGGCTCGTGCGGAACTCGCGATCGACCTTATGCCCCGCCCCTCGGGACTAAGGATACATGGTAGAAGCGCGCATGCTGCAAAAATCATTGACTGGTGAAGCAGCGTAGGCTCATATCGAAAAATCTTCACCACCGGAGTAAAAAAAGAAGTACCGCTTGGGGGCGGTACTTCTTTTGAAAGCTTGTGTGTGCTGCGACCTTGGTGGTTTCTAATTACAGGCCGCAGGCTGCTTTGAGTTCTTCGACTCGATCGGTCTTCTCCCAGGTGAAGTCGGCGTCTTCGCGGCCAAAGTGACCGTAGGCTGCTGTCTTCTCGTAGATGGGGCGACGCAGGTCCAGGTCGCGGATGATGGCGCCCGGGCGCAGGTCGAAGGTCTTCTCCACGGCCTCGACGATCTTGTCCTCGGCAACATGCGCGGTACCGAAGGTGTCGACCATGATAGACAGCGGCTTGGACACGCCGATGGCGTAGGCCAGCTCGACCTCGCAGCGGTCGGCCAGGCCAGCGGCCACCACGTTCTTGGCGACCCAGCGCGCGGCATATGCGGCGGAGCGGTCGACCTTGGTGCAGTCTTTGCCGCTAAAGGCACCGCCGCCGTGACGGCCGTAACCGCCGTAGGTGTCGACGATGATCTTACGGCCGGTGAGGCCCGTGTCGCCCATGGGGCCGCCCACGACAAAGCGACCGGTGGGGTTCACATAGATGTCGGCGTTGTCCCACGGCATGTTCTCGGCAGCCATGACGGGGGTGATGACGTGCTCGATGAGGTCGTCCTTGATCGTGCCCATGTCCTCGATCTCGGCGGCGTGCTGCGTGGAGATGACGATGGTCGTGACCTCAACGGGCTTGCCGTCCTCGTAGCGCACCGTGACCTGGGTCTTGCCGTCGGGGCGCAGGTAGGACAGGGTGCCGTCGTGGCGCACGGCGGCCAGGCGCTCGGCCAGGCGGCTCGCCAGGTAGTGCGGCATGGGCATGAGGGTCTTGGTCTCGTTGGAGGCATATCCAAACATCATGCCCTGGTCGCCGGCGCCGATCAGGTCGATCGGGTCGGTGGTGGCGCCGGTCTGGGTTTCGAAGGACTCGTCGACGCCCTGGGCGATATCGGGAGACTGCTCGTGGATGAGGCTCATAACGCCGCAGGTATCGCAGTCAAAACCGAACTTTGCGCGGTTGTAGCCAATGCGACGGATAACGCCACGGGCAATTTCTTGCACATCGACGTAGGCCTGGGTGCGGATCTCGCCGGCAACGATGACGGTGCCGGTGGTCACGAGGGTCTCGCAGGCGCAGCGGACGTTCTCAACGTTGGCGGGCACGCCGTTGGGTGCAATGTAGCCCTGCTCCTGAAGCTCTATTTCTTTAGCGAGGATTGCGTCGAGGACGGCGTCGCTGATCTGGTCAGCGATCTTATCGGGATGACCTTCGGTCACCGACTCCGACGTAAATACAAAGGACCCGTGTTGGGGTGGGATGGAACGAAGTTCTTCTGACATGATTGTCCTTTCAAAACGTGTCCCGGCGACCGTTACCATTCCGCCGAGCTCTATATGCAAGGGCACATCATATCGCGTAAATCAAACATTCACACCCTTTCCGCACCTACTCATTGGGGACATCATCACCTACTCATTGGGGACAGGCTTAAATGACCAGCCTTAGGCGGCACTTGGGACACTTTTCAGCCAGCTCCGAAGAGTGTTCCCAATGACTGGTCATTTAAGTCTGTCCCCAATGAGTGGGTCGGTGCCCTTTGTGCGGAGGTTGCTTTGTTGCTTTATACTGATGCGGTTAGACATCCATCCTGCAATCGAGGAGATATCCATGGCATCAGACGTTCGCGTCCGCTTTGCACCCTCACCGACGGGCAAGCTGCACATCGGCGGCGCCCGCACCGCTATCTATAACTGGGCTTTCGCCCGCTCAAACGGCGGCACGTTCATCCTGCGCATCGACGACACCGACCCCACCCGCTCCACCGACGAGAACACGCAGATCATTCTGCGCGCCATGCGTTGGCTTGGCCTGGACTGGGACGAGGGTCCCGAGGTGGGCGGCGACTATGGCCCCTACGCACAGACCGAGCGCCTGGACCTGTACAAGCAGGCTGCCCAGAAGCTTTGGGACGAGGGCAAGGCCTATCCCTGCTTCTGCACCAAGGAGCAGCTCGAAGCCGACCGCAAGGCCGCGCAGGAGCGCAAGGACCCCTTCCAGGGCTATCAGCGTCGCTGCCGCGATCTTGATCCCGAGGAGGCCCGTCGCCGCATCGAGGCCGGCGAGTCCTACGTCCTGCGCATCAAGGTGCCCGAGGACCGCGGCGACGTCGTCATCCACGACGCTGTCCACGGCGAGGTGACCTTCGATGCCAAGGAGCTCGACGACTTTGTTATCTTCCGCTCCGACGGCACGCCCACGTACAACTTCGCGACCGTCGTCGACGACGCCATGATGAAGATCACCCACGTCATCCGCGGCGACGATCACCTGTCCAACACCCCGCGCCAGGTCATGGTCTACGAGGCCCTCGGCGCGCCCGTGCCCACGTTCGCCCACATCTCCATGATCCTGGGCGCCGACGGTAAGAAGCTCTCCAAGCGCCACGGCGCCACCTCGGTGGAGGAGTACCGCGACGCCGGTTATCTGTCCGACGCCTTCGTCAACTACCTGGCGCTGCTCGGCTGGTCGCTCGACGGCGAGACCACGATCATCCCGCGCGACGTCCTGGCCAGCAAGTTCTCGCTCGACCGCATCTCCAAGAATCCCGCGACCTTCGACCCCAAGAAGCTCGACTGGGTCAATGCTGAGTACATCAACGGCATGTCCGACGCGCAGTTTGCCGACGAGATCATGGTCCCCGAGCTGCATGAGGCCGGCCTCATCGAGGGCAACGTCGAGTACGGCGAGGACTGGATCGACGCACTTGCTGCCATCGTTAAGCCTCGTACCAAGATGCCGGCCGACGCCGTGACCGTCGCCGCCCCCATCTTTGCCACGGCCGAGACGCTCGAGTATGACGAAAAATCCGTCAACAAGGGCCTGGCCAAGGAAGGCATGGGTGCCATTCTGGACGCCGCCAAGGCCGCGCTCGAGGGTGTTACCGAGTGGACCTCCGCCAACATCGACGCCGCGCTTGAGCCGCTGCCCGAGCAGATGGACCTCAAGAAGCGTGTGGTGTTCCAGGCCGTGCGCGTCGCCGTTTGCGGCAACATGGTGAGCCCTCCGCTGGGCGAGACCATGGCGCTCGTCGGCCGCGACGACTGCCTGGCGCGTATCGATCGCGCCCGCACGATGGCGCTGTAGCAGCTGCGTAAACGCATGTATCCGAGCCCCGTTCACCCCGAGCGGGGCTCTTGTTTCTGTAGACGTATGGGATAGGAGGTGCTGGGGCCATGGCCGAGCAACTGTCACTGTTTGGTTCGCCTGAACCGGAGGAGACTCCGGCGGCACCGGCATCCGCTGCTGCCTCAGCCAAGCCCGAGTCTGCACCTGAGCCCATTGCCGCCTACGCGAGCGTGGTCCTCGACATTCCCACCCGTGCGCTGTCCGACCCTTTTGCTTATGGCATCCCGCAGTCCCTTGCCAACGAGGCCCAGGTCGGATCGACGGTCCTGGTCCACTTTGGCAACCGTGCCGCCGCTGGCTACATCGTTGATATTGCCCCCGAGCTGGGCGACCTGCAAGGCGACAACGCCCTCGACCCTTCGCGCATCAAGCCCGTCGAAGCCATCCTCAGCAAGCCGCTCTTTACCGCCGAAGCCGCCCGTATCGCACGCTGGATGAGCCGCGAGTACGTCGCAACGCTTTCCGAGTGCCTGCGCCTGTTCTTGCCACCGGGTGGAAGCCCGCGCGTGGTCAAGGGCGATGACGGCGTGTGGACCGTTGAGCGCCCCGCCGTCAAGCCCATCCAAAACCGCTGGGTCATGCTCACGCCCGAGGGTTTCGACTACACGCCGCCCAAGACCGCGGTCCGTCAGCGTCAGCTCATCGAGGCACTCCAATGTGGCCCGGTCACGACGCGCGACCTCAACCTGCTCTACAACAGCATGTCGGCGACTATTAAAGCGCTCGAAAAACGCGGCGTCGTCGTGGTGGAGGTGCGTCGTGCCTGGCGTGGCTGCAGCGAGCAGACTACGCTGTCCTCGGCGAGCGGCAAGGCCCCGGTGGCACTCACCAACGGCCAGCAGCAGGCCCTCGCGCAGATTGAGCGCGCACGCCTTGACGCTCACGGCGACGTGGTGCTCGTCGATGGCGTTACCGGTTCCGGCAAAACCGAGGTTTACCTCTCGGCGATTGAGCGCGTGCTGGCGGTCGGCCGTTCGGCCTGCGTGCTGGTGCCCGAGATCTCGCTGACGGCCCAGACCGTCGGCCGCTTCCGCTCGCGCTTTGGTGAGACGGTCGCCGTGTTCCATTCGCGCCTTTCGGCCGGCGAGCGCCTAGACCAGTGGGATATGGTTGCCAGCGGTGCCGCGCGTGTGGTCGTTGGCGCCCGATCGGCGCTCTTTTGCCCGCTCAGCGACTTGGGCCTCATTATCATCGACGAGGAGCACGAGACCAGCTACAAGCAGGGTTCCAGCCCGCGCTACCATGCGCGCGAGGTGGCTGCCGAGATGGCGCGCCGCTATCGGTGTCCGCTCGTACTGGGTTCCGCCACGCCCTCGGCCGAGGCCCTCGACCGCTGCCGCCGCGGCACGTACGGCGGTGCCACCTGGACGCGCGTCGAGATGCCCGAGCGCCCGGGGCACGCCGTGTTGCCTACGGTTCGCATTGCCGATCTGCGCCGCGAGTTCGCACACGGTAGCCGCTCCATGTTCTCTAAACCGCTGATGGAAGGCCTGGAGCGCGTAGTCGAGCGCCGCGAAAAGGCCGTGTTGCTGCACAACCGCCGCGGTTTTGCGCCGTTTCTTATGTGCCGTGAATGCGGCTGCGTGCCAACCTGCAACCACTGCTCCACCGCGCTCACGTACCACGAGCGCACGCACACGCTACAGTGCCACACCTGCGGATCGTCCTGGCGCGTGCAGCCCTATCCTGCACCCACGAGCCGCTGTCCCAAGTGCGGCAGTCGCTACTTGGCAAAAATGGGCCTGGGTACGCAGCAGATTGAGGACGCACTGCACCAGATGCTGCCTGACGACGTCGCTATCATTCGCATGGACGCCGATTCCACGCGCGGCAAAGACGCACACAAAAAGCTGCTCGAACAGTTCGATGCCGCCGATTGCGCGGTGCTGCTGGGTACTCAGATGATTGCAAAGGGTCTCGACTTTCCCGAGGTCACGCTCGTGGGCGTGGTCAATGCCGACTTTGCGCTGAAGCTCCCCGATTTTAGAGCAGGGGAGCGCGCCTACGATCTGCTGGAGCAGGTTGCGGGCCGCGCCGGTCGCGGCGATCGCCCCGGCGAGGTTATCATCCAGACCTACCTGCCCGAGGACCCGGTCATTCGCGCTGTCGCTGAGCACGACCGCTCGATCTTTACCGACTACGACCTGGACCAGCGCCGCGACGCCCTGTACCCGCCGTTCGTGCGCCTGGCCAACATCTTGGTATGGTCGACGAACGCGGATGACGCGCGGGGCTACATCGGTCGCATCGCAAAGCTCCTCAAGCGCCGCTGGCACGCCGCCGCACCCGACTTTTTGCGGGCGGGCAGCGCGGTGCCGCAGGTGCTGGGCCCGGCTTCGTGTGTAATCGAGAGAGCCAAGGACCGTTACCGCTTCCATCTGCTTGTAAAGTCGCCGGTAGGGTACCATGTCTCTGATGATATCGACGCCTGCCTCAAAGAGGTGGGCTCCGTGCGCGGCGTGAGCGTGAGCGTTGACGTCGATGCCTATGATTTGATGTAACAACCCGAAAGGATGGCCATGGAAGCCAACGGAATCGTACTGTCGCCCGACCCTCGTCTGCGCCAGGAGTGCGCCGTCATCGAGGAGATTACCCCGGCGATTGAGGCGCTTGCCGAGAAGATGAAGAAGATGATGTTCGAGAACGGCGGTTGCGGCTTGGCTGCTCCGCAGATCGGTGAGCTCATTCAGCTCGTTACCATCGACTGCGACTACAGCGACAAGAATGACTATGACCCGTACGTTCTCATTAACCCTGTCATTGTTGAGCAGAGCGACCATCTGGTGCCTTTTAGCGAGGGCTGCCTTTCCATTCCGGGCATTAGCTGCGAGATCGAGCGTCCCGATCACGTTGTCGTCGAGGCGTATGACCTGGATGCCAACCTGATTCGCTATGAGGCCTCAGGCGACCTGTTCTGCGTGTGCCTGCAGCACGAGATCGATCACCTGCACGGCAACACCATGTTCGAGCGACTGAAGCCCATGCAGAGGATCAAGGCCGTCAAGGAGTACCAGGACGCCCTGGCCCGCGGCGCTCGACCGGGCGAGACCGAATAGGTTAATTGTCCGTCCCTGGGATGGGGCCCACACATATCATCCCGTGCTCAAACATTCTCGCTTTGCTGCGAAACTGCGCGCGGGACGATATGTGTGGGCCCCATCCCAGGGACTACGTTGTCACTCTTCGTTTCGCCCGGGTGCCGTTGGGCCAGGGAGGGGCGTCTTCGCTGATAGGTGCTTTGTTGGGAGGGCTGCTTTTATGCGGCTCTTTCTTTGTTTTTGGGTATATTTGTTCTTGTTGAATTGTTATTGCGGATGGGCTGAGTACTTGGCTTTCCGCTGTTATTTGTAGCCGTCTCGGCTTTGGTTGAGGGGAGACGTTCTTTATGCGTATTGTGTTTATGGGTACGCCTGATTTTGCTGTACCTTCGCTGACTTCGCTTGTTGCGGCTGGCAATGAGATTGTGCTTGTCATTACTCGTCCCGATGCTGTTCGTGGGCGTGGTAAAAAGTTGGAGCCGTCTCCTGTTAAGGCCAAGGCGCTTGAGCTGGGGTTGCCGGTCGTTGAGGCCAATCGTATGACGCCTGAGGTTATTGAGGCGCTCCAGGCTGCTCAGGCTGACATTTTCTGTGTGGCTGCCTATGGCTGCATTTTGCCCGATGAGGTGCTACATATGGCGTCGCTTGGTATTGTGAATGCTCATGCTTCGCTGTTGCCTCGTTGGCGTGGCGCTGCTCCCATTCAGCGTGCCATTCTTGCTGGTGATGAGGTTGCTGGCGTTTCCATTATGCGTATTGGGCATGGCGTGGATACGGGCGCTTATTGCGCCCAGGCGTCTACGTCGGTTGCCGGTAAGCATGCCGAGGCGCTCACGATGGAGCTTGGTGAGCTTGGCGGTAAGTTGCTTGCCGATACGCTTCCCTCGCTTGCCGATGGCTCGGCTGTTTGGACCGAGCAGGATGAGTCCCTCGTCACGCATGCTGCCAAGATTTCCAAGCAGGAGATGCGTCTGGATCCGAAGATGACGGCGCTCGATTGCGTGCGTCATGTGCTCGCTTCATCCGATACTGCGCCTGCCCGTTGCGTGATTGCCGGCAAGTCGGTTCGCGTACTCGATGCTGCGCCGGCCGATATGTCGCTTGGCGAGGGCGCTGTTGCCGTCAAGAGCAAGCGTGTCTATCTGGGCCTTTCCGATGGCGCGGTTGAACTGCTCGAGGTTAAGCCCGATGGCAAGCGTGCCATGGCTGCTTCTGCCTGGGCTGCCGGCCTGCAGGGTGTCGACCTTACGTGGGGTGTACTGTCATGAGCAAGTTGTCTCCCGCGCGCAAGCTTGCGCTCGATGTGTTGATGGAGGCTGATCGCCGCGGTATGTACGCACGCGACGTGTTGTCTTCACGTGCTTCCGCCAAGGCCATTGACCAGCGCGATTCCGCTTTTGCCGCTCGTTTGGCGCTCGGTGTTGCCGCCACGCAGGGCATTTTGGATGAGTTGCTCGATCAGTTTTTGGATAAGCCCAAAAAGGTCGCGCCGCGCGTTCGCATGGCGCTTCGCATCTCGGCCTTTGAGATGCTCTATCTGCATACGCCGGGCTGCGTTGCCGTAAGTCAGGGTGTTGAGCTGGTTCGCTGCGGTGCTAAGTCTGCCGCGGGCCTGGCTAACGCTGTGCTGCACAAGGTTGCGGACAACGTTGAGGACTTTGCCACGGCATCCGACGTTGATGAGTCCGAGCGCCGTTTGGTTCGTCTTTCTCGTCTGATGGGTCTTCCTCGCTGGCTGTGCGCTCGTATTATGGCCTCGTTCGATACGCCCGAGGGCGCGCTCAACTTTGCCGGTAATCTGGCTCCCGCGCCGCTTGCACTGCACGAGAATGCGTTTGCGACCAAGTCCGACCCGTATATCTCGCAGCTCGTTGCGCCTGTCTTTCCGGGCTGCCATGCTCCGGTCGATGCTCAGGTTACGGTTGCGTCCGGCGTGTTTGAACGCGCCGCTGCCGTTGCCTCGGACCTCAACGCTCAGCTTATCGCTACTGCGGCGACACGTCCCGGTCGTTGCCTGGAGATTGGCGCCGGTCGCGGTACCAAGACCTATGTGATGATGTGCCAGGCCAAACGTGCCGGGTACGAGCACCAGCATACCGCGCTCGATCTGCACGATCGTAAATGCGATCAGAATCTCGCGCGCCTGCATAAGGCGGGTATTACGGGTGTTCGTACGGTGTCGGGCGATGCCTGCGAGCTCAATGAGGTGCTTACGTCCTTTGACGCGATGCTTGGCGAGCCCGCCCTGTTCGACACTGTGTTTATCGATGCGCCGTGCTCTGGCACTGGCACCATGCGCCGTCATCCCGAGATACCGTGGCGTCTGACCGAGAACGACGTTACGACTGAGCTGCCCAAGCTGCAGCTGACGATGCTCAAGAAGGCAGCTGCGCGCGTGGCTGCCGGCGGCGAGCTTATCTATGCCACCTGCTCGGTTTTTGACGAAGAGAACACGCAGGTCGTGGATGCCTTCCTGGCCTCTCCCGAGGGCGCCGGCTTTACCGTGGCACCGCTCTCCGAATCTCAGATTCTGCAGCTGCCCGAGTTCGACCAGGCCAAGAAGCTCGTATCCGTACGCCAGAACGATCGAGGCTTCTTCCAGAGCGTCCCCATAAACGCAGATTCCTACGACGGCCACTTCTGCGCCCGCCTGATCCACAAGTAACTACTAAGTTGCGGTGAAATAGGGATTGAATAGCGGCATCTACCCGCCAAATAGTCCTTATTTCACCGCAACTCAGAAGGTCGTGCGAGTGGAGATCGCAATAGCGGTAAAGAGAGGAAAAAAATAGCCCCTTTCATACTTGCTGCTATCAAAAGTAGGGCGGATTACGGGGCTAGATTGGTGATGCCCGACCACAGCAAAAATGGCCTAAATAAAACCGCAGGTAGATGGCTTGTTTAAATTTGCAAATTACCGGAATGGATAGAGGTTGTCAATTCAGCCCCGTAATCCGGCAGAGTTTTGAATTGTTACAAACTTAGCATCAGCCCGAAATCCGATCTAAAGAAAAGTTGCGGTGAAATAGTTCCTGTTTGGCCGTTGGATGGGCTGATTCAGGAACTATTTCACCGCAACTCATCAGGAAACCTGGGTGTCGGGACCGCTTGTCTCTAGTGGTTGTGCGGGCAGTTGGCGCAGCAGCCGCTGGTGGCGTTGGTGCTGGAACCACCGCTGCGCTGGTCGGTGTTGTAGAAGCCGCTGCCCTCAAACTTGATGCCGCTGGCCGAGAACGTCTTGGCCGCCGGAGCGCCGCAGCTCGGGCACACGACCTCGGGGGTCTCGGACATGGGATGCTCAACCTCAAACACGTTGCCGCAGCTCGAGCACTTGTAATCGTAGCGCGCCATAATACTTCCTTTTCAGCACAAAGCGGGCAGATCGCTCTGCCCGCATAAATTCAAACAGCTGTAACTGTACCCTATATCGGGGGTTTTATCACGCTTCGCCCCAGAATCTATGGGTGTTGCGCAGGAGCTGTGCAGTTTTGCCCTCTGCGGCCGCAACGTCGGCCTCATCGGCCTGCCAGGTCCAGTTGCCCGTGGCCACGCCCGGCACGTTCATGCGCGAGTCGTCGCCAAGCCCCAGGATATCCTGCAGCGGTATCATCACCAGGGGAGCGTCGCTTGCCAGCGCGTCACCCATCAGCTTGGCCGCCACCTCAACACCGCTCGGCTCGTCGCCGCCCGCAAAGGAGCGCGTGCACCAACCGGCGAGCGTCGACGTGTCGTGCGTCGAGGTGTACAGAATCTTGCCCGGCGTGGGATACACGCCGTTGCGGACGTCGTATTCGCTAAACTCCAGCACGTCCATACCGGGGAAGCCGCAGGTCGAAGCCATGGCGCGAACTCCGGGCGTCAGGTAGCCTAGGTCCTCGGCGATAAAGTTGAGCGGCCCCAGCTCGTCATAGGCAGTCTGGAACAGGTCCTTGCCCGGACCTGCCAGCCAGCGGCCGTCGGCACAGGCCTTGCCTGCGGGAATGCTAAAGTAGCTGTGGAATCCCAGGAAGTGGTCCAGTCGCACGCGATCGTAGAGCGAGAACGCGCGACGCAGACGATCCATCCACCAGCGGTAGCCGTTCTCCTTCATGTGATCCCAACGGAAGGTGGGGTTGCCCCATACCTGGCCCTCGGGCGCAAAATTGTCGGGCGGCGCGCCAGATATCTCAATCGCCTTGCCGGTATCGGACAGCCAGAAGTTCTCGGGCTCGCTCCATGCATCGGCCGAATCGTCCGAAACGTACATAGGAATGTCGCCGATAACCTCGATGCCCTTCTTGTGCGCATAGTTCATGAGCTCGCACCAGGCCAGGTCAAAGCGGTACTGCATGTACGCCTGCAGCTCTGCCTCGTCGTGGAAACGCGTGTCGTCGATCAGATACTCGTTGTAGCGCGCGACATCTGCCGGCCAATCGTGGCGCGACTCGCCCTCAAAGTACTTCTTGACGGCCATGTAGACGCAGTACTTCTCGAGCCAATCGGCGTTGCGATGCTTAAACGCCGTGTAGAGCGGGTCTGCATCCTCGCCGCCACGGGCCTTCCAAGTCTCAAAGTCGGCCGCCAGCTCATCTTGACTCTCTGGCAGCAGGTCGATATTGCCCGCAAAGGCCGAAGGCCCAGCGTAAGGGGAGCGGAAGAAGTCCGTCGGGTTGACAGGCAGAACCTGCCAGTAGCGCATACCCATAGCGGCCAGATGGTCGATAAAGCGACGCGTGGGCGCACCAATCGTACCGGGCTTGCCGTTGTCGGTGGGCACCGAGGTGATATGGCACACGACGCCCGCGCCGTGATCGAGCGGCTCCTGCAGGCGCTGTTCGGCATGGTGATAGATGATCGACGAGCCCAGCGGATACAAATCCAGCGTGACCGTACCGTTGTGGATTTCGCACTCGTGACCGCTGATCACGTCACTTGCGCATTCGTCGAGCGCCGGAATCGTCACGCGGTGCGAATTGCGCAGGCTGCGGTTGATGATAACCGTCGCGGACTCGCCATCCTTGCCCGTGCGGTTGTATGCCAGCACCTCGTCGTTGAGCGCGAAGGCCTTGATCTCGCCGTCGATCATAAATGGCAGTGCACGGCGTACGGCGGAGGCGTTCTTGACAATAGCCAGCGTGTCGAAGTCGTGCAGTTGGTCCTTGGTCGGCAGGGTGCGGCGGTTGCCCGGATCGGTAAGGCCCTCTAAGCCGTATTCGTCGCCGTAGTAGATCGAAGGCACGCCGGGGAAGGTCATCTGCATGAGCGTGGCGAGCCAAAAGCGGCTCTTGGCCAGTCCCATCGCGTTCTCGTCCAGGCGCCATTTGCTGCGCTCGCTCTCGGGCAGCTGCGACTCGTCGGGGCCGCCGCCGAGCACCGAGATGATGCGCGGACGGTCGTGACTCGAAAGCAGATTAAGTGCGCAGGACAATGCCTCGCTCGGGTAGTTCTCGCGCAGGGTCTCGATATCCTCGGCAGCTTGGTAGGCGTTCTTGTAGCCCATCAAAAAGCCGATGACCATGTCGCGGAAGGGATAATCCATAGCAGAGTCCAGCTCGGAACCCTGCAGGTAGCGGCGCAGATGGCCGTAGCTAATCTTGTTGGAGGCGTCTTCCCAGACTTCGCCAAGCAACAGTGCATCGGGCTTTTCGGCAAGTACGGCCTTCTTGATCTCGGCCAGGAAGTCGTCGGAAAGCTCGTCTGCGACGTCCAGGCGCCAACCATGGGCACCGGCGCGCAGCCATTTGCGGATCACGCCGTCCTTGCCCAGAAGCCTCTCGCGCACCAGCTCAGACTTCTCGTTGATGGCTGGCATGTTGCCCACGCCCCACCAGCAGTCGTACGAGCCGTCCTCGTGGAAGGTAAACGCATCGCGCCACGGAGAATCCTCGCTCTGCCAGGCACCCACGCCGGGGTAGTTGCCGTAGCGGTTGAAATAGATCGAGTCGTCACCCGTGTGGTTGAAGACGCCGTCCAGGATGATGGAGATGCCCAGCTTCTCGGCCGCCTGGCACAGCTCGGTAAAGTCCTGCTCGGTGCCCAGGATCGGGTCGATCTTGGTGTAGTCGGCCGTGTCGTAGCGGTGGTTGCTCGCGGCTTCAAAGATGGGATTGAGGTAGATGGCCGTAAAGCCCAGCTCGGCGATGCGGGGCAGGTCTTCCTGGATGCCTTTGAGCGAGCCGCCGTAGAAGTCCCAGGTCTTGATTGAGCCGTCCTCGGCGCGCTCGTACACGGGCGGCTCGTTCCAGTCCTCGACCATCCGGCGCTGAATGCCCTTGCGCGGTTTTTCGAGTTGGGCCATTGTGCGCTCGCGCCAATGCTCGTCACGGGCGTAGCGGTCGGGGAAGATCTGGTATACCATGCCGCGCTCGTACCAGGTGGGGCGGTTCTCGCGGTGCTTGTAGACGGTAATCTGGAAGGACGGCACCTCGGCGTAGTCGTAGGTTACGCCCTCGCCGCCGGTGCTGCCTTGCGGCGCGCCCAGGCGGACCTCGGGCTGACCTTCGATATTGCATATAAAGCTGTACCACACAAGACACGGTTCATCGCATTTGAGCTCACCGGTAAAAATGCCATCGCCCTCGTGTTCCATCGGGATCAGGGTCTCGCCGACCTCATCGACCCAGGTACGCAGGGTGAGTGTTGCCTGGTTTGGATCGGCATCCTCCAAAATCACCGAGAGTGCAACGGAAGTTCCAGTGGTCACAGCGCCAAACGGAGTGCGAAACTGCGGTAGGCGGCTGTTGTGAATCAATCTCATAGTACGGTCCAGTTCAATAGAATCACGGCCTGCGGGCCATGGGTTTTACGCACAGGTTATAAGTATATCTGTTGTACACAGGGTGTATAAACAACATCCGTTTACCATCGGCGAACGGTTGTCCTAGAAAATCGTTTTACCAACTATCTACAGAAAAGGGGCGCCCGGTTGGAGCGCCCCTTGTTTAGGGTTTTGATTAGGTTTTAGATCGTCTGTGGGCTAGCGGCGCTTGCGTGTGGCCGTTGCCTTGCGGACGGACGTCTTCTTGGACGGGGCCTTTTCCGCTGCCGGAGCGGCGGGGGAGACCGGGGTCTCCTTGGCGGGCTCGGTCTTTGCCGTAGCCTTCGGAGCGGTCTTGACCTCAGCGGTCATCGGTGCCGGCTTGGCCTTTACCTCGGCCTTGGGCTCCTCTTTGGCAGCAGCGGTCTTAGTCTCTGCCTTGGGAGTTGCGGCCTTTGCCGTGGTCTTCTTGGCTGTCGTCGTGCGCTTTCGCGTGGTGGTCTTGGCGGCGGGCTTGGCCTCGACGGCTGCCTCTACTTTGGACTCGGCAGGCGTCTCCTCGGCCTTGGCGGCCGGCTTTGCGGCTGCCTTGGTCGTGGCTGCTTTCGTGGTCGTCGTCGACTTTGCGGCCGTTGCTTTCTTGGCGGTCGCGGTCGACTTCTTGGCAGTGGTCTTGGCCGATGCCTTGACGGCGGCCTCAGCCTTTATCTCGGGAGCAGCCTCGGCCTCGGCGGCCTTCTTGGCAGCGGCGGTCGTGCGCTTGCGCGTCGTCGTTGCCTTGGTGGCAGTCGTCTTTGCTGCGGCGGTCTTGGTGGCAGCGGCCTTGGTTGTCGTAGCCTTCTTGGCCGTCGTCTTGCGCGTCGTGGTCTTCTTGGCGGCAGGCTTTGCAGCCGGCTTAGCCTCAGCCTCGGGAGCTGCCTCAGCCTTCACCTCAGCCTTGGGCTCCTCAGCAGCAGTGGGTGCCTCAACAACCGGCTCGGCCTTGGGCTCGGGCTCGGCCTCAGCCTTCTCAGCCACATCCACAGGCTCGTCGACAACCGCCGCCGGGCGCTCGATCTCCGGGTGCATAAAGAAGTACAGGTCCAGATACTTGTCGGCCGAGCGTGTCCAGCTAAAGTCCTGGCTCATGGCCTGCGTGACCAGCTGGTTCCAGGCATCGCGATTATCCCAGAACAGGCGTGCCGCGCGGAACACGGCGTCGCCCATCTCGTCGCCGTTAAAGTTGCTAAACGAGAAGCCCGTGCCCTCGCCGGTAAACTCGTTATACGGGATCACCGTGTCCTTCAGACCACCGGTCTCGCGCACGATGGGCAGCGTGCCGTAGCGCATGGCGATGATCTGCGACAGGCCGCAGGGCTCAAACTTCGACGGCATCAGGAACATGTCGGCAGCGGCATACATGCGCTGCGACAGCGCCGGGTCAAACTCGATGCGAGCGGCCATGGTGCCGGGGTACTTATCCTGGAAGTAGCGAAGGCCGTCCTCGTAGTCGCGGTCGCCGGTACCCAGCACCGCTACCTGCACGCCGCCGGACAGGATGCGGTCGAGCGCGTACATGACCAGGTCCATGCCCTTCTGGCGCGTCAGGCGCGTGACCATCACCATGAGCGGTCGGTCGTCGCGAACCTCGAGCCCCAGCTCTTCCTGCAGCTTGGCCTTGCACACGGCCTTGCCGGAGCGGTCATCAACCGTGTAGTTTGCGGCAATGCGCTTGTCGGTCGCCGGGTCAAAGCCCGCCACGTCAATGCCGTTCAAAATGCCCTGCAGCGCATAGGAGCGCTCGCGCAGTACGCCGTCCAGGCCCTCGCCAAACTCGGGCGTCTGGATCTCGTTGGCATAGGTGGGGCTCACCGTGGTGATGGCATCGGCATAGCGCAGCGCGCCCAGCATGTAGTTGATGCTGCAGGCGTCGCAACGCAGCTGCGAGGCGGCCGCCGGAATGTGCGCCACGCCCAGGATGTCCTCCATCACGGTGTCGCTAAACTGGCCCTGGAACGCCACGTTGTGGATCGAGAACACGGTCTTGACGCGGTCGTACAGCGGCAGGCCCTGGTAGAACTCGCGCAAGAACACGGGCGCCAGTGCCGTCTGCCAGTCGTTGCAGTGCAGGATGTCGCACTCAAAACCGGCCGGCAGGTGCTGCAGGCTCTCGGTGATGGCCTTGGAGAAGAACGCAAAGCGCTCGCCGTCGTCAAAGAAGCCGTACGGATAGTCGCGCGCAAAGTAGCGCTCGTTGTCGATGAACATATAGGTGACGCCGTCGCGCTCGAGCTTCTCGAGCCCGCAGTACTCGTTGCGCCAGCCCAGGCTCACGTAAAAGTCGGAGAAGTGCTCCATCTGCGCCTTGTACTCGTCCTTGATGGTGGCGTACTTGGGCACCATCACAATGACCTCGGCGCCGGCGCGCACAAGCGCCGCAGGCAGCGAGCCCGCCACGTCGCCCAGGCCACCGGTCTTTACAAACGGTGCGCACTCGGCCGAGGCAAACACGATCTGCATCTTTTTGCTGGAATCTGCCATATTGTCTCCCTGTTGCAATTCGAGAATAGCCGCCTGGCGCAAACCGGGCGGCTATTCTACATGTTACGAGCGATGTTGCGGTGCCTACTTTAATGCACGATGGTGGTATCGGGAGTTAACGGGGCCTTGCCCAGCACCAGGATGTTCTCGGGCGTGCCGCGAAGCTCGGTGTTGGTGGGAACCACGTTGTTCTTGTCCAGGATGGCATTCTCAACGCGGGCGCCGCTCTTGATGATGCAGCTCTGGTTGATGATCGAGTTGGTCACCGAAGCGCCTTCCTCGACCACAACGCCGCGCGACAGGATCGAGTTGCGCACGGTGCCCTTGATGATGCAGCCGGCCGAGATGATCGAGTTGCACGCGTGGCTGCCGGTCGCATAGCGCGAAGGCGGCACGTCGTGAGCCTTGGTCAGGATCGGGCGCTCGGGATCGAAGAGCTGATCGGCCACGGTCTGGTCGAGCAGGTCCATGCTGCGGCGGTACAGCGACTTCTCGCTAAACACGCCCACGACCTCGCCCTTGTACTCGTAGCTGCACACGTCGATGTTGCCAAAGTCGCCCTGGAGTGCCTCGAGCAGATCCAGATAGTCGGCGGCCTGGTAATGGTCGATGATCTCGAGCAGCGTCTCGCGGTTGACAATGCAGCAGTCCATGGAGGCGTTGTCGCCGTACACGACGCCGGCGCTCACGCCCGTCAGGCGGCCGTTCTCGTTAATCTCGAGCTTGGTCTCGTCATCAACATTGCGCGTGGCCTTGCAGTACACCACGGTCATCTGGGCACCGGAGTTTTCGTGCGCGTCGATGATGGTGTTGAGGTCCATGTTAAAGATGATGTTGGTGCCCATCATCACAACATAGGGCTTGTCCGAGCGCTGGAACAGCGTCTTGTTGGAGATGATGTCGCGCAGCAAGAAGCGCATGCCGCCCTTGGTGGTGCCATATGCATTGCCGGGCACCATGAACAGGCCGCCCTTCTTGCGGTCCAGGCCCCAGTCCTTTCCCGAGCCCACGTGGTCGATCAGCGAGCGGTAGTTGCCCGGCATGACGACGCCGACGGTCTTAATGCCGGCATTCATCATGTTGGACAGCGGGAAGTCGATCAGGCGGTAGCGGCCCAAAAATGGAACGGACGCGATGGGACGGTCCTTGAGCAGCACGCTGCCGTAGGTCGAAGAGTAGTTAGCGGTGATATAACCGATGGCCTTGCGATTGATCATCGGATCATTCCCCCTTCCCGATAACGACGTCATTTCCAACGACGGCCGTATCCTTGGTGGTATCGACAGAGCCGAGCTTCACGCCCTCTTCGACCGTGGAGTTCTCGCCCAAAATAGCGCGGCAGATGTGCGCGCCGCTCTTAACGTGCGCACCCGGCAGTAGCACGGAGTCCTCGACCACGGCGCGCTCCTCGATGATGACATCGGTCGAAATGATCGAGTGACGAGCGGTGCCGTAGATCTTGCAGCCGTTGGAGACCAGGCAGTCGTCCAGGCGGCCGTCCGGGCCAATGTAGTGCGGCGGACGCGTGGTGATGTTGGACATGATGGGGAAGTGCTTGTCGAACAGATCGAACTCGGGGTTGTTGCCCAGCAGGTCCATCGAGGTCTCGTGGAAGCTGGCGATGGTGCCGACGTCCTTCCAAAAGCCGTGGAACTCGTAGCTGTACAGGCGCTTGCCCTCGCCGAGCAGCTTGGGGATGATGTCCTTGCCAAAGTCGTGGCTCGAGCGCTGGTCCAGAGCGTCCTCTTCGAGCGCCTCGATCAGCACGTCGGCCGAGAAGATGTAGATGCCCATGGACGCGAGGTTCGAATCGGGCTTATCGGGCTTCTCGGTGAACTTGGTGATGCGGCCGTCCTCGGGGTCGGTGGTCAGGATGCCAAAGCGGCTGGCCTCCTCCCACGGCACGGGCATAACGCTCACCGTGAGGTCGGCGTTATTCTCAATGTGCGTCTTGAGCATCTTGCGGTAGTCCATGCGATACAGGTGATCGCCCGAAAGAATCAGGACGTACTTGGGGTCGTTGGCCTTGATGTAGTCGAGGTTCTGCGTAATGGCGTCGGCCGTGCCCGCATACCAGGCGCCGCCGGTCTGCGTCTCGTACGGCGGCAGGATCGACACGCCGCCGTCGCGGCTGTCCAGATCCCACGCCTCGCCGGAGCCCACGTAGGCATGCAGCAGGTAGGGGCGATACTGCGTCAGAACGCCCACCGTGTCGATGCCCGAGTTGGAGCAGTTGGAGAGCGAAAAGTCGATAATGCGGAACTTACCACCAAAGCTAACCGCCGGCTTAGCGATCTTTTGGGTGAGTGCCCCCAATCGGCTGCCCTGTCCTCCTGCGAGGAGCATCGCGATGCATTCTTTCTTACTCATCGATTTCTCCTTCTGTCGTCGATGTTCCTAACCCATTAGCGACGGGCGCGGCGCTACGTCACGCCCGTCGAGTAATGCCGTGCTGGCATAGGGGAGCTCGCGCGCCTTTACGCGTGCCAGATCTCGTCGCGGTACTCGCGAATTGTGCGGTCGCTCGAGAACCAGCCGCTCGAGGCGGTGTTGAGCAGGGCCTTGCGGTTCCAGGTCTCCTGGTCGCCGTAGCTGCCGGTGAGCTTCTCCCACGCATCCACGTAGCTGCGGAAGTCTGCCATGACCAGGTCGGGGTCGTTGTTGTTCATGAGCTCGTTGTAGATGCTCTCGAAGTTGCCCGAAAGGCCGGCAAACGTGTTGTCCTTGAGCTCGTCCATCACGCGGCCCAGGCGCTCGCGATCGTTGTTGAGCGTATCCCACGCAAAGTAGCTGTTGGATGCCCAGAGCTGCTCGACCTCGGGGGCGGTCAGGCCAAAGATAGCCTCGTTCTCGCGGCCGGCCAGGTCGGCGATCTCGATGTTGGCGCCGTCGAGGGTACCCAGCGTAATGGCGCCGTTCATCATGAGCTTCATGTTGGACGTGCCCGAGGCCTCCTTGCCGGCCGTGGAGATCTGCTCCGAGATCTCGGCGGCGGGGTAGATGAGCTGGGCGTTGCTCACGCGGAAGTTGGGGATAAAGCAGACCTTCATGACCTCGTTCACGCGGGCGTCGTTGTTGATGACATCGGCCACGGAGTTAATGAGGCGGATGGTCTCCTTGGCGAAGGTGTAGCTCGAGGCAGCCTTGCCGCTAAAGATGAAGGTCGTCGGCGTCACGTGGAAGTTGGGATCGGCGATACGACGGTTGTAGATGTCCATCACCTTCATGATGTTCATGAGCTGGCGCTTGTAGGCGTGGAAGCGCTTTACCTGAACATCGAAGACGGTGTTGGGATCGATGACCAGACCGGTCTCGGCCTTAACGTAGGCGGCCAGGCGCTCCTTGTTGGCGCGCTTGGAGGCACCCACGGCCTTCAGGAACTCGGTGTCGTCCTTAAACTCCTTGAGCTTCTCCAGCTCAAAGGCGTCCTTCAGCCAGCCATCGCCAATCGCCTCGGTCACGAGCTTGGCATAAGTGGGGTTGGCCTCGGCAAAGAAGCGACGGTGCGAGATGCCGTTGGTCTTGTTGTTGAACTTCTCGGGCGTCAGGGCATAGAAGTCCTTGAGCACGATGTTCTTGATGATGTCGGAGTGGATCTTGGCCACGCCGTTGACGCTGTGGCTGCAGATCACGGACAGGTTGGCCATGCGAATCTCGCCGTCCCACAGAATGGCGGTCTGGCGCAAACGCTCCTGCCAGCCCTCCTGCGTGGTGTCGAACGACTCGTGCCAACGACGGCTGATCTCGTCGATGATCTGGTACACGCGGGGGAGGAGCTTGGAGAACGTGCCGATGGGCCACTTCTCCAGAGCCTCGGGCAGGATGGTGTGGTTGGTATAGCTCACGACCTGCGTCACGATGTTCCAGGCGTCATCCCACTCAAGCTTCTTCTCGTCGATCAGGATGCGCATGAGCTCGGGTCCGCACATGGCGGGGTGGGTGTCGTTGGTGTGGATGGCCACAAACTGCGGCAGCAGCTCCCAGTTCTCGCCGTGCTCCTTCTCAAAGGTGTCGAGCAGGCTGTAGATGCCGGCCGAGACAAACAGGTACTCTTGCTTCAGGCGCAGCAGACGACCATGCTCGCCGGCGTCGTTGGGGTAGAGGATGGCGCTGATGGCCTCGGCCTCGGCGCGCTCGGCGTCGGCCAGGGCATAGTCGCCGCGGTTGAAGGCCTCCAGGTCAAAGTGCTCCTCGACCGGCTCGGCGGCCCATACGCGCAGCTTGTTGACGGTCTCGCCGGCATAGCCCACCACGGGGATGTCATAAGGGATGGCCAGGATATCCTGCGTGTCCACCGTGCGGTAGAACGTGCGGCCGTTCTCCTCAAAGCCCTCAACATGGCCACCAAACTTAATGGTCACGGCCTTGTCCTGACGACGGACCTCCCAGGGATAGCCGTGGGTGAGCCACTCGTCGGTGGCCTCGACCTGGCTGCCGTTGACGATCTCCTGCTTAAACAAGCCGTAGCGGTAGCGCATGCCGTTGCCGTAGCCGGCGATGCCCTCGGCTGCCATGGAATCCAGGAAGCACGCTGCCAGACGGCCCAGACCGCCGTTGCCCAGCGCCGGATCGGGCTCCTGGTTCTCGATGACGGACAGATCAAAGCCCATGTCGTCGAGCGCCTCGGCGACCATGTCGCGCACGCCAAAGTTGAGCAGATAGTTGTCGAGCAGGCGGCCGATCAAAAACTCGATCGAGAAGTAGTACACGCGCTTCTTGCCCTCGGCGGTCACACGGGCGTCACTCTTGGTGGCAACGGTGCGTGCCTTCTCGGCCACGAGCTTGGCCAGGGCGTTAAAGCGGTCCAGGTCGCTGGCGGCCTCGACGCTCTTGCCGCTGATGCTCATGACGGCATCGCGATAGAGCTCGGTAAACTCCTGCTTGTTGTCGAAGATCTTATTCATACGTTCCTTTCCCCCGGGGATGTTTCTCCCGGAACGGTTATGACTTGTACCCTACGCCCCCGCAGGGCGGGTAATTGCAGCGGTAACGCTTTTGTTACGCTTTCTTGGCAGGAGCCTTAACAGCAGCTGCCTTGGCCTTGGGAGCTGCCTTTTTAGTGGCTGTCTTTTTGGCCGTGCTGGACTTGGCCGAAGCCTTGGTGGCGGGCTTGGTAGCCTTCGTCTTAGCCGGAGCCTTCTTAGCAGCCGCAGGCTTGGGTTTCACCGAGGACGTGCGCTTGCGCGTCGCCTTCTTGAGCTCCTCGACCACCGGCGGCTTATAGCTGCTGGGACCGCGGCGCTTAAGCACCACGCCTGCCAGGCCGGGCACCTTAATCTCGATGGAGTCCATCTGCCCGTTCCAGGGATAGGGCTCGCTCGAGCAGGTGTAGGGCTCCTCGCCGGCGTATCCGCTGCCGCCAAACTCGGGACGGTCGGAATCGAAGATGACCTCCCAGTCGCCCTCGCGCGGCACGCCCACGCGGAAGCTCTCGTAGCTCGCCGGGTCAAAGTTGATCAGGATCACCAGGTCGTCATCGACGTCCTCGCCCTGACGCACAAAGCTCACGATAGACTGCTTGGAGTTGTCCGCGTCGATCCAGGTAAAGCCGTCGTCGGTGTAGCCGCGCTCGTACAGAGCGGGCTCGGCGGTGTACAGGTGGTTGAGCGCCTTGATGAACGCCTGATGATGACGGTGGGTCTCGTACTCCTCGGTCAAGAACCACTGAATGGACTCGTAGTAGCGCCATTCAATAAACTGGCCAATCTCGTTGCCCATAAAGTTGAGCTTGGCACCGGGGTGCGTCATCTGGTAGAAGGCCAGCGTGCGCAGGCCCGCAAACTGGCGCCACCAGTCACCCGGCATGCGGCCGATGAGCGAGCACTTGCCGTGTACGACCTCGTCGTGGCTGAGCGGGCAGATGAAGTTCTCGGTAAAGGCGTACATGATGGAGAACGTGAGCAAGCCGTGGTTGCCGGGGCGCCACGGAAAATCAGTCTGCATGTAGTGCAGGGTGTCGTTCATCCAGCCCATGTCCCACTTGTAGTGGAAGCCCAGGCCGCCATCCTGCGGCGGATAGGTGACGAGCGGCCACGCGGTGGACTCCTCGGCCATCATCATCACGTCGGGGTAGTGTGCCTCAACGGCGCAGTTGACCTGGCGGATAAACGCGCTGGCGTCCAGGTCCTCCTCGGTGCCGTACTTGTTGAACTTCTTTTGCCCCGGATCGTCGATGCCAAAGTTGAGGTACAGCATGCTGGACACGCCGTCCATGCGAATGCCGTCCACGTGGAAGTTCTCGAGCCAGTACAGCACGTTGGAGACCAGGAAGGAGCGGACCTCGCCGCGTGCGAAGTCAAACTTGTGCGTGCCCCAGTTGGGGTGAATCTCGTGCTCAAACAGCATGTGGCCGTTAAAGGTGGCTAGGCCGTGGGAGTCAGCGCAAAAACCGCCGGGCACCCAGTCCATGATTACGCCGATGCCTGCCTCGTGGCACGCATCGATAAAGTGCATGAGCTGCTGCGGATTGCCGTAGCGCGACGTGGCGGCGTAATAGCCAGTCGTCTGGTAGCCCCAGGAGCCATCGAAGGGATGCTCCATAAGCGGCATGACCTCGATATGCGTATAGCCCATGTCGCGCACGTAGTCCACGAGCTCCACCGACAGGTCGTCGTAGGTGTAGAACTCGCCGCGCTGCGCGGGGAAGGGATCCATGGGGCCGGGGTAGTTGCCGTACTCGTCGGGCTCGCCCTGCGGCGCGTCGCCGTGGCGCTTCCACGAGCCAATATGCACCTCGTAGATGTTAAGGGGCTGCGACATGTGGTTATGGCTGGCGCGGCGCTTGAGCCATGCGGCGTCGTTCCACTGGTAGCCATCGAGCGTCCACAGCACGCTCGCGGTACCCGGAGGGCACTCGGCCTTAAAGGCGTACGGATCGGCCTTGTAGAGTTTTTCGCCCTCGTTGGTCTCGATGAGATACTTATAGAGCTGGCCCTGCTCGGCGCCAGGAATAAAGCCTTCCCAAATAGCGCTCGTATGCATGGGCACCAGCGGGTTGGCTTGCTCATCCCAGTCGTTAAATTCGCCAATGACGTGAACACTCTTTACGTTGGGCGCCCAAACGCAAAAACGCCAGCCGCGCGTACGGTTCTGCGTGTCGGGGTGCGCGCCCATCTTTTCCCAGCTGCGCTCCCACATGCCAATGCCAAACAGGTAGACATCGTCCTTGGAGAGCTCCGGTGCGTGCGGGGCGGCTTTGCGGGTAGCAGGCTTTTTGGTTGCTGGCTTTAGCTTTGTATCGCTCACGTTTGATCCCATCATGACGCGGCAGCGTGTTGCCTTGGTGACTAGATGCGAAAGGTCCAAGGCTGCACGAATCGAAGGGACGGCGATAGTTCTATGATTCGTTCCACCTCGCGTGCTCGGTGGAACTTTCGGCAGAAACTACGATAACACCTGTACGTTAGTTTTATGGACAAAAGCGGATTTGCGAGGGCGTTTAATCGGTAACCTTGATTCTCATTTTCATTGCAACAGCCTCAGGACTCAGCGCAACGCGTTGCGC
>CABSKX010000031.1 GCA_902478365.1 uncultured Collinsella sp. | reverse complement strand
GTAAATGCCATCACGCAAATAACCGCCGATAGAATTGATCCGCACGGCGAAGCGATGCCCATGGGAAACAACGTATCGGAATAAGCGTTCGACAGCAGCCAGGCGCCGGGCACGCGAATGAGCGCAACGGCCAGCACGTTGTGCGCAAAGCCGATGTAGCTCTTGCCATACGCAGCGAAAAAGCCGCTAAAGCAAATGTGGATGCCGGCAAAGATTGCGTCGAAAATGTAGCTGTGCATATAACCGGTGCCGGCGGCGACCACTGCGGGGTCCTTGGCAAAAAAGCCGATAAACGCCGGCGCCACCAGCCACATCAGCACCGTGATCAGGCAGCCATACACTACCGAGATGGTCATGGCGTCTTTGAGCACCTGACGTGCGCGGTCGCCCTTGCCCGCGCCGGCGTTTTGCGCCGTGAGCGCGCTGACGGTGGCACCCATGGAGCTCGGCACAATGAACAAAAAGCTGATCATCTTCTCGACCAGGCCTACGGCGGCGGCGTCGACGAGTCCTCGGTGGTTGGCGATGACGGTGATAAACATAAACGCCACCTGGATGCAGCCGTCCTGCACAGCCACAGGCACGCCGATCTTAAAAATGCTGCCGAGAACCTCGGGCTGGGGGCGCAGGTCGCTGCGCTTAACGTGGATGTTCGTGCGGCGGCTCTTGAGCCACACGAGCGCGAGGGCAACGCTTGCCGTCTGGGCGGTTACCGTGCCGAGCGCCGCGCCCACGGGACCGAGCCCCATGTGGCCGATAAACAGAAAGTCGAGCGCGATGTTGATGATGCATGCCACGCCGATCACGTACATGGGCGAGCGCGAATCGCCCAGCCCGCGAAAGATGGCCGAGAGGATGTTGTATGCGGCGATAAACGGAATGCCGACAAAGCAGATACGCAGGTAGGCGGCGGTGCCTTCGACCGCCTCGGCAGGCGTGCCAATGAGCGCTACAACCTGCGGGCATAGTGCAAATAAGATGACGGCCAGCACCACCGAGATACCCATAAAGAGCGTGATGGTGTTGCCGATGGCGGTCTCGGCGCGATCGAAGCGACGCGAGCCCACGGCGTGGCCGACGATGACCGTCGTTCCCATGGCCAGGCCCACGAGCGTCACGGTAATGATATAGAGCGTCTGTGCGCCATTGCCCACGGCGGTGATGCCGGCGGCACCGCTAAACTGCCCCATCATGTACAGGTCGGCCATGCCGTAGAGCATCTGCAAAAAGTACGAGAGCATATAGGGCAGGGCAAAGACCGCGATGGTCTTGAGGACATTGCCGCGTGTGAGGTCGTGTTCCATGGGCGGGGCTTTCTGGCTTGGTTCGTTTAGCTACCAGTGTAGTGAAAACCCTACAACGATTGTAGAGTCAAGGTTTGTGTTGGCAGTGGGGCGAAAAAAGTCACGCTCCGAGCACGATACTTTGGCCCTCTGCGCCCCTCACCTCGCCTCAAACCATCACAACATTCAACGTTTTTTGCCAAAATCAGGAAAAGCATCGAATGTTGTGATGGTTTTTCTGCCACTCGGCCGGGTGGAATTGCTTTCTTTCGCACGAAGGTGTGCAGATCAGTGGGCAGGGGAATAAGGTTGGTTATCCGACTCCATTGGAGGGCTCATGGACCTGCCGATCGTCCTGTCCCATAAGACTGCCTGGCTGTACCACAACGTGGCGCGCCCGTCCGAGCCGCTCTCGCGAGCAAGCAGCCTATACGATGAGGACTCGCTTGCTAGCGAGGCGGAGCCGACCGCGAGCCTGCCCAAATTGGGACTCGATGCCAAGGGGCTGAGGGCTTCAATGGCAGTTGGGATCGTTGCCGACTATCTGGTCTCGCTTGGTATTCCACGAGAAGAGCTCGATCATATCGATACGCTCGTCAACTTCGATTTTGAGCGCTCGACGCCGGCTGGATTTAGGTGCCATGTGTTTGGGGCGCCGGTACCTCCAGGCCATCTTATCGAGGTGGCAGAGGGCCTTCTGGTGGTTGATGAGGCCATGTGCTTTGTCCAAGCGGGTTCGTGGATGAGCGAGCCCGAGCAGCTGGAATATGGCTACGAAATCTGTGCCCGATACCATTTGAATCATCTGTCGACAGGCGATTATACCGAGATGGGGCAGAGGTATACCGTTGCCGACTTGATTGCCTATTGCAATGAGAACCGATCTCGTCAGGGGGCCATACGCGCGGCCGCCGTGCTCAGGCGCGTGCACGATGACGCGCGGTCGCCCATGGAGACGGCCACCGCAATCATGGTCGTAGCAAAACGTTCCCAGGGCGGTCTGGGATACGCCAAGGTTGAGCTCAACCATCGGGTCGATGTTCCCAACGAGTTCAAATATCTCGCTAAGGCCGGGTATTTCGAGATCGACGTATTTGCGCCTGCAAACGGTACGGGGATTGAATACAACGGCTCGGACCATTTTGATAAACAGCGCAGCGCGTCGGATGCGGAGCGTATGACCGTGCTGAGCGCGCTGGGCTTTAGGATGATCGTCCTCACCGGGACTCAGTTTGCCCATCAACTGCAATTGCATCGGGCGATGAATGCCATCGCGCTCGCTATGGGCCTTAAGTGCGACCGAAGCGAAGCGTTCCAGAAACGTCAGAACGACCTACGAGAATTCGTGATTCGGCACTGGGACGGCGGCCTTTAGGGACGTTCCGGTCCTTCTACGGGGTGCCGTGGGCAGGCAAACCATCACAACATTCGACGTTTTTTGCCAAAAACGGGAAAAGCATCGAATGTTGTGATGGTTTGCGTGCTGAGGATGGGCTCGGGAAGTCCGTTTTGCTCGAAGCGACCTGTCCTGTCGTACGGGTGTCGGCATGATTCTCTCGTGGGGTATTATGTTTTCCGAAGAATAAAACGCCGCGTGAGGGGAGGGCTGCGTGAACGGGTACGTGCAACATGACGGTTTTGGCCGCGATATCAACTACCTGCGCATTGCCGTTACCGACAAGTGCAATTTCCGCTGCATCTATTGCATGCCGGCCGATGGCGTGGCGCCCCGTGCGCACGACGAGCTGCTCAGTGCCGAGGAAATCGCCCGCTTTGTGCGCCTGGTGGCGGGAGAGGGCATTCGCCACGTGCGCCTGACGGGTGGCGAGCCGCTGGTCAGCCGGCGCATCATCCCGCTCATTCGCGACATCCGCGCGATTCCGCAGATCGAGGACATTTCGCTCACCACCAATGGCGCCCTGCTGCCCAAGCTGGCGCCGCAGCTCAAAGACGCCGGTCTTAACCGCGTCAACATCTCGCTCGACACGCTCGACCCTACGCTGTTTGGAAAGATCACGCGTCTGGGCCGGCTCGAACAGACCATGGCTGGCATCGACGCGGCGCTGGCTTGGGGCTTTGAGCCCGTTAAGGTCAACTGCGTTGTTGTGCGCCGGCTCAACCAGGATGTGGCAGCCCTCGCGCGGCTTACGCTTGACCGCCCCATCCACCTGCGCTTTATCGAATACATGCCCATCGGCGACGAACACACGAGCTCGCATTGTTCCGTAGACCCTCACGCGCCCGCGCTCAATCCCGAGCTGTGGGACGCGAGTGATACCGTGCCGAGTGACGAGCTGCGGGCGCGCATCAATGCCGGGGTCGCCGCGACGGGGCTGGGCGAGCTTGAACCGCTCGACATCAACGACGCTCCTGCCGGCGCGGGCCCCGCGCGCTATTGGCGCTTTCCGGGCGCGGCGGGAACGGTCGGCTTTATCAGCGCCATGTCCAATCATTTTTGCGCGAGCTGCAACCGTCTGCGCCTGACGGCCGACGGTAACGTGCGTCCGTGCCTGTTCAGCGATGCCGAGTATTCGGTGCGCGAGGCGCTGCGCCGTGGTGATGATATGCAGGTGCTTTCGATTTGGCGCGATGCCGTGGCCCACAAACCGCAGGAACACGCGATAATTGAGGGCACGCAACGATTTATGTCCCAAATCGGAGGATGATCATATGGCCAAGAGCAGGTACGCCGATGCCACCAAGGCCGCTCGCAGGGCCGCGATGTCTGCCCACAAAGTCACGGCTGCGGCCAGCGATGTCGTTACAGGTGCGCAGCCGTCTGCCAGTGCTGCTACCGAGCCCGCCCGCGACGCCCGTCGCGACGAGCTGACGCACGTGGACGCCAAGGGCGAGGTGCGCATGGTCGACGTGTCCGACAAGGCCGAGACCCATCGCATTGCTATCGCCGAGGGCACTATCCTCATGCATCCCGAGACGCAGGCCATGGTGCTGCAGGACCGCGCCAAGAAGGGCGACGTGCTTGCCTGCGCACGCGTGGCGGGCATTATGGCCATCAAGCGCACGAGCGACATCATCCCCATGTGCCATCCGCTGCTCATTACCAAGAGTAAGTGCGATATCGAGCCGATCGCTTCGGTAGGGACGCCTGTCGAGGGCGTGCCCGAGGGCTGGGCGCCGGCGCGCGCGGACGGGCAGGTTGGCTTTCACATACTGGTTACGGCCGGCGTGACGGGCAAGACGGGTATTGAGATGGAGGCCCTGACTGGAGCGAGTGCTGCGTGTCTAACGATCTATGACATGTGCAAGGCCGTCGATCGCGGTATGGAGATTGTCGACGTGCGCCTGCTGCACAAGGAGGGCGGCCGATCGGGCGTGTGGGATCGTGCAGAGCGCCAGGTTGCTGCTGCCGAAGCCGCCGCTGCCGACGGCGCCGCGCCCGCGAACGGGCCTGTTGCTGCCCCCGCGCCCGTAGCTCCGACACCATCCGTCCCCGCGATCGCGTTTATCGGCTACCAAAACTCGGGCAAGACCACGCTCGTCGAGAAGGTTATCGCCGAGCTCACCCGCCGCGGCCTGCGCGTGGGCTCACTCAAGCATCATGGGCATCACGGCTTTGATATTGATGTGCCCGCTAAGGACACCTGGCGCCATCACCAGGCCGGATCCAAGCACGTGGGACTCATCTGCGCCACGCGTTGGGCGGAGTACGCTGACACGCGCGAGGAGGACGAGATGCCCGCGCGCGAGCTGCTGTCGCGCTACAACGATGTCGACGTGGTAATCATCGAGGGCTACAAGACCGAGGGCTTCGACAACATCGTAGTCGCGCGCTCCGGTGTCGACCGTCTGCGCGGCAAGAGCTCGCTCGACCTGGTCGACGGTCACACGCTGGCCCTTGCCTGCAATGAAGCCCTGGCGCGTCAGGCCTTCGACGCCGGCTTTGCAACCCGAGCCATTAACATCAACGACGCCCGAGCCATCTGCGACCTTATTCAAGATTATCTGGCCTAAAACCAGCCAAAAAAGACAGGTTTATTTTGGCAGGTTTTATCAGGGAAAACGTCATTACCACCACAAAGGGGCCAGGCTCCTTTGTGGTGGTTTTTGCTTTGGTAGATGTGTGGGACATGCCTTACAATCTACCAAATAGTTCATGACGGGCAAAAAACGGAGAGAAGAGGCTTGATGCGTCCTTAAAGTTTCATGCGGATAGATTGATTTGACAGACGGTGGCGAATGCCCGCCGCCCGTATTCGTATGAAACAAGGAGTCTCCATGCTCATCCCTCTTCTCTCAAAACCTCAATCATCGCTGCCCGTGCAGGCCAAGCGCCTGGTGGCAATGCGCTTTCTTATCTACACCGGTTTTCAGACTAGTTATTTTATCGGCGTTATCGGAACGCTCACCTATGCGGACGATGCCTCGGTCGTGGCGACATCGCTGGCCGTCCTGTTTATGAATGTTTTTGTAATCCTGGGATCCTTTGCGGGTGGCGCGGCGCTCGACGCCTGGGGTCCGTGTCGGCATTTCCGGGCGAGCATCGTCGGCACGCTGACAACCGGCGCGGCGATTATCGCCTTTGGCAGCGCGACCGGCATCGTCCTGCTCGGCGCGGCGCTCCTGGGCTTTGTGATGGGGTTCGCCCAGCCCATCGCCACATCCTATCCGGCCTACCTCACCGACGATCCTGTCGAGCTTAAAGGCATCAACTCCGCCATCGCCATGTTTTCAAACGTGAGTATCATCGTTGGCCCCACGCTGGGCGGCTTTGTCGCGGCGGCTGCGTCGCCACGCGCGGTGTTCGTGCTCATGATGCTCTTTACCGCGTTGGCACTCATTGCCGGCTGGGGCTTTAGACCGCAAGCAGGTCGCGTCGCCGCGCGCGAAAGTACTCCCGCGGACAGCAGCACAACGGCAAGTACTGCCAGCCAAAGCTCCAACGCCAGCACGTTCGCCCGCGCCACCTTCGCGACAAGCATCAAGACAGTCTTCACCAACAGTATCCTCACCTTGCTGTTCTGCATCATCTTCCTCTCGAACTTTGGCTACGGTGCTTTCGATCCGTTGGAGTCGTTCTTCTACCGCGATGTCCTGCACGTCGGTGTCGAATGGATGGGCTGGCTCTCGTCGGCCAGCGGTGTGGGCGCGGTGCTGGGCGCTGTGGTCGCGCTCCGCTTGCCGCCGCGCTTCGTCAGCCTCAAAACGCTGCTCGTGGCACTCATGTCCGTGGGCGTGGGAAGTTTGATTTATGTGGGGACACCGTACGTGTGCGTGGCCCTTATCGGCCAGATTGCCCTGGGCGTGGCCTGGGGCGTCGTCAACCCGCTCCACAACACCATCGTGCAAACGACGGCCCCGCTCGAGCAGCTCGGTCGCGTGAACTCGGTCATGGGTTTTGGCAACATGTTCGCCGGCGTGGCCCCGCTGGCGATTGCCCCCTGGCTGGCGGCGACGTTTGGCGTGCAGCAGACGCTCGTTGGTGCGGGCATGGTCGTGACGGCGGTTCCCGCGGCGTTGCTGCTGTTTGGACGCCGACATTTTGATCGTGCCGCAAGGCAGTAAAAACCATCACAACATTCGATGAAAATCGCGATTTTGCCGAAAAACGTCGAATGTTGTGATGGTTTGCGCCCCGGGCCAGGCCACCCTTCGGGTTCGGCCACCACAAAAGGGGCCAGGCTCCTTTGTGGTGGCTTTTGCTTTGACGGGCCGCGCCTGCGCCTTGGTATACCATGTACACCATTTCCGACCACATTCAGCACCGCCGTACAACCCAGAAAGGCCCCCATGGACACCACCTTCAGCCACATCAAAGCCGTGTTCTGCGATATTGACGGCACGCTGCTCACGAGCCAGCACACGGTGTCCCCGCGCACCGTGGCGGCGATCCGCGCCCTGCGCGAGCGCGGCGTGCTCTTTGGCCTGTGTACCGGGCGCGACGCCCACGCGACCGAGGCCATGTACGAGCTCTGGGGCATCGAAGGCCTGGTGGACGTGCTCGTGGGTTGCGGTGGCGCCGAGGTCATCGACCGCGCGCACGACATCAACGAGCTGAGCTATCCGCTGCCGGGCGAGACCATCGCGCGCATCTGCAGGCACATGGCGGACCTTCCGGCAACGCCCGTCTGCCCCCGAGACGGCGTGTTCTACGTGCCCGAGAGCAACGCGTGCGTCGAGCACCTGTCGCGCGTCGACGGCGTGCCCTACCAGGTGGTCGATTTTGCCGAGTTTTTGCGCGAGCCGCAGCCCAAGGTGATGTTTACCATGGTGCCCGAGGTGATGTCGCAGGTCATCGAGCGCGCGTCGACGTTTGTCGATGACACTGTTAAGGCGGCGGCTCTGCAAACCACGCAGCGGCTCTACGAGTTCATGGATCCGCGCGTGTCCAAGACACGCGGCCTTGTGCGCGTGGCAGAGCTCAACGGCATGGAGCTCCAGAACATCTGCGTGTTTGGCGATGCCGATAACGACACCTGCATGGTGGCTGACGCCGGCGTGGGCGTGGCCATGGCAAATGGCAGCGACGCCACCCGTGCCGCCGCCGATTTTGTAACCGCCAGCAACGACAAAGACGGCATTGCAATCTTTATCGAGGAACATCTGCTGTAGCGCCGGGGCAGAATCACCACAAAGGGGACGGGCACCTTCGTGGTGGCCTCAGGCGATTTGGGCGAGTTGATGCCTACAATCTGCGCGCAAATTCAAATATGGTTGTCTGAACATTACGCTTCCAACCACCGATGGGCTAAAGATATTCTCATCAGTTTGGCAGGGTATTACTCCCGGTAAATGACCTACCGCTCATGGTCGATTTTCGACTGTTTACAGGATGTTTACTCTTGAGCAAAATGTTGTGCAAATAAATCTAATGCCATTAAAAAATGATAGACAACTATATTACCAGCAGAAACAAAAAATAGATAGCGAATAAACGAAGGTAAATCTGAGCAAATGTCAAGAGAATTGAGAATTCGCTACAAAACAATCGGTTATCTTGTTTAGATGTTCAAACAATCGCTACAATACGGATTACTAAGCGTGCGCAATTACAGATTGCGCAGATACGTTTGATAGTGAAAGAGCAAGATCGCGGTCTCTTGGGGAGGAGACATCGATGAAAGCAAATTCAGACAAATCTAAGCCGAGTAAAAAAGCGACGCGCCGTGTACTGGCAGGCGTTTTGTGCGGAGCCTCCGTGTTGAGCCTGGTACTGTCGCTCGTCATGCCTCCAATCTCGCAGGCCATTGCCAACGATGCCCAGACGGTTTCTACCGAAGAAACTGTGATGGGGGGGGGTTCCTCAAGTGAGTCTACTGGTGTAGACAGCACCACTAACGGGGGTGCCGAAAAGCAGATTAGCGATGATGCCGAGAATGGCGCGAGCGAAGACGCCGCTGCCGCGGGACTGCCGTCCGACGACGCGGAGGCCAAGGGCGCCGCGCAGCCTTCCGATACACAGCCTTCTGATGATGAAACTAACGATGAAAACGCTATCGCTCCCGCTACCGTCAGTGCCGATGGCTATAACGAGGTGAAAGGTAATATTGCTGAGACGTTCACCAATGGCGGCAAGTTCCGACTGACGGATTTTGCCTATTCGGATAAGCAGATCACCATCACCAAAGACACTGCTATCGATCTTGCGGGACACATGCTCTACCGTGGTTCCGGCAACAAAGACTCCTTCTTTGTGGTCGAAAATGGAGCCACACTCACTATCGAGGATTTAGGTAAAACAAAAGACGAACAGACCCTGGTCGAAACGACGGCGGGTCATCTTGCGTCTATGGAATGGGAAACAGGAAACGGCTCAAATAGTGGCACTCCTAAGAGTCTTACTTACTTTGAGACCAAGAGCACGCCCAATCAAGATGGACTCGGCACAACCGAGACTACGATCAGGCATGTCGTTACGGGCTTTGGCGCTATTGATGCGGCATCGGACAGCGGTTCCGTAAAGCATGTGGTCACCGTTAAAGAGGGCGGCACGCTCGATCTCAAGGGCGGCATGATTACCACGGCCGCCAATCTGAGCGATGACGGCCATGTGATTTTTTCTGAGGGTAAAGTCAAAATCGAAGGCGGTTACGTCACCAATGGCAACGGCGGTGGCTGGGGCGGTGGCCTGTGCATAACGGGCGAGAAGGCGGGCGCGAATGCCAGTCTCGAAATGACAGGCGGCGTGGTCGCGGGAAACAAGTCGGGTTCTGGCGGCGGCATCTATGCTGACAAGGGAGCCACCCTGAAGCTTACGGGCGGAATTATCTCTGGCAACGCTACGTATGAAAACACTTGCAACAGCGGCGGCAGTCCCGAAAATGGTTATGGCGGCGGCGTCTTTACCAAAAATGCTTGCGTTAGTATCAGCGATTCGGCAAGCATTACTAACAATCGTGTCGATTCCAATATCTCTGAATCGTTTAACAATGGCCTGCTCGGTGGCGGTGGCATTGCATGTGTAAATGGTGGCAAGCTCAGTATAACGGGTGGCTCAGTTACTGCTAACTACTCCCATGAGGCTGCCGGCGGCGTTTACGCTGGTTTTTACAACCAGACCATCGAGTTTGAAATGACTGGCGGCACGATTGCCGGCAACGTGGCGGAGAACGCTGAGGGCGGCGGTTTGCGTATCGCTGGCGGTGACAACACTGGTACGATGGCAACAATTAGCGCTGGTGAGAACAGCAAGATTTACATTACGAACAACAAGACTATGACGGGTAAGGATCGCGGCGGCGACTGGGGCGGCGGTGGCGTCTTTATCCAGAAGGGCGGCAAGCTCAATATCGTAAAGACGTTGATTGCCGAAAATGAGGCTGGCGGCTGGGGCGGCGGCGTTGGCGCTTGCCCTACGGGCGAAACAATCGTTTCGCATTCCAACGGTGCCGCTATTTATAACAATAAAGATAATAATGGTGAACACTACTCTGCCGGCGGATATGGGAAGAACGAGGATAGTAACTCCGAGTACATTACCGAGCCCTTCAAAAAATCCGGCCATAAGGATTTCTTCCTGGTGCGTAAAAAAGATGGTGCGAACTCGACAATTGCAGTTGTGCTCGGCAAGATGCTCGGCGGCGACTCGGCTGGTTGGCAGGGCACTTGCGACGGCGAGAAGATCACCATTGAGCCAAATGGCGGCGCCGAGGCCAAGTACATGTTCGGTCTTGAGGCCCATCCGACTGCCGATGCCATGGGAAAGGCGCAGACAGCGGCTACGACCATTATCAGTGGCAACTATTCCTACACCCACGGTGGCGGCATCATGACCAACGGCGATCTTGTCGTTGGCGAGGTCAAGGATCTGAGTGTTTATCCGAGCATGAAGCTCAATGCCACCAAGGTGCTTAAAGATGAAAAGGGAATCTCGCAAGGCCTTAGCACGCACAATTACAGATTTAAGTTGCTGCGCCAGGATGGTGACATCGAGCCTTCTTGGAAAGATGACGACACATTTGATATGGGCGATTGCAGTGTTGCGGGCGAGGCGCCTGTTGATCAAACAAACGGCAATATCACCTTCGACTCTGGCAAGGACTATTCTTCGGGACAATACGTTTTCTATCTTGTTGAGGAACCCATCAGCGGCGAAAACGAATTGGATACCAAATTCGACGAGACCATTTACAAGATCGTGGTAAAAGTTGAGGACAATCCATCCGACACTAAATATCTCATGTCGATTCCTATTAATTATTACAAGGTAAAAGAAATAACCGTTTCTAAAAAGACAGAGAAGGATCCCGACTTCAAACCACTTGGTTCCGGAAGCTATTCCGTTGACATCCCACAAGATAGCTCACAAGATAGCACGAAGACTACGGTTACTATCGGTAACAGTAAGAAACCGACCTTTACCAACAAAATCGTGCCCCCCGCCTCCTGGACTCCTAAGGCGACTAAGGTCGTTGAGGGTGGCGAGATGAAGGAGTTTACACTTCAGTTTGCGAAAGACAGCAAATTTAAAAACATCATCGGTACTGCCGTGACCTCTGGTAAAGAAACGAAGCAGACGCTTTCGTTCAAAGACACCACTGATAAAGAGGTTGAGCTCAAGTATTCGCTCGCTGATATCAGGGGTAATCCCGACGACTCGGGCGACTCCACGGGTGGCCCTTCCAAGACCTATACGTACTATGTGCGCGAGAAAACCGACGGTTCGCGGTTCTCGCGCTACACGTACGACCACTCGGTCTATAAGTTCACGGTTGTGGCAAGGTATGACACCGAAAAAGGAGAGATCAACTGTGCGGTGACCTACAGGAAGGGAACCGTTGACAAAGAAGGTACGTGGGTAAGCGCCGAGACCGAGGGCCACGAGTTTCCCGACACTACCCCCACCTTCACCAACACCTACTCCACCTCTTTGCCCCTTTCTGGTATGTCGGGCGTCACTCTGACGTACCTTGCCGGCGCGGCGGTGCTTTGCGCTGCTGCGGCCTGGATGCACATTCGTCGCAAGGCGAATGCGAAGGGGGGCGAGCGTCGTGAATAAGAGAGTTTGCTCCTTCCCGATCTTGTTTGCGCTGCTTGCCCTCCTGATCGGCACCTGCGCGGTTGTGTTCCCCGCATCCGCGCAGGCCGCGCCGACCTCGACCGGTTCCATCACGGTGAGCGGCACCGTGGCGCGCAGCTACGACGCCTGCCAGATCTTTAGCGCCAACGTCGTCGACGGCGACAGCGACGCCAAGATCGCCACCGACCTCGCCTGGGCAAGCGACGCCGTGCGCGACGCCGCACTGCCCGTGCTGCGCAGCGCCGGCATGCCCAATTCCCAGACCACCGCGCAGGAAGCTGCCGAGTGGCTCAACACCGATTCCCACCTTACGAGCGCGCTGAGCGCACAGCTCGCTCGTTCCCTCCAAAGCTCTGGCGCCGTGTCCGTGGCCCTTAATGCGGGCACGGCGGCCGAGCTGCCCTGCGGTTACTGGCTCATCGTTGCCGACGACGACGCCATCGCCCAGGGCGAGGCCGGCACAGCGCCGATCTTGGCCCTGGTGGGCGGCGGCGCCGTCACCGTCAAACCCAAGGCCGCGACGCCCAAGGTGTCCAAGCACGTGCTGGAGGACAGCACCGCCGCCTGGCAGAAGGCCGCCGACGCCACGGTCGCCGACGACCTGTACTGGCGCCTCTCTGCCACGGTCCCGGCGGGGCTCACGGCCTACGACACCTATGCGGTGCAGTTCGTCGACACCATGAGCGCGGGGCTCGACCCCTCCAAGGTGGCCGCGAGCATGCGCGTGTACGTGGCGGCGGGCGCGGACGGTGGCTTCGACGCCGTCTCGGCCGGCAAGGACGGGCGCGTCGGCACCGACCCCGCGAAGGGCTGGACCGACATCACGGCCCAGTGCAGGGTCTCGGCCGACGGTAAGACCTTCACCGTGCACACCGGCGACCTCATCGCCGCGCTCGGCGGGGCCGACGCCTTTACCGCGGGCGCTCGCGTGGTCGCCGTGTACAACGCGCCGCTCAACGGCGCGTGCAGCCACGGCATCGCGAAGGGCAACCCCAACGAGGTCTACCTGCGCTACCCGCGCTCTCCCTTTGCCGACCAGTCCGGCGACGCCGGCTTCACCCACACGCCGAGCGACGATGCGTGCGCCTACACCTGGGATCTCGCGCTCACCAAGCGCGGCAGCGACGGCGACAAGCCACTGCCCGGGGCGGTCCTGAGCATCGCCGACGACCGCGGTCGCACACTGGTGGCCGACGGCACGTGGGATGCAGAGGGCAAGGCCGCCGTCACCACGGGCGAGGACGGTCGCGTGACCGTCTCGGGCGTGGACTCGGGCAAGCTGGAGGTCCGCGAGCTTAAGGCGCCCAAGGGCTACACCGCCTTTAAGGGCACGCGCTCCGTGAGGGTCAAGGCCGAGGGCCTGGACGTCGACCAGGTGGCCGCCGCCAAGCCCAAACTCACCATCACGGCCGAGTCGCCCCTGCGCGCCGACAGCGCGGACGGGTCGACGGGCAGCCTGGAGGCGTCGCTCATCAATACGCCCACCGGCACACCCCCTAGCACTACCACCGGAGGCTTTATGCCCTCGACTGGCGATATGGCAATGTACGCCGCGGCCGCCGCAGCGGTCGCCGGAGCCGCGCTCATCGTGGTCGCGCTCCTGGTCAAGCGGGGAGGTGGCAGCCATAAAGAGTAGCTGGCAGCCCCACCGAGAGCGGGGCGAGACGTAGCGAAGCAGATGCTAAGACACAGACAGATGATGACCGATCGAATGGGAACCAACCGGAAAACGGAGGAAAAGAAGATGAGCATGAATAAGAACATCGCACGCCTGGCAGTAACCGCCGGCCTCACGGCAGCGCTGAGCTTCGGCGGCATCATGGCCCCGGTGACCATGGCGTTTGCTGCGGAGGGCTCGACTGTAACATTCTCGGATACTGGATATGACAAGACATCGACCTATAAGGGTATCCAGATCTTCAAGGCGACGGTCACGACGACCGACGGGGCCAAGACGGTGAGCAACATCAAGTGGGCAAGCGATGACGCCGAGGCAGCTGTGGTGGCCGCCATTCAGGAGAAGGATAGATCCTACAACAGTGAGAACGCGCAGGACGCCGCCGACTGGCTGAGCGATAACGCCGGGACCGACTCGAAGGTCGCGAGCGACAACGTCCTGAGCTCGATCGCCGCCAAACTGGACGGCAAGGACGGCTGGCAGACGACGACCGCGGGCAGCCCGTCCCTTTCCGGCCTCGATGCCGGCTACTGGCTGTTCCTTACCGCTACCGCCGGTAAGCCCGACGGTAAGTCGACCGATGGTTTCACCTCTCCCGTCTACGCCGTGATCGATGGCGAAAGCACAACGACCGTCACGCCAAAGAAGGACGTTCCCACGGTCGAGAAGAAGGTCCTCGACGACGCTGATGCCGTCTCCGACGACATCAAGGGCTCCGACAAATGGAAGGACGTCGCCGACTCCCAGATCGGCCAGGAGGTCAACTACAAGCTCACCGGCACGATTGCCAGCAACTACGCCACCTTCAGCACCTATGCCTATAAGTTTACGGACGTGCTTTCCGACGGCCTCGACTATGTCGACGGCTCGGTCGAGGTGTACGCGGTGAACCATGACGTCTATAACAAGATCGAGGGGAGCAAGTACGAGGTTGCTTGCGCCAACAACACGCTGACGGTGGACTTCAAGGTCGACGGTACCAAGAAGGGCCTCAAGGACGTTGCGGATGTGGACGCCAACACTCAGATCGTCGTCTTCTACAAGGCCAAGCTCAACAGTAATGCCGTGATCGGCAACGCAGCCAACGACAAGAAGGGCGGCAACCCCAACACCGTCAAGCTCGAGTACTCGAACAACCCGTATGCCGCCGGCACGGGCGAGACGCTCGAGGACACCGTCGCCGACTTCGCGTTCAAGCTCAACCTCAACAAGGTCGACCAGGGCACCGAGGAGGGCCTTGCGGGCGCCGTCTTCACCATCCAGTCCGATGACGCGAACACCAATGGCCAGTACGTCGCCTCGAAGGACGCTGCGGGCGTCGTCGCGGGCCAGCTCGTGCCCGTTACCGACGTCAACCACCTTCCCGACTACGTGATGTTCACGTCCGGCAACGACGGCAAGATTGCCGTCTCCGGCCTCGACGCCGGCTCCTACAAGGTGACCGAGGTCAAGGCCCCCGACGACTCCTACACCAAGGCCAACCCCTTCACCTTCAGGATCACCGCGAAGTATGACGACGCGACCATGAAGGTGACGGAGCTTAAGGCGAAGGTTTCCGAGTCCGACAAGGGCCGCACCGACATCGCCTTCGGTACGCTCGACGGCACTGCCGGCGACAACAAACTGACTGGCACGGATGGCACCAACGCCGCCGCAGGCGAGGTCACCATCAACGTCGGCAACACCAAGTCCGTTGGCCTCCCGCTCACCGGCCTCAACGGCGTGACCTTCACTTGGATCGCTGGTGGCGCGGTGCTGTGCATCGGCGTGGCGCACCTCATCCGCAGCCGTAAGCAGGCTGAGGAGTCCGAGCAGGAGTAACGCTCGCTCACCCATCCCTTTGGCAGGTGGGATGTGATGGCCATGAGACTTGCGGACACTTTTCTCGTCCATCCACGTTCTTGCTTTGCCATTCACTTTTCGGGGCAGACTCTGCACTGGAGTTTGCCCCGTTCTTTTTGAACAGCGCAGCCGGGGCGCCGTCGCTCGTATGATCGAGCGTATGATTAGCGAACAAATGTTTGCAAATATTGCGTTTACCAGCTGTAAGTGCGAGTGCTCGCAGTAAAATACCCTTGCGACGCATTCCGTGCGCGGGCGGCCGACGACTCGATCGGAGGTCCCCAAATGCTGAAATTCCTTAACGCGCTCGCCGCCCTCGCGGCGGTAGGCTCGTTCGTCATCGCGTTTCTTGACTCGTATGAGGTTCGGTTTAAGGTCCGTAGGCGCACGCGCGGTGCGGACGGTAGAAGGCATTTGCGCTGCAGCAAGCGCAAATAAGAATGCCCGGGGTTAGAGGCCCGGGCATTTAACAAAACCAGAAAACAAGGCCGCCCGCGCTTTCGAACACTTACGCGGGATGCGTCGTTTTCTATTGCCATTGTATCCCGAATCGCCCAGCCGATTCGGGATATTTTGAAAACTCAAATGCGGGCCCATACTTGCACTGCGCAATGCTGCCAGGCTGCGTTGCGCAGCGCATGAGCTCGCTAATCGGCTATTATTTGTTCAGACAACTTGAGTTGTAGAGGAGTGACCGGCGATGGTGCAGGGCGCCAAACATATGAAGAGCAGTAACGCCGCGGACAACGGCGGCTCAAGCCCTCAACCCAAACCTCAACCAAAGCCCAAGCGCCGCCGCAAGCGACTGCCGCGCTGGGCCGACCGGCTCATCACCATCGTCATCATCCTCATTGGCGTGGGCCTTATGACCTGGCCGTGGATCTTGGACCGGCTCGAGGCCTCGGGCGTGTTCAACCAGATCAGCACGGTGTCCAGCACCGTGGACGCGCTGTCTGCCGAGGAGCGCGAGCGCATCCTGCTCCAGGCGCGCTCCTTTAACGAGCAACTGGCGGGCGAGGCCACCGAGCTCCCCGCCGACCAGATCGAGCCCTACGCCCAGCAGCTCATCTTTGACCGCGACCCCATGATGAGCTGGGTCGAGATTCCCTCCATCGACGTGAGCATGCCCATCTACCACGGCACGAGCGAGGAGGTCCTCATGGCGGGCGTCGGCCACCTGGAGGGCACGAGCCTGCCGGTGGGCGGCACCTCGACTCATTGCGTGCTCACCGCGCACTCGGGCATGCGCAACCTGAGCATGTTCGACGACATCCACTCGCTGGAGCCCGGCGACCTGGTGTTGCTGCACACCATGAACAAGACGCTCGCCTACAAGATGGTGGACTCCGAGGTGGTGCTGCCCGAGGAGATGGAGTCGCTAACCATCGAGCCCGGCGCCGACAAGGTGACGCTCGTCACCTGCACGCCCTACGGCGTGAACGACCATCGCCTGCTGGTGCATTGCGTGCGCACCAAGTACAGCAAAAAGGACGTCGACAAGCAAAAATCGCTGGCCGGTCGCCACTGGGGCAAGCGCGAGTTTGCCGTGCTCATCGTGGTCGTAGCCATTGTGCTGTTGCTGCTGGACATCGTGATCCACGCGGTCCGCAAGCGCCGCAAGGCCAAGGCCTCGGCATAGGACATTCTCCAGAACCACCGCAACGGGGACAGGCACCTTTGTGGTGGTCGGGGCTTCCAAACCATCACAACATTCGATGAAAATCGCGATTTTGACGAAAAGCGTCGAATGTTGTGATGGTTTTCGTTGTGGGCGGGACGGTTTTCGCTATGGACGGTGCGGTTTCGCTGCAGAACCGCCGGACCACGCCCTGCCAACTGCCGCCCTCGTTACGTTTTCGCTGCATTTGGGTAAAGCGCCTGCTCCAAGCGGCGTTGCCTTGTATACTAGAGCGGTTTATCTGTTATGCGGAAGGGAGCGCCTATGGCACTCAGCGAGAAAGACGTGCGCGGCATCGCCGAGTACGCAAAGATCGCACTGACCGATGACGAGCTCACCCAGATGACGTCCTACATGAACGACGCCGTCCAGATGCTCGAGCCTGTCTTGCAATATGACTTGCCCGACGTGGAGCCCACGTTCCATCCCATCGGAAGCCTGTCCAACGTGATGGGCGATGACCTGCGCGAGCCCGAGCGCGACCTGCCGCTCGACGTCGCGCTCGAAAACGCCGGCAGCGCGCGCGACCGCTACTTCCGCGTGCCGTCCATTTTGGGAGAGGGGGAGAGTGAGTAATGGCGCAGAGCTTCGATTCCCTTACCGCCGCCCAGATTGCCGCGGGCGTTGCCTCCGGCGACTTTACCGCTACCGAGGTGGCCCAGGCCTCCCTTGCCGCCATCGAGGCGCGTGAGGGCGGGGTCCAGGCATTCCTGCAGGTGGCGCCCGAGCTTGCGCTCGAGGCCGCCGCGCGTGTGGATGCCGACCGTGCCGCAGGCAAGCCGCTGCCCCCGCTCGCGGGCGTGCCGCTAGCCATCAAGGACAACATGAACCTCGTGGGCACGCGTACCACCTGCGCTTCCCGCATGCTCGAGGACTACCAGAGCGTCTACACCGCCACCTGCGTCCAGCGCATGCTCGACGCCGGCTGCCTGCCCATGGGCAAGGCCAATATGGACGAGTTTGCCTTTGGTAGCTCCACCGAGAGCTCGGCGTTCCACCGCACCAACAACCCCTGGGATACCGAGCGCGTGCCCGGTGGCTCCTCGGGCGGCTCCGCTGCCGCCGTCGCCGCGGGCTAGGTCGCGCTCTCGCTGGGCTCGGACACCGGCGGCTCCATTCGCCAGCCGGCGTCACTGTGCGGGGTGGTGGGCTTTAAGCCCACGTATGGCGCCGTGAGCCGTTACGGCGTGGTTGCCTTTGGCTCGTCGCTCGACCAGGTGGGCCCCTTTGGCCGCACGGTCGAGGATGTCGCGCTGGCCATGAACGCGCTTACCGGCGCGGGCCACGATCCGTACGACTGCACCAGCCAGGATTGCGCTGTCGACTTTATCGAGCATCTCAACGACGGCATCGAGGGTAAGCGCGTGGGCATCATTCCTGCGTTTATGGAGGCCGAGGGCCTGACGCCCGAGGTCAAGGCCGCTGTTCAGCGCGCCGCCCAGGAGCTGCAGAACCAGGGCGCCGAGCTGGTCGAGGTCGACCTGCCGCACCTGGACGCCGCCATCGCCGCCTACTACGTTATCGGCCCGGCCGAGGCGTTCTCCAACCTGGCCCGCTTCGACGGCATTCGCTACGGCTACCAGGAGGAGGACTGCGCCAACCTGTCCGACCAGAGCTCGCTTTCGCGCGCCCACGGCTTTGGCGCCGAGGCCAAGCGCCGTCAGATGCTCGGCGCCTACCTGCTGAGCTCGGGCGTGTACGACAAGTACTACTACGCTGCACAAAAGGCCCGCACGCTCATCACGCAGGACTACGATGCCGCGTATGCCAAGGTGGACACCATCCTCATGCCCGCCTCGCCGCGCACGGCCTTTAAGTTTGGCGAGATTAGCGATCCCACGCAGATGTACCTTTCGGACTTGTATACCATTTCGCTCAACATTTGCGGCAACGGTGGTATCTCGGTGCCGCTGGGCCTGGGCGAGGATACTCAGCTGCCCGTTTCTGCCCAGCTGGTGGGTCCGGCCTTTAAGGACCGTCAGCTGCTCACGTTTGCCCGCGCCCTGGAGCGCGGCTTTGCCGATGCCGCCACGGGTGCGCCCGCGCTTTCCGTCGCGCCCGATTTTGCCGGGAAGGGAGGCGAGCTGTAATGAAGGAGCTTTCCGAGGTCCTGCAGGATTGGGAGGCCGTGATCGGCCTGGAGATCCATACCGAGCTCACCGCACTCGATACCAAGATGTTCTGCAACTGCAAGCTCAGCCACGATGACGAACCCAACGCCAACGTGTGTCCGGTGTGCCTGGGCCTGCCCGGCGCCCTGCCGGTGCCCAACAAGCGCGCCATCGAGAGCATCGTCAAGGCCGGCCTCGCCACCAACTGCGAGATCCAACGCCACTCGATGTTCTACCGCAAGCACTACTTCTATCCCGATATGGCCAAGAACTTCCAGACTACGCAGGGTCCGGTTGCCTTTGCCATGTACGGTCACCTGGACCTGGACGTGACCGGTCGCGGTGCCGCCGAGCGCCCTGACTGCGCGTTTGGCGAGGCCGAGGCCCAGAGTCTGGCGAGCGCTTCGGCCAACGCCGAGGGCCTGTCCACGTCCATGACGTCGACCATGCGCGAGGGCAACCAGCGCGCCGGCCACCTGGCCAGCTACGATGCGTCCAGCCTGCAGATGCCCGAGCGTCGCGAGGACGGTTCCTACACGGTGCCCATCCGCATCCTGCGCATCCATATGGAGGAGGACGCCGCCAAGATGGTCCACGTGGGCGGCGCCGAGGGCCGCATTACCGCCGCGGCCGAGTCGCTCGTCGACTACAACCGCTGCGGCACGCCGCTGATTGAGCTCGTTACCGAGCCCGACCTGCGCACGCCCGAGGAAGCGCGTCTGTTTATGGAGAAGCTCCGTCGCATTTTTGTGACGCTGGGCATTTCGGACTGCTCCATGGAGAAGGGCTCCATGCGCTGCGACGGCAACGTGTCGCTGCGCCGCCGCGGCGAGACCAAGCTGGGCACCAAGACCGAGCTCAAGAACCTCAACTCGTTTAAGAGCCTGCACGATGGCCTTGCTTATGAGATCTGCCGTCAGGCAGAGGTGCTCGAGGAGGGCGGCATCATCTATCAGGAGACCCGCCACTGGGAGCCCAGCCGCAAGCGCACCGTGGTCATGCGTGTGAAGGAGACGGCCGACGACTATCGCCTGTTCCCCGATCCCGACCTGGCGCCGTTCGATCTGGACGAAGAGTTCATCGACCGCTGCCGTGGCGAGATCCCCGAGCTGCCCGATGCCAAGCGCGTCCGTTTTGAGGCCGACTTTGGCATTAAGGCGGCCGATGCCGAGCAGATCGCCGGCGATCCCGAGTTTGCCGAGTTCTTTGAGGCGGCCGCTGCCGGTATGGCTGGCAAGGAGGCACAGACGGTCGCAAACCTGCTGGTGAACGAGATGATCGCCTACCTTAAGGGTGCGGGCGTCTCGCTGGCCGAGTCCGGCATCGCGCCGGCTCAGGTGGCAGCCCTTGCCAAGCTGCTGGCGACCGATGCCATCAGCTCCAACCAGGCGCACGAGGTCTTTGAAGTTATGGCCCAGACCGGCGACGACCCCAACAAGATCGTCGACGAGCGCGGTATGCGTCAGGTGAGCGATGCCGGCGCGCTGCAGCCGATCGTGGACGAGGTGCTGGCTAACTGTGCCGATCAGGCGCAGCAGTATCGTGATGGCAACCAGAAGGTCATCGGCTTTTTGGTGGGCCAGTGCATGAAAGCGAGCCGCGGCAAGGGTAACCCGAAGCTCTTCAACGAGTTGTTGAGAACGTCGCTCTCGTAAGCGGGAACCCGAGAGCCCCGGCAGGGCGGGTGCTTCCTCAAAATTTCGAACAGTCCTGCGCAAGACGAAGGCCACATTAAGTGGCCTTTTTTGCGTGCGGAACTCATTTTGAGCAAGCACCCGCCCTGCCGGGGCTCCTGGGTTTCGCAACGACTCGGCCGTTCGGGTCAGGCGGAGCTGAATGGAATTTGGTGAATGAGGGTGCCGTTGGCACCCTCATTTTTTGTGGATGTGGCGCAAAGACGGTCCCTTGGTCACATTTTCTGGGCTGTGGAAAGCGAAGCTTAATACTTTTCCCGAGAAGTGAACGACCTTATTTGGACCCCTGAAGCATCGACACTTTTTGGACGCTGTTTCCTGCGGTTTTGTCGAGTTTTTCCTGCGGTTTTGTTACTAAAAAATGCGGATGCTTCAGGGGTCCGATTTTGCTCGTTCACTTCGCGGAAAAGTATTAGACCTCGTTTCGTTGGACCAGGGGAGAGTCTTTCTTGGATGCCGGAGACGTGCGTCGCGGCGGGCGGATTGTCGGAAGTCGGTTGGTCCGAGCTATAAGATTTCTAGAAAGTTAACCGTTGTTGACCTTAATAGTTAGATAAACTAAACTATTTTCCAAAAGTGTGCTCGAGCAAACTTATTTACTCGAGTGCTGAGGCACCGTGCCGCGCCCAATGCGGCAAAAGGGAGAAGCAACATGAAGAAGTCGACGTTTAACACCCTGCTTGTCGGTGGCGGTTTTCTGCTTGGTACGGCTGGCATCAAGCTGCTCACCAGCGCTCCGGTAAAGAATGCCTGCGTGCAGGGCATTGCGTGCGGCATGCGCATCAAGAACGGCTACCAGGACATGGTCGAGCAGGCCAAGGCCGAGGTTGACGATATGGTTGCCGAGGCTGCCTACATCACCCAGAGCGAGGCTGCTGCGGACAAGGCATCCGAGTAGCACTGCTAGGCATAAACAATGAGATTCTCGATTATCAGCGAGATCCCCGGCAGGACCCGTCTTCAGTTGGCGGGTCCTGTGCCAGAGGGCGATCTCGATGCGCTTCTTAAGCTCAGCGGCGACATCGACGGCGTGCACAAGGTGCGCGTTTACGGCCGTATTGGCCAGATGGCGCTGGAGTACGACGAGCCGCGCCGCTTGAGCGTGCTCGATGCCCTAGGCGCGCTCGACGTTCGTGCCATCGACGATGCCAAGTCGGGCTACGTGATGCAACTCGAGCCGCGCAAGCACAAACTCGTTATGGACCTGGCGACACTCGTCGGTGCCCATTACGCACGTCGCTGGTTCTTGCCCACGCCGCTGCGCGCGGTGTTTGTCGTGGCCGGTTACATGGCATTTTTGCGCGCTGCCCTTCATGAGCTGGCGCAGCCGCGCCTGACTGTTCCCGTGCTCGACGCTTCGGCCATCGGCATTTCGTTCGTCAAGCGTGATGTCGACACCGCGGGCCAGACGATGTTCCTGCTCAACGTGGGCGAGCTGCTCGAGGACTACACCCGCGCCATGAGCGAAAACGAGCTCATCAACTCGCTGCTCGACGTGCCCGATAAAGCGCAAAAAGTGGTCGGTGACACCGAGGTAAGCGTTGCCGCCACCGAGCTTGAACCCGGCGATTTGGTCGCCGTGCGCACCGGCATGTCCATTTGCATCGACGGTGTTGTCGAGCAGGGGAGCGCTATGGTCAACCAGGCGACCCTGACCGGCGAACCGCTGGCCGTCGAGCGCAGCGTGGGCGACGACGTGTTCGCCGGCACCGTCGTGGAAGATGGCAGCATCTTGGTGCGTGTGCGCGCCAACACGGCTCAGACCAAGCTCCGCTCAATCGTCTCGCTCGTGCAGACGGCTGACTCGCTCAAGTCCGAGGGCCAGTCGCATATGGAGGATCTTGCCAACAAGATCGTCCCGTGGAACTTCCTGCTCGCGGGCCTGGTTGCGCTTACCACCCGCAGCCTCATCAAGACCTCAGCGGCGCTGATGGTCGACTACTCGTGCGCACTCAAGCTCACGGGTTCCGTCGCCGTCATGACCGCTATGAGCGATGCCGCCAAGATGGGCGTCATGGTCAAGGGCGCGAAGTACTTTGAGTCGTTTGCCAAGGCCGACACCATTGTGTTTGATAAGACCGGCACGCTCACCGAGGCCCAGCCGCGCCTAGCTTGCGTGCTCACCACCGATGGCTGGAGCGAGGACGAGATTCTGCGCCTTTCTGCTTGCTTGGAGGAGCATTTCCCGCATCCGGTGGCGCGCGCCGTGGTAAATGCGGCACGTGAGCGCGGACTCGAGCACCGCGAGCGCCATGCCGCCGTCGAGTACATCGTGGCGCACGGCATCGCTTCGTCCATCGAAGGGCGTCGCGCCATCATCGGTTCCGCGCACTTTGTATTTGAGGATGAGAGCGCGCAGCTCGAGTCCGACATTAAGGAGCAAATCGAGTCCCAAATGCAGGGGCTGTCGCCGCTGTATCTGGCGGTCGACGGCACCGTTGTGGGCGTGCTCGGTATCGAGGACCCGCTTAAGCCCGGGGTCCGCGAGGCCATCGCCGACCTGCACGCGTTGGGCGTCAGGCATGTCGTTATGCTCACGGGCGACTCGGAGCGCACGGCCGAGCGCATCGCGCGCGAGGCAGGTGTCGACGAGTTTAAGGCCGAGCTACTGCCCGAGGACAAGTACGCGTATGTGGAGCGCATTAAGAGTGAGGGGCGCCACGTTGCCATGGTGGGCGACGGCGTCAACGATTCACCGGCGCTCGGTTTGGCCGACGTGGGCCTGGCCATGGGTGGCGGAAGCGACATCGCCAAGGAGGTCGCCGATATCATCCTGACCGATACGGATCTGGCCGCGATCGTGCGCCTGCGCCGCATGAGTCAGGGGCTTATCGACCGTCTGACGAGTTCGTATTCCAAGGTGATGCTCACCAACTCGGCGCTGTTGGCATTGGGTATTACCGGCATGATCACTCCGCAGACGTCGTCACTGCTGCACAACGGCTCAACGATCGCCTACAGCCTGAGCAATGCAAAGGCATATCTGCGCTAGCGCTTTTACTTAAGTTTTTGGCCTGCATTTGGGCGGTGTTGCAGCCGCCAGAATGCAGGCCTTTTGCGTTTGACCATGTGCTAGCAGAAATATATAGTTGTGCTAGCATAGATAGCAAAAGTCGAAGGTGAGGTTGAGATGGGTGCTGTTAGCGGCATGGCGCAGGTGAACGTTCGCGTGGATCGCCAGGTCAAGGACCATGCGGAGGAAGCGTTGCGGCTTTCGGGCGCCTCACTGCCCGAGCTCATCAAAAAGGTCGTGGCCAAGGTCGCACAGGGTGGCGGGCAGTGTGAGGAAGTGCTGTCTGCCGTTGATGGCCGGCAACAGACCGTCGCGCACGATACTCCGTTCACCGCGTCGTGGGCAGCGGCAGACCGGCTTTATGCAGATTTGGGCATCGCTGCGTCGCCTGTATCCGACGATCGCGGTTGGGACACAATCTATTCCGAAGCCATGGACGAGCGCTATCGCCAAAAGGGGATGATCCTGTGAGCGGGGCTCCCCTCAAAATAATGGTGGATGCCAACGTATGGGTCGATTCGTTTTGCGCCGACCATGCCGAGTCGCTTGCCGCACGCGCGTTTATTGGGCAGGCGACGGAGGCGGGGGCATTGCTGTTCTTTCCGGTGCATATCGCCAAGGACGTGCTGTACGTTGTCCAACACGAACTGAAGCGCAGCGTTCTTGCCAGCGGGGGAGCGCTCGACGAGGCATCTGCCCGTGCAATTGGCGATGCGGCGTTGGCGTTTGTTCGGAACATGACCGAAAACGCCACGGCCGTGGGCGCAGATGCGTCGGACCTTTGGCTGGCCGACAAATACTTAGCGCTCCATCGCGATTACGAGGACAACTTGGTGCTCGCCGCGTGCAAGCGCGCACAGGTCGATTACTTGGTGACCAACGATCGTAAGCTGCTCGAACATGCCGATCTTGCAGCAAAGACCCCGCGCCAAACGATGCCAATTCTGGCTTTGACCGCACGCGGCGTCGCGGCTATCGGTTGACGCGAACCGTTTGCGGGCCTCTTGGACGACGATGCGCCAAGGGGCCCGCGTCTGCTATTTACAAAAGCTCGGCCTTAATGGCGGGACTTTCTGCGAGCTGCTCGGCTGCCTTTTCGTCGGAGCTGTCGAGTGCTGCCAGACTGCGGTAGACCCACTCATTGACCTGGGTGTTCTTGACGCCTGCGGTCTGCATAAGGGCGCCTACCTCGCGGATTGCTGCGAACAGATCGGCTTTGGGACCCGCGAGCTCGACCTCGATGCCGTGGTAGGCGGCCACGCCGCGGTTCTCACTCACGTGGTCGATAAAGCCCTCGACGGTCTCAAGCTGCTGGGCGAGAGCTGCATCATCGTCAGCGTCCAGCGCAACAAGGGCGTTCGAAACCGTGAGGGCGGGATGTCCGCAGGGGACAAAGCCTTCGATGACATCCATAGCTTCGGTAATGGTTGAGCCCAGGCCTGCGAGGGCATTGACGAGTTGCTGCTTGGTATCCATAACGGTCCTTTCGACGGGTCAATTTTGCTTGGCGAAAATATACGTGACGCGATCGGTAGCAAAAGTGCGAAGTGCGGCGCACATTGGGGTCTTCACAGCTCGTGCATAGAACAGCTGCCTGCTTTCAGAACGTGGTAAGATAACTCATCACAAGCGGGGCTCGCCCCGTATGTTCCTTGAAAAGTCGACGGTTATCGGGTGTTTGTAGGCCCGATACCATCCAGACTTTCCCGACATTCGGGGGCGACTGGTTTCGACACGATAGCTCTGAGAGAGGAAGCAAGCCGAGGTCTCCTCGCCTCGTTAAACAGGGGTACCGTCAAATTGAATTGACAACAACTCTTCTTTTGAGCCTATGGCTCTCGCTGCTTAGTTTATAGCGGCGCGTCAACCCGGTGATTTCCCCGACACCGGCGCGACGTCATTTTAGGGGAATGCTCCTGCGCACGTAATCGGTATGGCGCAGGCTAAGACCGAACCGGTTGGGATGCCGCGAGCGTGTCGCTGCGCGCAAAGCGTCCGAGACTAAACCAGCGACTGAGCTTGGAGATGCCAATCAGGGGGCTTTCGTGGACCGGAGTTCGATTCTCCGCGCCTCCACCAATAGTTGCAAGCAGGTAGGTAAACGTACCTACCTGCTTTTTTATTACTTATAGATACCGCGGAGAATCGAACTCTGTGCAGGGCGCGAGCGTTAAACAAACGCGGAGCGTTTGTAGCGAGCGGGCGAGGACGCCGGCAGGCGGCCGAAGCCGGTGCGGATTTGCGAAGCAAATACGCGGATTCTCCGCGCAATGCCTCAGCCCAAAACAGATGCGATGTCGATCGGATGACAGCCGACAATGCCCCCGCGCCAACGTCATCTCTACCCGCGGAGAATCGAACTCTATGCAGGGCGCGGGCGTTAAGCAAACGCTACGGCAACGCAGGGTGGGACGCGCTTTCCCAATGGCGGCCCAGGCGGAAAGCGCGTCCCGGAATCCGCGCTCAGACTGGGACGTAGTTTCCGGATGGCGCCTCAAGCGGAAACTGCGACCCGGAATCCCGCCGTAGAGTGGGACATGCTTTCCCAATGGCAGCTCAAGCGGAAAGCGCATCCCGGAATCTAAGCTCGGAATGGGATTCATTTTCCAGATGGCGGGCTCAGCGGAAAATACGACCCGGAATTTGCTCTGAGAACGGGACACGCTTTCCCGCCGACCGCTCCGCCCTCCTCAACTCCAAAACCCGCGCGCTCGCCATCCCAAAACTGGGTAGAAGAAAGCCAAAACGCAATCGCAGGAGGTCAACATGACTGCAGAAGATAAGGCAAAGAACGCTGGCAAGGTCGCGCTCGTTTTGGAGGGCGGCAGCTTCCGCGGGCAGTTTACTGCGGGCGTGCTCGACGTTCTCATGGAGGCTGGCGTCGAGATTCCGGCTGTCTACGGTGTATCGGCAGGTGCCCTCAACGGCGTGAACTACAAGTCGCACCAGATCGGCCGTGCCAACCGCATCAACCTGGCTTTC
>CABSKX010000030.1 GCA_902478365.1 uncultured Collinsella sp. | reverse complement strand
GATTACAAGGGCGCACGGGCAGCTGACGACCAGGAAGGTCAGGCCGCGCAGAATCCAGTCGGACCAAGCGCCGGTGACCAGGCCGCCGCCGAGTGCGAGTGCCGCGGCAGCGCCGGTGACGGCGGGGGTGTAGACGCGGGCAAAGCGCGTGATGAAGTTCTCGGTGCGCGCCTTCTTTTCGCTGGCATTCTCCACGAGCTCCAGGACGCGTGCGACAGTGGACTCGCCAAAGGGCTTGGTGGTGCGCACGCGGATGAGGCCCGTCATGTTGATACAGCCACTGATGATATCGTCGCCGGACTTGGCGGGGCGGGGGACTGACTCGCCCGTGAGCGCGGCGGTGTCGAGCTGGGTTTCGCCCTCGACGATGACGCCGTCGATAGGCACGCGCTCGCCGGGCTTGACCACAATCACGGTGCCGACGGCGATGTCATCGGGAAAGACCTGTTCGAGCGTGCCGTCGGCTTGCTCGACGTTAGCGTAGTCGGGCGCGATGTCCATCATGGCGCTGATCGACTTGCGGCTCTTGCCCACGGCGTATGCCTGGAACAGCTCGCCGACCTGGTAGAACAGCATGACGGCAGCGCCTTCGGCCATGTGCGGGTCGGTATCGGGGAAGAGCACCATGGCAAACGCGCCGATGGTCGCGACGGCCATGAGGAAGCTCTCGTCGAAGGCCTTGCCGCGGCGGATGTTATTGAATGCCTTTTGCAGTACGTCGTAGCCGGCAATCAAAAACGGCACGAGGAACAGCACAAAGCTGGCGTAGATGTCGCCCGGGGTGCCGAACGCGGCGGCGAGGGTGCCAAGCTCATCGAGGGCGTACACCACGGCAAAAATGCCCAGCGCTACCAGGATGCGGTTGCGCTTATGCTCGAGTGACTCTTTTTTCTTGCGCTTCTTCTTTTTCTTTTTGGGGTCGGCAGTGGCCATGACTCGTATCCTCCCAATTGAATGTATGAACACTCGCTCATATAATTTCGCGAGCAAAGGCCGCGGCAAGCGCGGCCTTGCAGGTTGGCGTAAGCCTGGGCTAGAGAATAATCTCGCAGTCCGGCTCGGCGTCGGCGGTAAACTCTACAACGCGGTTGAGCACTTCGTCGAACTCGGCGTCATCGGCCTCGAGCGTCAATTTCTGGGTCATAAAGTTGACGGACACGGATTTGACGCCCTCGAGTTTGGCCAGCTCGTCCTGAAGCTCGCGCGCACAGTTGGCGCAGTCGATCTCGTCGAGCTTAAACTGCTTTTTCATGGTGGGTTCCTTTCCCTGTGTTTGCGACCTGGGTGCTGGCCGCGTTGGTACCGTGGCTGGTTGCTATTCGCAGATATGGCTCATGCCCTGGTTGAGCATGGTGTAGACATGATCGTCGGCAAGCGAGTAGAGGATGTTGCGGCCGTTGCGGCGGAACTTGACCAGGTGCGACTGCTTAAGCGTGCGCAGCTGGTGCGATACTGCCGACTGCGAGGTTTCGGTTGCCTCGGCGATTTCGGCCACGCAGAGCTCGCGGCCCATGAGGGCATAGAGAATCTTGATGCGCGTGGTGTCGCTGAAGACCTTGAACAGGTCGGCGAGGTCGTAGAGAAGTTCCTCGTCGGGAAGGTCCTCGGGCGAGCAGGTGGTGGGGACGATTGGCTCAGTGGCCTCGGTGTCGGGCTTCGTTTCATCAACGCAGACGCTCATTGCAATATCCTTTCATATGAACATGCGCTCATATAACTCACTTCCGATTATATGAGCGCATGTTCATATGTCAATACAATTTGCGATAATTTCGATGACTGCTTGCTGTCTCTGCGATTTTCTGTGGGTTAGGATGCATCGACACAATGCTCGCCAACATATTTCGAGATGTTCGGCCAGCATGCTAAGAAAGCCGCCTCGAGAAGCATTAGAGCTGTTCATATTTGTACTTTATCTTGTTAAATACCGTGAGAATCAGTTCTTTCTCTACGGGAGTTCCTGCAGAATCAGTTTTATCTAAAGTTATATTGAGCATTGCTGCAGCCAATCAGGCAAATCGGTGGCCGAATAAGTCGAAAAATGTAGGTGGACATCCGCAGAGACCGCCTTTAGAAGAGCGAATTCTCAATTAGATCAATAATCGCGTCGTCTTCCGCGCGGTTTTCATCGATTTTTGCGGACATTTCGCATTCCCATGGCCCATTGATTTCTTCAGCAAGGGCCCCAACGTGTTGCATGTCATCGGGTTCGGGCACATCGTTGATGCTCGGGTCATCAGCTTGCGGATATTGACTTGCAATTTCGCGCTTGGTGGCCTCTTCTTCTTTGAGTGCCTCCAGGACGCGGCGACCGTATTCGAAGTAGCGCCGCAAGACAAATTGACGAAGAGTTTCTTGCAGGATGGCGAAGTTATCCGGTAGCCGACCGGGCCAGATCTTCTCGCGAATGCGAATCGCTTCCATGACTCGTCTAAAAGCGGACTGCTTGAAAAACGAATGACGACTAACTGTGATAACGACATATCCCATGTTTCGCAGCGTGTTTCGGCGTTCCTCGTCAATTGATTGCTGCTCGGGCTCGTCGTGGTAAAAGCCGTTGTATTCGATATCAGTCATCGAATTTTCGAGCAGCGCGTCGAGGTAGAAAACCGTCCGTCGCGTTAGTGCGGCGTATCTTTTGGGGACTGGGATCGGATAATCCGTTTTGATGGCACGTATGGCTAAGCCACCCATTGACTTGGGCATTGTCAGCATCATGACAAACGCCGTTTCGAGTGGAGAGCGACAGCCTCCGCGTACATAAGAAAGTGCCTTAAGGGCTTTATTGGACCCACGATACCCTGATGCCTCTGAAAAGAAGGCTCTGAGTTCTTCAACGCTGGTTAGGGCTGGGCGCTCGCGATATTGAGTTTCGTCGGACGTTTCAAGCGCGTAGGAGCCGCAGATTTCAAAGTAATACTCAACGAGCTCAGTAAGGTTGAGGTCGGCTGTTGCTTCTAACGCGCACAGCTTGATATCGACGATGTAGACGTTCGGCTCGAGTTCTAGGTAGCTTTCTGCATCAAACGTATAGCGCGAGCAGTGGCAGATGCAGCCCTTGCGGTGCCTTTTGGCATTATTGGAAAACGTCAGCACATGGATGCTTTCAGAATCGACATTCTTTCTGTTGAGCCATGCTCGCGCCGCTTCCAGGTCGGACGTGGTCGGCGCAGACACTCTGATCTTTTCCATAGGTAAGGGATCGATCGCGTAGCTTGCGAGCGAGTTGGCTGTTTGGTATACAGCGCGTGCCGTGGTATGTGACAGAACGATTCCCATACGCGCATGATGGCATAGCAGACGCCACATACGCTCGAAACTTCGGGCAACGGTATTGGGGCGCGGCTTATCTTCTGCAAACGGTGGGCTTTTGAGCTGTCGTATCGAGGGAGCAGCTTCGGCTGGGGAGGTTTCTGCCAGCTGCGCCTTTTTTGGTGAACTTTAGTTGCGAATTCGTAGCTTCTAAGCGTATTTGCTGACCGTCCAGATGCCTCACCAACATAATTTGAGTTATTCGGCCTTATCCTAAATGAATGGTGCGATCGCAACGTCTTATTCGAATTGATTCAGGTAGATTAATGGGGCTTGGTTGCGAAATTAAGGCGACTACAGCGCTCGATTGCGGTTCGAGGGGCCTTGACTAGTGGTTCAGCTGGCCGAACAACTCGAAAAATGTAGGTGAGCAACCTGTCGACTGTGTGAAGCACGCGTATTTGCTCGTTTTGATGAAAACTAGGGTGCAGCCATAAGGCTGCGCCCTAGTTTACTACGCGCCGGTGCGCCCAGACAGATTGCGCTGTGACTGGCAGGCGCTCCCGCAGATTGATTGGTTATTTCGCAAACAAGTTCTTGAGGTTGAACTCGGCTTGGACGGTACGGAGCATGAGGTCAGTGTCGTCGAGGCCCAGATGCTGCTCGTTGGCGTCGGCGGCGAGGGTGCCGCGTCGGCGCGCCCAGTTCTCGAGCGCAGCGGGCGCGGACTCGCGGGGGAGCGAGCGCACGTCGGCGTCTAGGCTGCGGCAGATCTGGCGCGAGTCGATGACGATAATCTTGCCTGTGCGGCGTGCCTCGGCGTAACCGTCCAGATGAATTTTGAACCAGCTGTCCTCGAAGGCGGCGTTGTGCGCCATATAGGGATACTTCTTCATGAGCTTGAGCAGCTGCTTCTGCAACTCCTTGTTCTCGCGGAACGGTTTTTTGCCGTCGATGTCGTCCCAGGTGATGTGATGGATGTTCGATAGCGGCACATCCTCGCCGCGGTAGATGTCGGGCAGGCCGCAGTAGTGCGCCTCGGCGTCATGCGGCACGGCGTCGCTGGTGAGGTCCATAATCTCCCAGCCCACGTTGATGATGTAGCCGCGCTCGGGCGCGCGACCGGTGGTCTCGATGTCGATGCCCAGCACCGTGCCTTGGATGGGCTTGCGGGCATAGGCCACGCCGAGTGCGTCGCGGTCACCTCGGATCTCGCGCATGACGGACGCGGCGGTGCGCTTTTGCATCTTGCCGATGGCCGCGCAGATGTCGGCATCGGACAGGCCGCGCGAGAGCGTCGCGGGCGTCACGTTGCGTAGGCGTGTCTCGCCAATCTGGTCGCACAGGTCGCGGTTGCGGTCGGCCAGGTCGCGCACGGTGGCAAAGTCGAAGCCGGGGTCACCCTCGGCGGTAAAGTACTCGGTCTCGAGCACCTTGAGGGCCTCCTCGCCCTTCTGACGCTCAGATTCCATGGCGCCGTGGTCGCCGTAGATAAACATGGGGATAAACGGCTGGCGCTCGTATTCGAGTGCTTGCGAAACATTCATATGCTGCTCCTTGGACGGGCCGCGTTGCGCGGCTCGGGGTTACTGAGTTGTGGCGAGATGATAGTTTACCATGGGCAACTATTGGCACCGCGCCCGGGACAACTACAATACCCTAGTTGACCGCTAGGACTTTTACAATGCTGCCGAAAGACACGAAAGGTTCCATCCGTCATGGATTTACTGATTGATATTCTGCTCGACGCCGGCAAAGACACGCTCTCGCTGGTGCCGTTCTTGTTGGTGACGTACCTTGCGCTCGAGACGCTCGAGCATGTTGCGGGCGACCGCGTCAACGGCGCCATCAAGCGCGCGGGCGCCGCCGGCCCCGTGGTTGGCTCGTTGCTGGGCATGGTGCCACAGTGCGGGTTTTCGGCCATGGCGGCGACGCTGTTCGCCGGCCGTGTTGTGACGCTGGGCACGCTAGTCGCCGTGTTCCTCTCGACCTCCGACGAGATGTTGCCGCTGCTGCTTGCCGAGCGGGTTCCCGTGCAGACCATGGCGATGCTTTTGGCTTCGAAGGCGCTGATCGCGCTGGTCACGGGCTTTATCGTGGATGCGGCTATCCGCGGCCTTCGTCGTAATGCCCGCGCGCATGCGGCGATTCGCCGTACCGTACTGGGGACCGCTGCCAATCCGGCTCATGTGAACTGCGCGCACGACGACCATACCGGGGGCGACATCATTGACGAGGTGGCCGAGGCGGGCGTAAGTGCCGATCACATCCACGAGCTGTGCGAACGTGATCATTGTGGCTGTGACGAGGATGAGGACGATCACGGGCACGACCACAGCCACGACCATGGTCACGCGGACAAGCACGAGCCCCCCCACGACCCCGGCCACTCCCACGAGGGCGCGCCCATTCTGTCGATCATCCGCAGCGCGATCTCGCACACCGTGCAGGTGTCGGTTTTCATTTTCCTGGTAACGCTGATTCTGGTCGCCGTCCTCGAGACCTTTGGCGAGTCCGCAATCGAGCAGTTCCTGCGCGGCAACGAGACGCTCGCCGTCCTGGGCTCGGCGCTTGTCGGTCTGATCCCCAATTGCTCGGCCAGCGTCGTTATTACGCAGTTGTACCTCGAAGGCGCGCTGCAGCTGGCGCCGATGCTCACCGGTACGCTCATTTCCGCCGGTGTGGGCTACCTAGTCCTGTTCCGCACCAACCGCAGCGCTCGCGAAAACGCCGTGTTCCTGGTCATGATGTACGTCATCGGCGCCGGCTGGGGACTCATTCTCTCCGCCGTTGGCCTCTAAGTAGGCCTAGCAAAACGGGCTTCAAAATAGCCATGCTCGGCGCCTGCGCAGTGCGGCGACGCATGGCATTTTGAAGCCCGTTTTTTTGTTGAGCCATGGATTCTGAGTGCTCACGCCGCTCAAAACAAAAAGGCAGATTTCCGGACATATTCCAAAAATCTGCCTTGGTTAGCGCAGCAACTCGGTGAGGTTGCGTTTAAAGCGGGCTCGGTCCTCGCTGGTGAAGGCTGCCGGACCGCGGGTACGTCCCCCAGCGCGGCGCACCTTCTTTTCCTCGTGGCGAATAAACAGCTGCATGTCGATGGTCGCCTTATCGTAGACGCGCCCGCGCACGCCGATGGCGGCGGCATCGCGTCCGAGCACCATACTCGCCAGGCCTATGTCTTGTGTCACGACCACGTCGCCAGCCTGCAGGCGCTCGATAATGGCAAAGTCGGCGCTATCGGCTCCCACGCTCACATCGAGCGTCGTGACCCAAAAGCCCCGACGCGCGTGCTCGGCGTCGCGCGGGTCGTCGCGGCGAATGTGGCGTTCCAGGTTCTGCGTGCTGTTGCCGGCGATAACGACGGCGACGCCTGCCCTCCGTGCGCAGTCAATCGACTCGCGCGTGACCGGGCAGGCGTCGGCATCAATAAAAAGCGTCTTTGGCATCTAGTGCACCAGTTTGCCAAACTGAATGGCGCGAACAATCAGCGTTACGCCAAACACCAGCAGCGCGGCGCCGCTAAAGATGACGAGCATCTTGGCCGACCACAGCGGATAGATAAACACGAACATGCCCGCGATGATGGAGAGTGCGCCGCTCAGGATGGCGAGGGCGCGGTTAGACGAAAGCTCGGACTCCAGAATCGACATGACGCCCTCGACGATCCAGCCAAAGCCGGCGACGACCACTACAAGCGTGGTGAGCGTCGCGGTCGAGAAAGCCTGATTGCGCAGGATTATGACGCCGCCCAGAATGATGAGCAGGTTGGAGATGATGCTCGTAACGCGCCAGCCGGTGGGCAGCAGCGGCTCGAAAACAGCGGTAAACAGCCTGATCGCGGCCGTGATCACAAAGTAGAAGCCCAAGACGGTCGTTAGGAAGACGAGGGACTTGGCGGGTGCAAACAGCAGTGCGATGCCGGCAACGAGCGCTAAGACGCCCGTGATGGCGTAAATCCAGCGCACGGCCTTGACGGCCTTGCCTGCCATGCTTTTCTCGTCAAATCCAAACGCGCTCGATTGCTTGTCATCGTTCTTAAAGATGCCCATGATGTCTCCTTTCCGTGCGGCGTAAGCCGTAGCTCTTGCAACCAGTATCGCCCAAGGGCGCCGTCGCGTGGGGCGGAAAGGGCGAATGGGAGCCTCACCTTCCCGAATTGTTATCTTTGTTCCCGTTTGGATGTGGGATATTCAACAGGTGTAGAACATTGCGGCTCTGTTCGTTATTGCCTACGTTTTAGGTTAGATTTTCTTAAGGACAATTGGCTTTTATTGAGGGGTCCCTATGAACGAAACAGTTCCCGCAGCGCCGGTAAGCGCCGAGTCGATGGCAAAGCAGGGTTGCGAAAAGCTTGGCCTGGACACGTTTGACACGCTGGTCCGCCGCGCCCGCACGTGCCGCCGATTTGACGAGTCCATGCGCGTACCGCGCGAGTTTTTGCTCGAGCTGGCGGAGCTGGCACACCTGGCCCCTTGCGGCGCCAACGCTCAGCGCCTGCGCTTTCATGTGGTGAGCGGCGCAGAGGACTGCGCCCGCGTATTTGATGAGCTCGCCTGGGCCGGTGCGCTCAAGGATTGGCCGGGTCCCGATGAGGGCGAGCGCCCGACCGGCTACATCGCGATTCTTGCGGAGCGCGCTGTTCCGGGTAAGCCCGCCGCGCCCATCACCGAGGTCGACACCGGCATTGCCGCCCAGACGATGATGCTCGCCGCTCGCAGCGCCACGCCCGAGGTGGCGGCATGCATGTTCAAGGCCTTTACGCCCCGCGCTATCGACGCCATGGGGCTCGATGACGACAAGTATGAGCTCAAACTGATCATGGCGTTTGGCGTTCCGGCCGAGACGCAGGTGATCGATGCGATCGATTCCAACCCGGATGGCTCTATCAATTACTGGCGCGATGAGGCGCAGGTGCATCACGTGCCCAAGCGTCCGCTTGCCGACGTGCTGCTGTAGTTACGCGTCGTTGCGGTGTGATCCGGCGGCAAAACCACCACAAAGGCGCCCGTCTCCTTCGTGGTGATGCGAGGGGAGGGCGTGTGGCCGATCTGTATTTGGTGCGGCATGGGCAGACTGAGCTCAATGTGAAGAACATTTTGCAGGGCTGGCACGATTCGCCGCTTACGGCGCGCGGGCGCGAGCAAGCGCTGGCGACGCGCGCGGCGTTCGAGGACCGCGGCGTGACCTTTGACCATGTGTATTCCTCCCCGTTGGGTCGGGCGCGGCGTACGGCTGAGCTAATTGCTGGTGAGGGCCGTTCGATAGAGCTGGTCGACGACCTGCGCGAGTGGCATTTGGGCTCGCTGGAGGGTACATCAAACCGCGAGATGCCGGCGCAACCCTGGGGCGATTATCCGGTTGCCTTTGGTGGCGAGTCGGAAAGTGAGCTTCGCGCACGTATGGTCGCGGCACTGTCCCGCATCATGTCCCGACCCCGGCACGACTGCGTGTTGGCCGTCTCCCACGGCTCAGCCTGCCAGGAGTTTCTTAGATGCGTGACCGGCGGGGGAGAGCAACCCGACAACGGTGCCGTGCTTCATTTTGGCTATTGCGACGGGGCGTTTTCGCTCTTGGATTGGTAACAAACGAAAGGACCCCCTATGAATAAAGACCTGTATCTGGTCCGTCATGGCCAGACGATATTTAACCTCAAGCGCATTATTCAGGGCTGGAGTGACTCGCCGCTTACGCAGCTGGGATGCGACCAGGCGGCGCGTGCCGGCATGTTCTTGCGTGCGCGCGGCATTGAGCCCGATCATGCCTACACCTCCACACTTCATCGCACCGAGCAGACTATCGCCAACTTGTGGCCGGGCTTGGCGTACGAGCGCCTGGACGGCCTGCGCGAGTGGTTCTTTGGCGACTTTGAGGCCGAGCGCGTGATGCTGATGCCCGAGCGCCCGTGGCGCGACTTCTATTGCCAGTTTGGCGGCGAGGGCCAGATGCAGGTGCGCGAGCGCATGGTGGCGACGTTGACCGAGCTTATGCAGCGTCCGGACCATACGTGCGTGCTCGCGGTAAGCCACGGCTCGGCTATCAAGGAGTTCATGGACCACGTGAAGGGTGCGGCGGCAGACGAGCGCGACCGTGTGCCGGGCAACTGCTCGGTGCTGCATTTTGCGTTTGACGACGAATCCGATACGTTTGACCTGGTCGAAGTCTTTACGCAGGAGGATTACGCGCGCGAGCTGGGGCTAGAGCCGCTCGTCGCGGCGGTAGGTCCGCAGCGCGGGTAGCGTTAGAACCGTGCGATCTGGTGGGTGAGCAAACCCGTCGGAACCTGCGGTGCGCCGCCGGCGACCTGCGCGGCGGGGAACAGCACGGCGACGGCGAAGTTGAACGGCTCTTTGCCTGTATAAGTGCCAGCGCTGCGGGCCTCATCGGCCAGCAGCTGCGAAGCCCCGGTCAGAGCGGCGGCGTAGGCGGGGTCGTCTGCCGGCGTCGGCTCCGGTGCTTGGTCGAGCATAGCGCGGATGGCCCCGACGGCGTCCTCGCGCTTGACCTCCCACACACGGTGCGTAATGCCGGCGGGGTCGGTGACGGCATAGAGCGAAGCACCCTCTTTGGCGGCGCCGAGGATGATATCCATGACGGGTGAGGCCTCGTAGGCGAGCGACACGGGGCGCGGCTGCACCTTGAGGTCGGCGATCGCGTGCGCAGCGGCGAGTGCGTCGACGTTCTCGGCGGCAGCCTCGTCGCTGCCCGTCAGCACGCTAACCGGGCAAATCGCCACGACACCCGTCACGCGACCCGGCTCGCCCGAGCATTCGTATACGTAATACGCCGCGCCTGGATCCTTGAGCATCGGGCCGTCGGCGATGGCGCCGCGCAGGGCGTCGTTGCCGCTCAGGATACCACCCATCTGCGGCAGCGCTTCGAGCACGCGGTCCTGAGCCGGGCGGATGCAGGGAAACGGAAGAGCTTTCATGGACGGTCCTAACGCGCGAGTCGGTTTGTTCGCGGCTTATTATGCCCCAACTTGGCCGTTTGCGTTCCAGAGCGTGTTGTCGGCAAGCGCGATGAGCACGCTCTGGCAGCGAACGATGTCGGCGTGGGGCACATACTCGTTGGGCTTGTGGGCGAGTGCGAGCGAGCCGGGGCCGTAGCTCATGCAATTTCGGTTACCTGTCTTGCCGGCAATGACGGCAGTGTCGGTGTAGCCGGTAAAGAAGCCGACGGTCGTGTCCGCGTCCGTCACGTCATCGGCGGCACGCTTGAGCGCGGCTAGAAGAGGAGAGCCTGGGTCGCGCTCGATGGCGGGGCGGTCGCCTGTCACGGTGTAGCTGCCATGGCAACCGGGAACCGCAGCCTCAGCAGCGACAATGGCCCGCTCGACCAGGTTGATCGCGGCGGCCGTGTCGGTCGGCGGCGTCAGGCGCATATCGACCCAGACCTTGGCGTGGTCGGGCACGACATAGGGGCGATAGCCACCCTCAATCTGACCAAATGTGACGGTCGAAGGTCCCAGCTCATCATGTACGGGCAGCGCCGCGAACGCATGGCGCAGCGCACACACGACCTCGGACATGGCGGCGACGGCGTCTGCGCCCTTCCAAGGCTGGCTCGCATGCGCCGTGACGCCGGTCATCTCGATTTCGAACCACGTGCGTCCCTTGTGCGCCACCTGAATCTGTCCGTCGGTGGGCTCGGTATCCAGCACCCATTCGCGCGAGCCGACCCAGCCGGTATCGATGGCCGCCTCGGAGCCGCGCATAAAGTCTTCCTCGTCGACCGAGCAGATGAGCGAAAAGCCGCGGCGGGGCAGCGCGCCATCCGCCGCCACGCGCTCGAGCGTATGGACCAGTGCGGCAATGGCGCAGGCCAGGCCACCCTTCATATCGCAGGCACCGCGGCCATAGAGTTTATCGTCACGCACGATTGCTCCGAGCGGCGGAATGCCTGCGTTCCAGCCGTCGCCCAAGGTGACGGTATCCATGTGGCAGATGTAGACGAGCCGTGGCTCGTCGCTCAAACCGGGCACGGTGACCATAAGGTTGCGGCGTCCGGGGAGTACTTCGAGCTCCTCAATCTGCACGGCATCGAGCGCAGGACTATCAAGCTGCGCCAGCTGCTGCTCAATGAGCCTCTTAATGAAGTGCTCAATCTCGCCCTCATACGCGCCCGGGTCTGAGCTGTCGATCCGCAAAAGCTCCTGCGCAAGCCGCCAGGCAAAGTCCTTGTCAACCATATGCAACCTCACAATCAGTTTGCTTTCAAAACCGATTGTAAGCCTCCCGAGAGATCCGTGACGTGCGCGTAACAGTATTTACCGTTCGCAGGCCGAGCTGGCGCGTTTGCCGTCCGAGCGGGTTCACAGACGATGCAGTGGGTAAGTAGCCGTTATGGACGACATACTGTGCGACATATCTGCCTTTCGGTATCACCGTATACCTCCACAGGTTTTGGCGATAATGCCGGACCTGCCCGATTCTGCGGACGATCCGCGCAGGGAGCGCCTTTGCGAGCATCCGCTCGTCACGCATTTCCTGGGCGCTCCGTTGCATGTTTTGGCGCAGGGCAGCTGCGGACGTAAGGGCGGTCGCATTGTCAGGCATGTTTGGAACGGGGAGAGGCCGTTTGACTCCGTGCGGCAGACAGAGTTTGGCCTCGATGTCGCGTCCCCGCTCTTTACCCTGTTGACCCTGGCTTCCTCGGTCTCAAACGAGCGTCTAATCATGTGCATGTATGAGATGTGCGGCACCTTTGCCGTGTGCAAGATTGCGCCTCAGGTAAAGTCGGCACTTGTGCAGGCATATGGGGGCCGGTGGGGTGACGCACGGTCGGGCTGGGAAAACGTAAAGGACGTCTCGGGGAATCCAACGGACTTGTGGAAACGACCGCCCTTGATCGAGCTCTCTGAGCTTGCAGAGTTCGTCGATAAGATCCGGGGGCTCCGCGGCGCTAAATCGTTCATACGAGCCGCGAAATGCATTACGGGGGTGGCGGCATCGCCGCTCGAGGTCCAGGCTTCGATGCTGTTTGGCCTTACGAGGTTGCGCGGCGGCGAAGGGCTGCGCCTTACCAATAACGTCGAGATTCGTATGACGCGCGGCGCCCGCCTGATTTCGGGGCTTAATAGGCGCTATGCCGATATCCTACTGGCAAATAGGGACGGCAGCCGGGAGTGTCTGGTTGAATGCCAGGGTAAAGCCATACACGGATCCATAGAATCCAAGATCTCTGACTCCGACCGAACGACGGCCTTGCAAGCGATGGGGTATCCCGTCGTTCTGATGACCTATGGCCAGCTGGCCGACCCCGATGCCTTCCGCGTGGTGATGGAGCTCATCATGTCCTATCTCGATGCGCCGTTGAAAGACAAGACGCCGCGGCAGCAGCAGCTCGAACGCCGGCTTCGTGAGGAGATATTTATCGATTGGTCGGGAATGTAGTCGTGCGGGTGGAAAACGGTCGCGCGAGCTAGAGTTTTGGGCGCAAAAAAGGCTTCAGTTTCGCCTTGGAAGGGCTTTAAAAATGCTATCCAGAACAAGTTGTTTCGGAAAATAGACAGTCAACTTGGATGTGGTATATAGAGATCGATTTTTACCTACTAAAGCCCCTGATAAATCTGTTTATCAAAGCAGGTGCGCTCAGTGATTTGGACATGACTGTCGATTATCCGAAAAAACTTCTTCTTGGTAGCATTTACCAAACCAGCCGGAGCAACGAAATCGGCCCCCGTTTCGCGAAAACGGGGGCCGAATGGGCTTCATGGTCTGCCTAACAGGCTTGGTGCCGGCGCTATTTGATCACGCGCACGCGATACATCGACGGAATCTGCTTGAGCGCCTCGATGGTGCTGCCGTCCAGGTGCTCGTCGGTGTCGAACATAGTGTAGGCGTTCTCGCCAGCGGACTCGTTGGTCATGCGCTGTACGTTGGCGTTGTCCTTGGCCAGGATGGCCGTGATCTGGCCGATCATGTTGGGCACGTTGGCGTGCAAGCAGGCGATGCGGCTAGCGGCGCGCGCCTTGCCCCTGCTGCAGGCGGGGCAGTTGACGCTGTGCGCGATGTTGCCGTTCTCCAGGTAATCCTTGAGCTCGCTGATGGCCATATCGGCGCAGTTGGCCTCGGCCTCGCCAGTGCCGGCACCCGAGTGCGTGGTGATAAACGTGTTGGGCATCTTGACGGTCTTGGGCGTGGCAAAGTCGCAGCTAAACCAGCTCAGCTTGCCCTCGCGCAGGGCTGCGTCGACGGCGTCCTCGTCAATGATGGTTTCGCGCGCGTAGTTGATGAGCACGGCGCCCGGTGCCAGCAGGTTAATCTGCTCGGTGCTGATCATGCCGATGGTGTCTGCCTTGCTGGGCACGTGTACGGTGAGGTAGTCGCAGCCGCGGCACAGGTCCTCGAGCGTGCCTACGCGCTGCACCTCGCGGCTCAGTACCCACGCGTGCTCAACGGAAATGAACGGATCGTAGCCGTAAACGTCCATGCCCAGATCGATGCAGGCGTTGGCGACCTTGGAGCCCACGTTGCCCAGACCGATGACGCCGATGCGCTTGCCCTTGAGCTCGCGGCCCACAAAGGCCTTCTTGGCCTTCTCGGCGTCGACCTGGATCTCGGGGTCGTCGGCGTTGTCGCGCACCCAGTTCATCGACTGCACTACGCCGCGGCTCGAGAGCACCAGCATGCCCAGGACGAGCTCCTTGACGGCGTTGCTGTTGGCGCCGGGGGAGTTAAAGACGACGACGCCTTTCTTGGCGTACTCCTCGACGGGGATGTTGTTGACACCGGCGCCGCAGCGGGCGATGGCGCGGATGCCCTCGGGCAGCTCGTAGCCGTGCAGGTCGGTCGAGCGCATCAGGATCGCGTCGGCCTCCTCGGCGGTGCTTACAAACTCGTAGCCCTCGCCAAACTCGACTTTGCCGTCTTTAGTGATGTCGTCGATGGTCTTAATCTTACGCATGGAAAAACTCCTTAGCAGGTTTTGATCTAAACAGGGTGGTCTGAGGTGGCTGGTCGGCCCGCGGGTTGCGGGCTAGTTAGATCGCGGGCTCAAACTATGCTGCGCTTCGAAGTCCTTCATGTACGTGGCCAGCGCCTGCACGTCTTCCATGGTGACGGCGTTGTACACGCTGGCGCGCATGCCGCCGACGAGGCGATGGCCCTTGACGTTTTGAATCTGGTGCTCTGCCGCGCCCGCGACAAAGGCGGCGTCGAGCTCGGCATCGCCGGTACGGAACGTGACGTTGGCGATGGAGCGACTGTCTGTCTGCGCGGTGCCGTGGAATAGTTTGCTGTTCTCGAGCAGGTCGTAGAGCAGGTTGGCCTTGGCCCAGTTGCGCTCGGCCATGGCGGCAAGTCCGCCGGTCTGCTCAACCCAACTGAACACCTTGCCGCACACGTAGATGCCAAAGGTGTTGGGCGTGTTGAGCATGGAGCCCTTGGCGGCCTGGGTCTTAAGGTCCATGTACTGCGGCGTCTGCGCAAAGGCGGGGCCTTCGGCGATCAGGTCGTCGCGCACGATAACCACGGTGACGCCCGCGGCGCCGGCGTTTTTCTGAGCGCCGGCGTAGATGAGCCCGTAGCGCTCGACGTCGAGCGGCTGCGACAGAAAGCAGCTCGAGACATCGGCGACCAGCGGCACGTTGCCGCAATCGGGCGGCTCGTGGAACATGGTGCCAAAGATGGTGTTGTTCTGGCAGATGTAGACGTAGTCGAGCCCGCCGCCCGCGGCCTCGGCGGCAATGCGCGCGTTGATGTCGGCCATGTCGGGGATGCGGTCGAAGTTGGTGTCCTTGGAGCTCGCGAGCAGCACGGCCTCGCCGTACTTGGCGGCCTCTTTGTACGCCTTGTTGGCAAAGTTGCCGGTCACGACGAAGCCGGCGCGGCCGCGGCGCATGAGGTTCATCGGGATGCCCGCAAACTGCAGCGTGGCGCCGCCCTGCAAAAACAGGACACGGTAGTTGTCGGGGATGCTCAGCAGACGGCGCAGGGTTGCCTCGGCGTCGTCGATGATCTGCTGGTACATGCTAGATCGATGGCTCATCTCGAGCACGGACATGCCGCAACCGCGGTAGTCCATCATCTCGTCGGCGATCTCGGCGAGCACGCTTGTAGGCAGCGCGGCCGGGCCAGCTGAGAAGTTGTGCACACGTGCCATCTTCTAGTTCCCCCTCGTAGTCGTTTGAACGTTCGGGATACTTTAGCACAGTGGAGCGCCAGGCGCGACCGCATCACGGTAAAACTCGACTGCGCCGCTATGATTTACAGGATGGTTACATGGGGAGAGGCTTGGCTCGGGGCTCGTATTCGCTGCCGCCCCAAGCTTCACGGGATGACATCAAGTCCTCTTGGAGCATATTGTTTGCCTACGGCTTATGCCGTTCGGGAACCGCAATAAACCAGATCCTCTTTTTGCCGTTCACAGAATATTTTTACCGTTCAGAGAGTTTTCGCAGCTAAAATGTTGTGCAACAAAATGTTGCTCAATGGATGTGAAGCGTTTTGTCGTATGAATCAAATGTACCTATTTGATTCGTCGAGAGGCTGAACGACATGAGCATGCCCACCACCTATCGTGGTTCTATGACACGTGAACAGTGGCTTGTTAATGAGACGCGTGTCGTTGCGCGCCTCATGGTGGACGAGAACTTTTCTGATACGAAAGAGATAATTGAAAAGGTTACCGCCCAAAATCTCTTTCAATATCCTACTGAGCGTGAGCAAAAGTCTATCGCCCGTGCTTGCTGCCGCCGGTTGTTGGCTCTTGGCGAAGACGAAGGCGTGCGCGCGAGCCTGATTAATCTTGCTGCGCATGGCTCGCTCGAACAGCTTGCGCAGGTCAACCTGTATGCAATGATGTGTGACAACCGAGTTGTCTGGGACTTTATGACGTGCGTGATTGCCCCTAAGTTCAGTCTTTTTGATCTCTCGCTTCGAAAATCGGAGATCGTTACGTTTATCGAAGGGCTTCGCGCGCAGGACGATCGCGTTGCAACGTGGTCGGATGCTACGTGCAATAAAGTGCGCCAGGTCCTCGTCAACTGTATAGAGGGTGCTGGATTGTATAGCCGCAAAACTGAAGCCCTTCGTCCGCCATTGCTCGATTTTGAGCTCGAGCGTTGCGTTCGGGCCAACGACGATGCGGCGGTTCTACCTGCCTTTGGCATAACGGAATAGGGGTGCGAGATGACAGCAACCGAGTTGCCTTCAATTGATATGAGCTTTGAGCTCATTCGTTCCAAGTTCCACGACCCCGAGTTTTTGAATTGTCGCGGCTTGGGTGGCGAGGTTCCACTCTACATCTATTCATATGCAGCTAGGCAAGAGGACCAGGTGCGCGCCCTGACTCAGCAGCTAGTGGATGATAGCTCACACGAGCGCCAGGCAAAAAACGATGCCCCTAACATTGTTTCGTTCGATCTGTGGAGCGTGTTTGTCGGCATTTGCGAAAAACGCGGCATCTTAGAAAAGATGAGCGCCCTTGAGGAAAAACGAGGTAGCGATCACTTCTTGCAACGCATGCAGAGCCGAGTGGGATCCGAGAAGTACCTCGAGTTCATTCACGACAGCTTTATCGAGAGATACGGCGAGCCAAAACGCGGGCGCGACGTCCTGATTATCACGGGCGTTGGCAAGATTTACCCGTTCATGCGTGCCCACATCATTCTCGAGTCCATTCAACCGGTATTTTCCGATATCCCCGTCGTTTTGTTTTACCCCGGCACCTATGACGGGCAGCAGTTAAAGCTGTTTGGCACGATTGCCGACGGCAACTACTATCGCGCGTTTAACCAACTCTAAAAACGTTTCCGGTCATCGAAAGGCATTCCCATGAAGATTAAAGATATGTTTGAGCACGATATCGACCGAAACATTAACGGTGTTATTAAGGTCGATCAGGAGGATGACGGCAGTGTCAGGCAAGAGCTGAGCGAATATGTTGTGACCGACGAGCTTCGCCGCCATTTCAAGACGCTTTTCGATGTGTATGTTCGGGCCCTCGATGCTCCGACGGACAAAGTTGGCGTGTGGATCAGCGGTTCGTTTGGCTCGGGTAAATCCCATTTCCTCAAGATGCTTAGCTACCTGTTCACAAACCGTGAGGCGGCGGGTAAAACTGCGATTGAGTATATTGCCCCGCGTTTTGAAGATGACGAACTTGCCGACAAAGCAAAGCGCGCGGCGGGCGTGACGACCGACGCTATCCTCTTTAATATGGGCATCAAAAGCCCGCTCAATAAGGATGGCAGCGCGGTTGCGCGCATTTTTGCCAAGATGTATTACGAGAGCCGTGGGTTCTACGGTGCAGATTTTAAGCTCGCTCGCCTGGAGCGTCGTATTGACGACGCCGGTAAAACTCAGGAATTCCGTGCCGCATTCGAAGAGATTAATCATAGCCCCTGGATCGATGGCCGCGAGGACTACGACTTTAACTCCGACGACGTTATCGAGGCACTCAGTTGCACGGGCGTCATGAGCAAGGACGAGGCGGAGCGCTGGTATGAAAAAACGGAAAGCAATGATTTTTCAATCGACCAGCTTACCGACGATATTGCTAAATACACAAAGCGTCGCGAGCAAGAATGCGGCGGTCCATATCGCATGATCTTTATGGCCGACGAGATGAGCCAGTTTATCGCGAGCGATACCGAGCTAATGCTGAACTTGCAGAGCATTGTCGAGGCGCTGGGTACCAAATGTGGCGGTCGTGTATGGGTTATGGTCACCGGACAGCAGGCGATTGATCAAATTACCAAGGTTAAGGGCAGTGACTTCTCCAAGATTCAGGACCGCTTTAATACGCGTTTATCTTTGAGCAGCTCGTGCGCCGATGAAGTCATTCGTCGCCGCATTTTGGCGAAAAATCAGGATGCGAACGACTTGCTGAAGGCTGAGTATCAGGAGCGCTCGGCGGTCCTCAACAACTTGTATAGCTTTAAGGACGCGGCGGCCGATTTAATTGGCTACGAGGGCGCCGAAGACTTCGCCAGCACGTATCCGTTTGCTGATTACCAGTTTAAGCTCATTCAAAAAATCATGGATGAGCTGCGCAATCACGGCGCGTCCGGAAAAAACAGCTCAAGCGCCGAGCGTTCCATGCTGAGTGGCTTTCAAGACTCCGCTCGATGCATAGAGGATAAGGACCAGAATGCCCTGGTTCCGCTTTGGCGTTTCTACAATACGATCTCGACGTCGCTCGAGGACTATCATCGTCGTGTAGTTCTTCGAGCGGCGGATGCCGCCCAAAAGGGGCAGGGTCTTGAGGAATGCGACATTCCGGTACTCAAACTGCTTTTCTTGATCCTGTATGTCGATAAGGACATGCCGGCAAACGTTGAAAACTTGATCACCCTAATGACCGACGACGTCCGCACCGACCGCATTGTCGTTCGCGAACAGATTTCGCAGTCCTTGGAGCGTTTAGTGCGCCAAAACTATGTGGCTCGTAATGGCGAAACGTATAAGTACCTGACCGACGAAGAGCAGGAGATCGCCCAGCAGATTTCGCGCGTGCAGCCGGACGCTACGAAGATTACGTCCAAGGCCGCGCAGATTATGTTTAGGCAGGTCTTCGAAAACGCTAAGGTGTCGGTCGGTAAAAACGTTTTTGATGTCGAGGAATATCTGGACGACACCCGTTATAACAGCGCATCGGGGCTGGCGCTGCGCGTGATTTCTGGCGTGGATGGCACCCCGATCCCTTCGCGCGAGGACCTGCTCCTTAGCTCTAGCAGGGGAGAAGCCATTGTAGTGCTCGATTCCCAGCAGGATTATTACGACTGTCTGTATCAGTCGGCATGTATTGAGCAATACCTCAATAGCCGTCAGGCAGACAATCGCAGCGAAGTGGTAGCTTCGATCTTGCGCGGCAAGCAGGAAGAGCGCGTTGCTCTGGATAAGCGTACAGAGGACCTTATGCGCCAGGCGGTGCTGCATGGAACGTTCTATGTCTACGGCAGCGAGTATTCGCCAGTCAAATCGGCGTCTGCCAAGAATATGATCGAGGACTGCGTACGCCAGCTTGTTTCCGTTACGTACAACAAGCTGTCGCTTATTGATAAAAACTACGACAGCGATATGCAGATCAAGCAAATTCTAACCGCGTACACTCCGGCAATGAATGGGCAAGAGCCTAACGCCGGAGCCATCGAAGCGGTTATGCGCCTGCTGGAAGCTCGCGCTGCCCAACATATGCAGGTAACGATGGCAGAGCTGCTCGAGACGTATCATGCGAAACCTTACGGTTGGGCGGAGATTGACATTGCCGCTGTGGTTGCAACGCTGCTGGCACAAAAGCGCGCTCGCCTGCTTTGCGCGGGACAAGCGATTGATCTTAGGGATTCCAAGATCCTCGATTATCTGCGAAAGGCTGCTAAGGCACGACAGGCTGTTGTTGAGGCGCGCCAGCAGCTTTCTCGGGCGGCCATATCTAAGGCGCGACAGGCTGTAGAAGAGTTGAGCGGCAATCATACTTTGCCGCTCGAAGAGGACAGCCTTGCCGAGGCATGTCGCGCGGCGCTTGAAAAGCGCCGCGATAGCTTGGCGAGCTTTCTTTCGGTCGAGTACCAGCGTAACCCAGGTTACCCGGGCTATAAGGAGGTCGTGGATGCAAAGAACCTTATCGAAGGCTTATTGCAGAGCGGCCGCGATGCCGTCGATCTAATTATGGCGATCGCCGGAAAAGAGGGGGAGCTGGGAGATGCGGCTGAAGATCTCGAAGATATTGACGAGTTTTTCGGTAGCAAGGTAGCTGTATTCGACAGTGCCTGCGAGATATTCAAGCGAATGGAGAGCGAGCGTGATTACTTTGAGGCCGATTCGGAGACGCTCGATGCGCTTTCCGTCATTGGAGGAGCGGTTAAACAACCGAGTCTGAGTCTGCAGTTCCAAAAGCTTTCAGAGGCAAACCTACAGGTGAGAGCTGCCTACAAGGAGCTTTTAGACCAAAAGCGCATCGCCATGCTCAATTCTGTCGAGGAGCGCTATGGGGATATCGAAGCGTATGCCCAAAATAAGGGCGTCGCTCTAGCGCGCATCGGGGAGTCGCACAGCGCTCGAAAAGATGAGGTGCATAATGCGGCAACGCTAACCGCCCTGGATGCTGTGCCCGTCAAGCTCGATCGTGCTCAGACGACTCTGTACAAAATGATTGACGATGCCTATGAAGAGGCGAATCGTCCCAAACCGGCAAATACGAGTGTGACGGTAACGACCGATCATTCGGGGGTCACCGCGCCTGGCCTGACGAATGAGCCCCAATCTGCACCGGCACCTAGACGACGTGTCAAATCGGTGAGCCGCAGCATGGTCTTTAGGCCGTTGGAGCTGAGCTCACAGCAGCAGATCGATGAGTACTTGGATGCCGCGCGCAAAGAGCTGCTGCGAAGACTTGAGGGTAATGACGCCATCCGTTTGGGCTAAGGGAGAAACATGGATACGAAAGAGCTCGAAAAGTTTTGCCCTTGGGCACGCATCCGCTTAATTGATGAGGTACGTCAGCGTTGCTATGCCTACGGGCTCGACGATGCGGGGCGTGAAGAATTCGATCGCGATGCAACCATCGTTAAAGGCACGGTGCTCTCTGCGCTCGAGCGCTCGCAACGTTCGGAACTATATCGTCGTATAGAGCATGACGGCTATGCGCGCTTTTGCGAGGAAATGGCCTATACCTGGTTCAATCGCTTTGCTGCAATACGCTATATGGAAGTGCGAGGCTATCTGCCCTGTGGCGTGCGCATGCTAAGTTCATATTGCGAAACCTCGGAGTACGATAGTTTTTCGCCAGACTGCTTGCGTATGCCGACGGAGCTTGATCTGCCGGGCTTAGAGCGCGATTGCGTGTTTGATCTTGTCGCTGCGGCAGATGATGAGGCGCTGTTCCGTCTCATTTTGGTGGCGCAGATGAACGAACTCGCCGAGTGCTTGCCCGCCATCTTTGGCCGCGTGGGCACAGCGGATGCGTTACTGCTTCCGACAAGGCTTTTGGACCGCGGTGAGGAAGGTGTACTGTGCGCTCTGGTCGAACGGGTTAAGCGAAGCACGTGGGAAAACGTCGAATCCTTGGGCTGGATGTATCAGTTCTACAATTCCGAGGTCAAAGACGCATTCTTTAAATCTAAGGCCAAGGAGACGCCGGACACCATCGGTCCGGCCACACAACTGTTTACTCCCAACTGGATCGTGCGCTACATGGTGCAGAACTCCTTGGGGCGTTTGTGGATGCTAAACAACCCGGAAAGTCCCCTGCGTGACAAAATGGAGTACTACATCGAGCCCGATGCGGAGCACGAGGACTTCATTAAAATCGAGAGCCCCGAGGATATTTCGCTGTGCGATCCGGCTTGTGGCTCGGGCCATATTCTCGTTTACGCTTTTGAACTCTTGGCAAAGATGTATTTAGAGCGCGAATACCGATCGCGCGATATTCCCGGACTCATTCTGTCCAAGAACCTTCATGGTATGGAAATTGACTCCCGTGCCGCTCAGATTGCAGGGTTGGCGCTGGCTATGTGTGCCCGAGAGATGGATAGGCGATTCTTTAATCGTGGGGTTCAGGCGGATATTGCCGTGCTCGAGCCGGTTATGCTGGAGGAGGATGACATTCCGCACGGCGCCGCGCTTGCCAAGAAGAAGGATCTCATCGATGCTCTATCGCATCTGGACGAGGTCGGCTCGCTGCTCGCTCCAAGTGAGGGCGACCTTGCCGCACTGCGTGAGGCGATCGAACTCATCGGCACCGATGGTCTGTTTGACGGTAGTTCTAAAACTAAACTGGAATGTGCCCTTAAGACCTGCGAAGCTCTCGCTCGCCGCCATGACTGCGTAGTGGCCAATCCGCCGTACATGGGGTTGAGGAGTTTGGGTTCTTGGTATGCGGATTGGGTTCGTCGCTTTTACCCTGGTTATTCTTCTGACCTCTATGCTTGTTTCATAAGTAGGTCGTTTCAATTTGCTCGCAAAGGTTCATATTCGGCACTCGTTACGATAGCCACGTGGACTGTTGACAAAGGTTTGCTTTCCGCAAGGCGGGATGTTTTGTCTGAACACCCTGTCATTTGCATGATGGACATGTCTCCCACTGTTATGCCTATTGCTTTTGAGACGACTGCGACAGTATTTTCAAATGCTGCTGGTGACTATTCCGGCACCTTTTTGCGTGTGCTTGCTTCTGATTTGGCCGACTCAAGAGATTTGAGGTCGAGCGTCTTTCAGAAGCTGGACAAGTTTCGTTGTAAGCCTTCGTTTTTTCACCGGCTGCCTGATAGCGTGATTGCTTATGGCGTAACCGAGTCCATGGCGGACGCTTTTGCCTCCAAAGCGACGCTTGCGTCGTTTCTGCCACCGCGAGTTGGAATTCAAACTGGAGATACGGATCGCTTTATTAGACTGTGGTGGGAAGTCCCTAGCGGCGACATGTCAACTTACGTTTCAGCCAATGATTACTCTCACTGTGGAACGTGGGTGCCATATAAAAATGGCGGAGATTTCAGAAAATGGTACGGCAATTCGATTTCCGTAATTCACTGGGGACGTTCCGGAGAGTTTGTTTTTGGTACGGCCCAGAGCGAGGGTCGAAAAGTAATGGATTTACCAGTGGATTATAGATTTAAACCGCTTGTGAGCTGGGGTGATTACGGATTGGGCAAGGCATCCTTTCGCTACTGTGGATCTGGGCACCTCTTTGACGTTATCGAGCCTGCTTTTGTTGATACGGAGCGAGCAGCAGCGGTGAAATTATCCTATATTCAAGGTTTTGCCAATTCTTCAACAGCAGATGCGTTTATTCAACTACTAATGCCCGGTCGTCACAAGAATGTTCGCAAAATGGGCTATTTGCCGTTATTGGGTGGTCCAGAGGATAGTCCTTGCGCTGTTCATCTTGTTGAAATCTTAAGGGATGCAGCAAAAGCCGACTGGGACTCGTTTGAAACCTCCTGGGATTTCAAGCGGCATCCATTGCTGTAGGTGGTTGCGGTGAAGCCTGTAACAATTGACGGTGCAAGCTATTACTCATCTCAAGATGTCGCGGATCTATGGGGCATTAAAGAGAGTTCGGTCAGGAGATATGCTGAGCCGAAGTCCGGCAAAATTCCTGATTGTATTAAACGTGACAAGAACTGGTATATACCTGTAACCGCAATTCGGCCGATTACAAAACCAGTGGCGCAGGGCTTGCTGTGGGGCATCATAGGCGTAAAGAATGACCCTTCTTCCTTTTTAGATTTAAGTGGGGAAGGAATTGACAATTCTTTGTTGGATGCCGTTCTTAATGAGATGCATCGGCAGAATTATCTACTCGTGGACTTTGGCATCGATGATCTTCACGAAAGACTTGTCCAAGCTCGAATTACAGTCAAAGGATTTGGACTAGTTCGTTATAGGAAGCGTTTTAAAGAGAACTCTCTCGAAGGCTTCGATTCTGCTGACGCTATATCCATTGCTCTGTCTGCCGTTCAAACGGTTATGCAGTTAGCTCAATTCTTCCAAGGATGACGAAACTGATTACATGATGGCGATGCGTGGGCGTGATTGGTGATATCTGGTCGTTCGCCTTGCAGCTAGCTCGCTTTAATTATGACTCCATTTATTGTTACTTCGGCTACTTTGCCGTATCTAAATGTCGCTACTTGAGCTGAATTGCGGCTCTATTAGATTGGGTGTAAACATGCCAACCTTACTTTCCGATAAATACGAGGCTCGCAAGGCCGAGGTCAATGCTCGCTTTGAGCAGCTTCGCGCTAACGAGGAGGAGCTCAACCGAATCTTTGCCAAGATCTACAACATGGAGGGCGAGGTGCCCATCGAGGTCGAGGACAAGTACGTCTCGGTGGCGCGGATCTTCGATACTGCCGACGAGATTCCCGAGAGCTACAAGGGCAACAAGTACGTGCGCACCAAGCGCGACGAGATCACTTCGCTCATTAGCTATGCCGTGGGCTGTATGTTCGGCCGCTATTCGCTGGACGTGGACGGTCTGGTTTTGGCCGACCAGGGTGCCACGGTCAACGACTATCTGGCCAAGATGCCCGACCCCAATCACGTGACCTTTATGCCCGATGGCGACGACGTGCTGCCCATTACCGACGACGAGTACTTTGACGACGACATCGTGCGCTATTTTATTGACTTTGTGCGCACCGTGTATGGCGAGGAAACGCTCGAGCAGAATCTGGCCTTTATTGCCGAGGCGCTCGGCGGCAAGGGCACCTCGCGCGAGGTGATTCGCACCTACTTTTTGAAGGATTTCTTTAGGGACCACTGCCAGACCTATAAGAAGCGCCCTATTTATTGGCTGTTCGATTCGGGCAAGAAGGGCGGCTTTAGGGCGTTGGTCTACATGCATCGCTATCGCCCTGATTTGTTGGCGCTGATTCGTACGGGTTATATCCATCCTCAGCAAGAACGTTACCGCAATCGGCTGATGTGGATTGCCGACCAGATAGAGGTAAGCGACAGTCGTGATCGTGCTCGTCTTGCTAAGGAGCAAAAGCGCATAAGCGACCAAGCTGCCGAGCTCGTGAGCTACGAGGAGAAGGTCCATCACCTTGCAGACCAAATGATTGAGATTGATTTGGATGATGGCGTTAAGGTCAATTACGCCAAGTTCCAGGACGTTCTCGCCAAAATCAAATAGTCGTCTGCGCGCTAGAAGTCGAAAGAGCCGCTATGGGAGCATTGGTAAACAACAATCAGATCATTCGAATCGATAGCAATCTTCTGCTCGATCCAACCATGTGCGATGCGTACATGGACGGTTCCTACTTATGCTTGACCCCCAATGAGTTCAACATCTTGTTTTGCATGGCTCAAAAACCGGGTCATGCATTTTCTCGCCAAGAGCTGTTTGTTGCGGCATTTGGCCACGATGACCCTAAGTCACATCGAGTGCTCGATAGCCATATCAAGAACATTCGCAAGAAATTGAAAGAAGATGCCCGCAACGCTCGTTGGCTTAAGGGCGTTCACGGTTATGGCTATCGTCTCGATTTTGCTCCGGGATTTGAGCCTGAGGCGAGCATTGGTGAAGGCGGGCGTGTATTTCGTTCTGCGCATGGCGACCGTGTGCTTGTCGTTGACTCTGAGAACCGTATTGTTCAGCTCGATGGCGAGGAGCTTGCGCTTACGCCAATTGAATATAGTGTCTTGAATGTACTTACGGCTAGGTCAAGCGTTGAGATTTCAAATGAGGAACTGTCGCAGATCTCGATGGGCGTTGGCTTCGCTGAATCGAATAGAGCTCTTGCTTCGCATGTTAAAAACCTCCGTAAGAAGCTAGGAGATGAAGTAAAGAATCCCCTTTGGATTAAAACGGTGCATGGTTTTGGCTATCGGTTCCTGGGCGTCGATGAGACCCCCGCGCCATGCGAAGAACAAATGCTGGATGACTCCCTAGTCGAGCTCTCCGAGCAGCTGCAAATGGCATTTGATACAACGTCCGGTTCCATTCTTTTATGGCATGACGTTGGCGGTGCATACGCGGATGTTGTTGAGCGGGTATTGTTGCCCGACGATGTTGTGTTGATTCGCGAGGATGTGGCCGGCAAATTCGATACGATTCGAGCTATTAACGAACTCGGCTTCGATGAACGAGCGCTGTTCTATCGGTCATCACCGTGCGTTGTCGATGCGAACGATTGGTTTGCGGACGTTGAAGCGAGTGCTGAGAGCTTTGTTCCCGAGACGCAAAGTGATCCGGTCGAAGCCCGAGAAAACGTTATTGAAGATAATGAATGCGGGCCGGCCACGGCGGCTCCGCGCGTTGCTGTGGCTGAAGACGTACATCCCCAGCCGTTCCATGGCGAGTGTGTTGATACCGGATCTGAAGGCGTCATGGCCAGTGAGCCAACTCTTCCCAAGCTTGATGAGGATTGGTACCTGCTTTCCCAGTTTGCTGAGCTGGCGGGATGCTCGCCCGACGAAACGCTCAAGCTGGAATTGTTTGCCTATCAAACGGGGTTCACGCTTTATGCTGACTGCGCCTGTAGAGGCCGGGGTGTAAGCCAGACAGATTTCTATCTGTCTTTGATGCACGGAGCCATCGTCGAGCACGATAGCCTGCCTCAATCCATGTTGAACTGTATGTCCTTTAAAAACATGGTCTATCGAGCCATTAGGTCGGGCGACTTGCTTGACTACGATGAGTCGAGCTGGATTACGCGCGATGGTCTTGATGAGCTTGATATTAGGGATGCCGATTTGCGCAGCTTTGCTTTGGATGCCATCGAGCGTGGCGCTGATGACGATACGCCGTACTTTACCGTGCCGTGGCTCAGGCGCTGCGCATCCGATTTGCCCTTACTTGAGTACGGTCTATCCGATGCATTTTACGAAAGCGTGCTCCTGTCGCAGGAGGACCTGCTGGGGCACGGAAACCTTGTGGGCATTAAGCTCTTTGCGCCACGCGGCCTTGCCATGAAGGGCCGTGATTTTATCCAGGCGGTGGTGGCGCGCGAGATATCGATCGATATCGACGATCTTGTCGACTTGCTTTCGGAAGAGTACGGCGTAGTGGTTCCGCGCGCGCAGCTCATCCAGATAATTCGTAAGTCGGACTTGTTTTATTCAAGCGCTAGCGAGCGCGTATTTGTTAGCCATGACCAGTTTGTACTAGAAGTGGAGTAAAACAATGGAAATGGAAAAGTTCATCAACACGGGTATTGCTGAGGGCTGGGTTCGCAAAACCGGCAATAGCGAGCGCAAGTTTATTAACGTGGAGTGGGTATGATGAATTGGACACCTAGTTAAGAGCGAAAGGTGTTCAAGATG
>CABSKX010000029.1 GCA_902478365.1 uncultured Collinsella sp. | reverse complement strand
GTAGTTTCCACTTGAGCTCCTGACGGGAAAGCACGTCCCACTCTGAAGCTCGATTCCGGGATACAGCTTCCGCCAGAGACCTCAACCGGAAACGGCATCCCACTCTGGAGCCAGAATCCGGGACGCAGCTTCCGCTTGAAGGCCGATCCGGAAAATGCGTCCCAGTCTGAGCGCTCATTCCGGAATGCATTTTCCGCGAGGGGCCGATCCGGAAAGGCCATCCCACTCTGGAGCTATAATCCGGGACACGCTTTCCGCCGACATTCCGCCGGCAGCCAACACGACAAAAGAAGGGCCCCATTCCAGCAATTCGAGGACAGGCTCTTGTTCTCGAGCAGAGCTACCCCGCACTCACATCTCGGCAAACGAAATCAGCTTGGTATCTCCCCTGCTCTCTGCGGCTTCCTGGCATCCTTGCGTAAAGCCACGCTTCGAGAAGATCGCATAGCTTTTGTGCTGCCGCCTAAAGAGCTCGCTTCGGTGCACGAGTTTTTGCAGCACGTCTTCGCCCACCGGCTCATTGCGCCATTTGCACTCCGCAAACAGCGCAGTGCCCTCGCCATCGTCAACAATCAAGTCGATTTCTTCCTGCGTATGCGTGCGATTATCCGTCCCCCACCAGCGCCCGACGCTCGCCGGAACCACATCGAACTGGCCCGCTCGCGCGAGTTCGTACACGTATTGTCTACATATAAGCTCAAAGACCGTACCCATGTAATCCGATACGTGTGACTCAATGCGCTTATACGCCATCTCGGCCATATCGTTTTGAATCAGCCCGATGTTCTGCGGAACAAACATATACCAGAACCTAAACATCTGGTCGCTCAGCAGATACACGGCTCGCTTATTGCTCGTCTCGTTTAGGGGCAGCTCGCGCTCGACAATCCCAAGCGACGCCAACTTATCCACATAGCTCTTTACGTTGCTCGCAGGGATTCCCGTGGAGCTCGCAATCTCCGAGATCTTCGAGCGCCCCTGAGCAATTGCTTGCACGATCGCATCATATTGCTCGGGATTACGGCACTCTTGCAATAGCAGGTTACTCGGCTCCTCAAAGAGATAGCCCGTAGGAGTAAGAAAAAGACGTTTGATGTTGTCCTTGAGCGGTGCGGCAGGATCGACTTTCTCGATATATGCAGGAATGCCGTCTGTCATGCCATAGCAAACCGCAGCGTCTTCGCGACTCATGCCCCGCCACAGGCCGAGGGTCGTCGTAAAATCGAGCGGCATGATCTTAAACTGGGCCGTGCGCCTACCGTATAGTGGGCTCTCGTAGCCCAACACCTGTTCCTCCATAAACGAAAGAGACGACCCGCACAGGATAAGCATGAGCTTGGTCTCTTTGTACAAGTGATCAATCTTGTCTTGCAGCAACGAGCTGATCTCGGGATTCGATTGGGCGAGATAGGGATACTCGTCAATCACGACAATCAAACGTTCCGTGCGAGCCATGGTGGCCAATGCATCGAACGCTTCATCAAAGCTACGAAACGACACGCCTGCAGCACCAACCGAACCCGCAAGTATCGCCTGGCTAAAGCCGTGCAGGTTTGCCTCCGCATTGGTACGACGAGCCTGAAAGTAAATAGCCTTCTTGCCTTGGATGAACTCTGTGATAAGGCGCGTTTTACCCACACGACGGCGGCCGTAAATCACAGGCATCTCAAAGGAGCCCGTGCCATACAGTCGATTGAGCTCGGACATTTCCGCTGTTCTTCCGATAAACATAGGGCCATCCTTCCCTTACGTTATAGCTAGCTATATTATACCTTTCTATAATATAGCTAGCTATAACGTAATTCGACAAGCGGCGCATGCAAAAGGGCGGTATACCACCGCACGTGGACCGTTCCGGAAAATGTATCCCGTTCTGGAGCCAAGAACTGGGCCTTAGTTTCCGCCAAACATGCCATCCGGAAAGCGCGTCCCGTTCTGAGCCTGAATTCTGGGATGCATTTTCCGCTGAAGCTTCTACCGGAAAACGAATCCCATTCTGAGCGTCGAATCCGGGACGCAATTTCCGCCTGCAGCCCCGTTGGGAAAGTTCATCCCGCTCTGAGCGCTCATTCCGGGATGCAGTTTCCGTTTGAGGCCCGATCTGGAAACGGCATCCCGCTCTGGGACCGAAATCTGGGACACAGTTTCCGGTTGAGGGCTGTTCCGGAAAGCGCGTCCCATTCCAAGCGGCAATTCCGGGTCACAGCTTCCGCCGGCACAGACGACGATCCGCCGCCCTTATCACATGCCTTCAAATATGCAATCCAGAAACACAAAACAGCAGATAGATTGCTCTTTTTCGGAAAAGTACACGTCCCGAAACTTACCAAGGCTTCATATCTAGCTACCGTTCACGGGTGCCGATTACCGCCCACCGATTCAGCTTCAAAAAATGACGTCAAAACCAGGCCATCTACCTGCATGGTTAGATTTTGGTCAGCTTTTGGTCAGCTGAGCGGCAAGTTCCGGCTGATACGTTTTTGCTACCCAAAAGGAGGCGGTAGCTCATGACCCATTGCAATGACCAACTCATCGACCAACTGCTCACCCAAGCCGAACAAGAGGGGCACTGTCTGATTCCCCCGAGCGCGGCGATCCGAAAAGCGCTCCTGCGGCGCATCGGCGACATGGTCGTCTCCCCCATGCCGGGATTGTTCGCGCGCAAAATACGCTGGGATGAGCTCAACCGGGCGCAGCGTCATTGCGAGATTATTCGCGCCCTTGCGATCATCCACCCCGATTGGACCTTCTGCTCGTTTTCGGCAGCTTGCCTGCTGGGGCTCGAGGTCTCGTGGCGACACCTGAATGTCGTGCATGTCTGCAGCTCGACAAAGCCGTCGGCTCGTCCGGGCGCACATATTCAGCGGCACCAGATTGAGCCGGCCGGAGCAATACGCAGAGTCGGCATATCGGTAACGCCGCCTATCCAAACGGCCACAGATTGCCTGCTGCAAACTGGTTTTGCCGACGGCATGCCCATTGCCGATTCGGCGATCTCAAAGCTCGGCCTTACGCGAGAGCAGTTGATGGAGGCCGTCGAGCAACGAACGACCGCCCGCAATGGTCGCGCGATTCGCACCGCCCTCACAACGCTTCGATATGCCGACGCCCGCGCCGAGAGCGGCGGGGAATCGGTCGCCCGAGCCGCCATGATCGAGACCGGTTTTGCGCCCGACTGGCTTCAATACGAATTGACGGACCCCTTCGATTCGGCCAAGCCCATACGAACGGACTTTGCCTGGGAGCGCCAGGCGCGGGAACTCACGCTGGGCGAGCTCGACGGGCTCATCAAATATACCGACCAGACCATGTTGGCCGGACGCACCACCGCCGAGGCGCTCGTTGCCGAACGACAGCGCGAGGCGCACCTATCGCTCTACGGTCATCCTCTGCTGCGCTTTACCATAAACGAGGTCCGCTCGGCAGGAATGCTCGCCAAAAAGCTGCAGACGGCAGGCATCCGGCAGACCGCGCTGCCAACGTGGCTCAACGAAGTGGAGCTGTAGGAGCTGCTAGGCCGCGCATCGCCGGATCGCATCCCCCCTATCTGGGCCGTGTTTTTCCAACGGCCACGCCAACGGAAAGCGCGTCCCAGTCTGGACGCTCAAAACGGGATGCACTTTCCGGATGGCGGGCCTAGCGGAAAGCGTGTCCCGGAATCCCGTCTCAGAGTGGGACACGGTTTCCGCTGAGGTTCTATCCGGAAACCGTGTCCCGCTCTGAGCGTCAATTCTGGGATGAACTTTCCGCCTGATGGTTCAGCCGGAAACGGCATCCCACTCTGAATCGAAATTCCGGGACGCAGTTTCCGGTTGAAGGCTATTCCGGAAAGCGCATCCCATTCCAGGCGCGGATTCCGGGATGCACTTTCCGTTTGAAGCCCACCCGGAAAGCGTATCCCGTTCAGAACGTCGAATCTGGGATGCTGCCTCCGCTCCAAACAAAAGGCCCCGGCTCGCGATGGAGCTGGGGCCAAAGGTGCAGCATATACAGTTGGTGTTGTGCGCGAACAGCCCGTCAGCAATGGCCGTGCGCGTCCTACCCTACCCGCGGTGACGGGCGCGGCTGTACGGCGTATCCACCATGGGCAGATCTGGACGCAGCTTGCCGTCAAATGCGCGGTAGGCATTCTGCACGGCAGGCGCCGTGGGAATCGTCGCGATCTCGCCGATGCCCTTGCCGCCGTATGCCACGGGCAGCAGCTCGTCCTTCTCCACGTAGATGGCGTGGATATCCGGAATCTCGGGCGCACGGAACAGTCCGAGCGTGCCGTACCTTGCCTGGGGCACGCAGTCCTTGAGCGGCCAATCCTCGGTAAGCGCATAGCCCATACCCATGAGCACGCCGCCTTCGATCTGGCCCTGAATGGAGATGGGGTTGACCACCTTGCCGGAATCGTGCGCGGCATAGACCTCGCTCACGCGGCCGTCATCGTCCAAAATGACCACGTGCGTGGCAAAGCCGTAGCAGATGTGACTCTTGGGATTGGGAACGTCGGCGCCCAGCTTGTCGGTCGGCTCCAGGTACACGTAGCCAAACTCGCATCCCTCGAGCGCCTTGATGGCGGCCGCGGGATCCTGAGGATGCATACCCTGGCCGGCGACGAGCTCCTGCGTGTGCAGCTGATAGGCGCGACCGTCGTCGTACTCGATCTTGACGCCGTCGCCATGCGCATTCACGGGAGCGGCGGGCGCAGACTTGCCGGCCTCGATGTCAAGCATGGCATCGCGCAGCAGGAAAGCGGCACCGCGCACGGCCTCGCCGGTCACGACCGTCTGACGCGAGCCAGACGTGGTGCCGGAGTCGGGAGCGTTCTCGGTGGAACACTCGCCGTTGGCGATGCAGCTCAGCGGCAGACCGCAGGCCTCGGCAACGTCCTGCAAAAAGACCGTGTTGCAGCCCTGGCCGATGTCGGACGTAGCGGCATAGACCACGGCCACGCCGTTCTCGACGCGAATCTTGCAGCGGCCGGCATCGGGCAGGCCAACGCCCACGCCAGCGTTCTTCATGGCACAGGCGATACCGGCGTGTCCGGGATGCGCGTAGTAGGCATCCTTGACCTCGAGCAGCGTCTCCTTCAGCGCCGTGGAGCAGTCGGCAATTTGGCCGTTGGGCAATACCTCGCCCGGCTCGATGGCGTTCCGGAAGCGAATCTCCCACGGATCCAGGCCGACCTTCTCTGCCAGCAGGTCGATCAGACTCTCGAGCGCAAACTCGGACTGGCAAACGCCAAAGCCTCGATACGCACCGGCGGGCGGGTTGTTAGTGTAGTAGCCAAAGCCGCGAATGTCGGTATTCTGGTACTTGTAGGGGCCGACGGCATGCGTGCAGGCGCGCTCGAGCACCGGGCCGCACAGCGACGCGTAGGCGCCGGTGTCAAAGTTGATCTCGCAGTCCAGGCCGGTAAAGTTGCCCTCGGCGTCGCAGCCCAGCGTAAAGGTGCCGTCCATGGCGTGGCGCTTGGGATGGAACGCGAGCGACTCGGCGCGCGTGAGCTTGCACTTCACAGGACGCTGGAGCTTATAGGCAGCAAGCGCGGCCAGGTGCTGGACCGAAACGTCCTCCTTACCGCCAAAGCCGCCGCCCACAAGCATGGTCTCGACGACCACGCGCTCGGGTTCGCTATCCCAGCCAAACATGTGGGCGCACTCTTTGCGCGTATCGTAGGCGCCCTGGTCGGTCGACTGCACCTTGACGCCGTTCTTGTACGGGAAGGCGACGGCGCACTCGGGCTCCAAGAAGGCATGCTCGGTAAAGGGCGTGGTAAAGCGCTGCGTCACGGTGAACGCGCTCTCCGCCAGCGCCTTGGCGGCGTCGCCGCGCGTCACGTGACGGCTCTGGCACACGTTGTCCTTGAGTTCCACCGTGTTGCCAAAGGCAAAGAAGCTGTCATGCAGGCGCGGGGCGTCGGCGGCCCTAGCCTCGACAATGTTGCGCACGGGCTCCAGAGGCTCGTAATCGATCTTGACGAGCTTCTTGGCCTTCTCGAGCGTCGCCTCGTCCTCGGCGACCACCAACACGATGGCGTCACCCACGCAGCGGGTGATATCGCCCGCCGCAATCATGACGTCCCAGTCCTGGATAAGGTGGCCGACCTGGTTGACCGGCACGTCCTCGGCACGCAGGATGCCCACCACGCCGGGCAGGGCCTCGGCCTTGGAGGTGTCGATGGAGAGCACACGGGCGCGCGGGTACTTGGAGCGCACGGCGCTGGCATAGGTCAGACCCGGCTGATCGAGCTCGTCGATGTCATCGGGATACTTGCCCTCGCCGAGCACCTTCTTGCGCACGTCGATACGGAAGGCGCGCTTGCCCACGCCGTAGTCGTCGCCGCGCTCCAGGTCCTCGTCGATCTGCTTTTCGCCGCGAAGCACCGCAGCGGCCAGCGAGATGCCCTCGATAATCTTTTTGTAGCCGGTGCAGCGGCAGACATTGCCACGGATGGCGTACTTGATCTGCTCCTCGGTGGGCTCGGGGTCCTCGGCGATGAGTGCTGCACCCGCCATGACCATGCCGGGGATGCAAAAACCGCACTGCACGGCGCCCACGGCGCCAAAGGCGTACACAAAGGCCTCGCGCACGTCCTCGGGCAGGCCCTCGACGGTCACGATGTTGCGACCGGCGGCAAGAGCGGTGGTCAGCACGCACGCCTTGACGGCCGCACCGTCCACATGGATGGTGCAGGTACCGCAGGCGCCCTCGGAGCAGCCGTCCTTGGCGGAATGGATATGCAGGTCGTCGCGCAGGTAGCGCAGCAGCGGTTTGTTCTGAGTCGTCGTGCGCTCGACGCCGTTAACGGTAAAAGTGAATTCCTGTGCCATGGTGATTCCCTTCTACACGCCGGCGGCGATGCCGGTGCGATCGTGGATGGCGCCATGCGGACAGACGACGGCGCACATGCCGCACGACAGGCAATCCGCGCCGTCGATATGGGCGCAGTTGTCCTCGATGCGGATAGCGCCGGCGGGGCACTTTTTGGCGCACATGCCGCAACCGATGCAGCTCGTGTCGCAGATCTTGCGCGCAATGGCACCTTTGTCGGTGTTGTTGCAGCGCACCAGAATGTTCTGGTAGCCGGGAACGAAGGCAATCACGCGCTGCGGGCACGCCATGCCGCACAGGCCGCAGCCCGTGCACTTGGAACGGTCCACGCGGGCGATGCCATCGACCAGCGCAATGGCGCCGTGGGGGCAGGCCGTGACGCAGGCGCCACAGCCAATGCAGCCTTCGCTGCAGCGGGCGTCGCCGCCTGCGGAGGCACAACCACTTCCGCAGGCAACGTAGGCCACGTTATGTTGAATGGATTTGGCCATAAGAGACTCGCCTATTTCTTAAGAAGGTACGAATAGTTGTCGCGCACGGCCCTGATGGTCAGGCGGACGGCCTCGGGAAGGCCGGTGTTGACGGCATCGACCGAGACGGTGCGGACCGTGCCGGCGACGCGAACCTTAAAGTGGTCCTCGTCCACGGCCAGGAAGCCCTCGTTCTCGGAGTTCTCCATGTCCTCCTCGCTCCAGAACAGGGTGAGCTTGTCCTTGTAGGGACGACCCTCCTGGTAAGGGCAGAACACGGCGCAGTTGCCGCACTCGTTGCACATGCCGTCGACATGGACGACCTGATGCTTGGCCAGGCCCGGCACCTTAATTGCCACGTTGGCGCGGTTGGGGCACACGTCGCAGCAGACCTCGCACACCGAGCCGCAGCCCAGGCAGCGGGTCTTGGTGCAGTTGCGCTTGTCGCGGCACAGCGACCCCTTGCGCTCGTAGCAGGTGTCCTCGCGGCCGGCCTGCTCGTTGCAGTCGGCGTACTTGTTAAAGTCCACGCCGGCGATGGCGCGTGCGACTTCGGCGGCGTCGGCAATAGCCTCGACCACGGTGGCCGGACCGCGACGGCAATCGCCTGCAGCCCAGACGCCCTCGACGCCGGTGGAGGTGGCGGCAAGACGGCCGCGACGGTCGTGCTCGACGCCCGCGGCATCGTACAGGCTGGCGTCGATGCCCTCGCCCACGGCGCAGATCACCGTGGTGGCGGAAAGCTCGACGGTCTCGCCCGTGGCGACGGGGCTGCGACGGCCGCTTGCATCCGGCTCGCCGAGCTCCATAACGTCGCAGGTCAGCACGGAGCCGTTGAGCGCCTTGGGCGCCAGCAGCTCGCAGAACTCAACGCCGTCGGCAAGAGCAAGATCGAGCTCTTCCTCGTCGGCGGGCATCTGCTTCTTGGTGCGGCGATACACCAGGCGCACGTTCTTCACGCCAGCAAGGCGCTTGGCCACGCGGGCCGCGTCCATGGCGGTGTTGCCGGCGCCAATGACCACGACGTCCTCACCCAGCTCGAGTTTCTCGCCCTTCTTGGCGGCCTCGAGGAACTCCAGCACATCGAGCTCGGCACCCTCGCCCAGGCCCGCAGAGCCGGGCATCCAGGCACCGGTGGCCACGACCACGTCGGTAAAGCCCTGGGCCTTGAGCTCGTCAATGGAATCAACGCGAGCGTTGAGCTGCACCTTGGCGCCAAAGGCCAGGCAAAGCTCGGCGTCGTGGGAGATATCGTCGCTCGCGATACGGAACTCGGGAATCACGTGACGGACCACGCCGCCGAGAGAGTCGCGGGCCTCGAAGATGGTGACGGGCACGCCGGCACGCGTCAGGAAGAATGCCGTCGCCAGGCCGGCCGGGCCGCCACCGATAACGGCAACGTTGCGCTCGCCGTCGTTGGCGATGGCCTGAGCACGCAGCTTGGGCAGCACGGCGGTCATGGCCTCGCGGGCGGCCTTGAGCTTGCTGGCGCGAATCTGGGCGCCCTCGGGCTCGTAGAACGCACGCTCGCAGGCACGGCCGCAGGGATGCGGGCAGATGGTGCCGGTAATGAACGGCAGGGCGTTGCGCTCGATGATGATGTTGAGTGCGTCCTCGTAGCGGCCCTCGTCAACGGCCGCCAAGTAGGCGGGAATATCCTGCTGGATGGGGCAGCTCGTGCGGCACGGCGTGGTAAAGCAGTCAGAAAGCGGGCTCTTGCCGGCGACCTTGCGGTCGGGCAGCGGGCGCAGTGGCTTCTTGTAGAGCGGGTTGGTGAGCGAGTCGGTCTGGATCGCAGTCACGGCCTCGAGAGAGACGCCCTCAAACGGCTTGCCGTCCAGGTCGGTAAACTCACCGGCCATCTGGCTAAAGCGCTCGTAGCCACCGGGTTTGAGCACGTCGGTCGCCAGAGTGACGGGCCAAATGCCAGCATCGTACAGGGCGCGGATGTTGTAGACCGTGGCGCCACCGGAGTAGCTGATGCGCAGCTTGCCATCGAACTGCTCGGTAATGCGGCGGGCAGCCTCGATGGTCAGCGAGAACAGCGAACGACCGGACATGTACATCTCGGTGGAGGGCAGCTCGTTTCTCGTCACGTCGACGGGGAACGTGTTGGTCAGCTTGACGCCAAACTCCAGGCCGCGCTCGGCGCACAGGGCAATCAGGCGCTCGAACATGGGCACGGCGTCGGCCCACTGCAGGTCCTCGCGGAAGTGCGTGTCATCGAAGACGATGTAGTCAAAGCCCAGCTCGTTGAGGCGCTGACGTGCAAACTCATAGCCCAGCAGCGTGGGGTTGCACTTGATGTAGGTGTTGAGGCCCTTCTCGGTAATCAGATAGGTCGCGATGCGCTCGATCTCCGCCGGCGGGCAGCCGTGCAGGGTAGACTCGGTGATGGAGTTGGAGATGCGTGCCGGGATGGACTCGACAAACGCTGCGTCGACATGCTCAAACTTGTCCAGGTTGGCGAGCGCCCATGCGCGGCACTCGTTCCAGACGTCAGAGCCGCTGGCGTCCTTCATGCCCTCGATGTACGCATCGACCTTGGGGCTCTTGATACCCTCCAGGTCATAGCCCACGGACATGTTAAAGACAAAGCCGTCCGGGCTACCCAGGCCGTACTCGCGAGCGATCAGGTGGCATGCGAACCATGCCTTCACGTACTCGGCAAAGGCCTGCGGAACCTCGAGCTCGGTCGACCACTCGCAGTTGTAGCACTCGTCCTGCGCCACGATGCAGGGCTTGTTCACACACTTGGAGAGCTCCTCGCCGTCCATAACCTGGACGGTCTTGAGCTCAAAGAAGCGGGAACCGGCCACGTAGGATGCCACGATGTTCTGGGCAAGCTGCGTGTTGGGGCCGGCGGCCGGGCCAAACGGAGTCTCGATGCGCTCGTCAAAAATGGGAAGCGCGCCCTCCTGGTTGGTCGTGACCATCTTACGCACGCCAAAGATGGCGTCCTGGGACTTGTGCTCCTCGATGATCCAGTTCATCAGCTGCGAAAACGGGATCGGCCTCATGATGTCGCTCATAATGAGCTCCTCTCTGTAACGCCCGGCGAGACCGCGCGGCGGGCGCAAATACGGTGTAGCGCTAGCACAGCGCCGGCGACCCCGCGGAGGTCGCCTATACGCGCATCGAATGCGGCGAAACATCCGACGCGCGTGAATCTACTTGCAATTAGTAGGTGCGATCGTTGAGCGTGCTCCAGAGCTTCTTGGACTCAGCCATGGTCCACGCGTTGATCTTGTCCTCATCAATGCCAACGAACTCGCGATCCTTGTACAGAACCTTGCCGTTGATGATGGTGGTACGGCAGTTTTTGCCCATCATGCCAAAGAGCATGTGGCCGTCGATGTTCTCCTCGCTCAGCGGCGTAAAGGGCTTGTAGTCCATAACGATGACGTCGGCGGCAGCGCCGGGCTCAAGCACACCGAGCTTGCGATCGAAGTACTTGCTCGCCATCTTGGCGTTGTTCTCGAACAGCATCGTCATGGCCTCGCACCAGCCCACGTTGGGCATAGCGGCGTTGTGGCGCTGAATGATCAGGAAAACCTTGAGGCTCTCGAGCATATCGTGGGTGTAGGCGTCGGTGCCCATGCACACGGGGATGCCGCGGCGGAAGAACTCGAGCACGGGGGCGCAGCCCACGGCGTTTCCCATATTGGATTCGGGGTTGTTGACCAGCCAGGTGCCGGACTCCTTGACGATATCCATCTCGGCGGGCGTCACATGGATGCAGTGGCCGAGCATGGTGTCGGGACCGAGCAGGTTGTGCTGCAGCAGGCGCTCGACGGGGCTGATGCCGCCGCGGTTGAGGCGGGAGTCCCACACATCGTTCATGCCCTCGCACACGTGGATGTGGAAGCCGGTCAGGCCGTTGTTGGCCTCGGCCATCTTGTCCATGGTCTCGTCCGACAGCGTAAAGGTGGCGTGACCGCCAAACATGGCGGCGATCATGTGGTTGTCGTTATCGCGACGCTCCTTGGCAGCCCACTGGGCAAACTCGGCGTTCTCGGCAATAGCCTGGTCGCACTTTTCCTGACCACGGCGATCGGAGACCTCGTAGCACAGGCACGAACGCATGCCCAGCTCCTGAGCTGCGTCCTTAATGGTAAAGAGGCTGCCCGGGATCTCGCAGAAGCTCGCGTGGTGATCGAAGATCGTGGTAACGCCATCGCGGATGGAATCCAGAATCGTGGCATAGGCGCTGGCCTTGGTGCCGTCGAGTGTCAGGTTGTCGTCGATCTTCCACCACTGCTGCTCAAGATTTTCCAGGAAGTTGGTGGGGTTGCAGCCCTTAATGGCAAGGCCGCGGGCCAGACCCGAGTAGATGTGGGTGTGGCAGTTGATAAGTCCGGGCATGATGAGGTTGCCCTGGGCGTCGACGTACTCGGCATCCGGATACTTGGCCTTGAGCTCGCACTCGGGGCCCACTTCGACGATCGTATCTCCGTCAATGGCGACCGCACCGTTGGGAATGAACGGAGTCTGAGCGTTGCGGGTAAAGACGGAACCGTTAGCGACCAGAAGCATAAATGCTCCCTTCAACATCAGGGGCGGGGTTTGACACCTCTGACATGGCGGAAGTGCGAAGCGCCGGCCTACACCGGAAACGGGCCCTCTCCCGTCAACGCTTCACCAAAGGGACAAGCCCTTTGAAGTGCGGCTTGGCGCCGCATGGCGCCGGCGGACGAGGCGATGCGTCCGCCGGCGAATAGCACCGAATTGGTTACTTCTTGCTCTCGGGCAGGACCAGATCCACAGCGGCATCCTTGGCGGCATCGATGTGCTGAGCCACGACCGGCGTCTGCGGAAGAATCAGGTTAAGGACAATGGCCATGATGGCGGTGGGGGTCACGGCGTTGGAGCCGATGACGGTGGACACCCAGGTGGGCATGCCCTCGCCGGCAAGGCAACCGCTGGCCATCCAGATACCCAGACCAAAGACGACCGAGGTGCCGACGATGGTGGTGGTGCGCTGCGTGAGGCCCTCGCGGGTGAACATGCGCACACCGTTCATGGTGATGGTGCCAAAGACGCCGACGGTCGCGCCGCCGATGACAGGCTGCGGGATGGCGGAAAGGACGGCAGAGAGCTGCGGGAACAGGCCGGCGATGGCAAAGACGGCCGCGATGATCACAAAGACCCACTTGTTGACGACCTTGTTGGAGCAGATGATGCCCACGTTCTGGCCAAGGGCGCTGGTGGGAAGACCGCCCAGCAGGCCGCCGACCATAGAGGTGAGGCCCTGAGACACAATAGCGCCGGAGAGCTCGCGCTCGGTGGGCATACGGTCGATGGAGCCCAGGCAGGCGGCGGAAACGTCACCGATAACCTGGATGGCAACCATGGGGAACACGACAGCGAGGGTAATGCAGACCTCGGGATCAAACTCGAGCGCGTAGGGCATAAGCTTGGGAAGGGCGAAGACCTGAGCGGTGGCGACGCTGGAGAAGTCGATCATGCCAAAGGGGATGGAGACGATCATGCCAACGATCATGCCAAAGAACACGGATCCCAGCTTGAGCGTGCCCTTGCCAAAGTTGGCGAGCGCAAAGACCACGGCGAAGGTGATAAGAGCGACGCACCAGGCCTGCGGGGTGCCCCACAGCGGCGTACCCATACCGCCGGCCATGTACTTGACGGCCGTGGGATAGAGAGAGACGCCAATGGAGAAGATGACCGTACCGGTCACGACGGGCGGGAACAGCCACTTGATCTTGCTGTAGGCCAGACCAAAGAGAACCGCAACGGCACCGCCGACGATCTCGCCGCCCAGCAGCGCGCCAAAGCTAAAGCCCGAGGCGCCCATGGCCTGAAGGGCCGGCAGGAACGCGAACGAAACGCCCATGACGATGGGCAGGCCGCCGCCGATACGACGGAAGGGAGCGAAGGCCTGAAGGGCCGTGTCGATTGCCGAAAGAATGAGTGCAACCTGGATGATGTCGGTGCTCTGCTGGCTATTAAAGCCGTAGACACCGGCCATGATGACAGCCGGGGTGATGATACCGGCAAACGAAGCCAGTACGTGCTGAAGGGCACACGGGATCATTTCCTTAACGGGAGGCATGCCTTCACGAGTGAACAGGGCTTCAGTGCCGTTCTTAACCGTCTCCTGGGTCATTTGACCACCAATCCTCGAAATAGTTGTTTTCGCATCTAACGCTCTATTGTGACGCAGTGCGGGGTTGAGGTTGTGCCTTCGTTGCATATCGTATTAAAGATGATTCTCATTCTCAATAATAATTTTTTGTTATCAGACTATTCTTGAGCTGAGACAATGCATTTCCGCAGGTCAAGAAAGTGTCTGGTCAAAATAACATCTAACTTTTCTTTTGGTCGACCGTTTACCGCCGAATTCCTACCGCTCGTCTGTATTACGCAATGTACCTGCGAATATACGAGATGAGGAATGGCGTGTTACCATGAGAAAAAATTGTTATGAACATTTCCGATTTCACCCCAAGGAGTTGCCCGTGAACGAGACCGTACGTCGCTTTTTGCCGATGGTCGATTTCCTGGAGCAGATACTCGGCAAAAACAGCGAAATCGTGCTGCACGATTTCTCGGATCCCGACCACGCCATCGTCGATATTCGCAACGGCATCGTGAGCGGTCGCAAGGTCGGCGGTCCCGCCACCGACCTGGCGCTCAAGATCATGCACGACGCCAAGTATCGCGACCTGCCGTTTATTACGGGCTACGAGGGCCGCGGTGCCGGTGGCAAGACATTGGAGTCAGCGACGTACTTTATCCGCGAGAATGTCGAGATCGTCGGTATGCTCTGCGTCAACACCGATCTTTCCACGGTACGCTCCATCAACGCCATGGCGCAGCAGCTCATGGCTTGCTTCGACGCTGTGCCTAGGCAGGCGGAGCCTGCGTCTATCGAAGTCGAAAGTCTTTCGGAGTCTACACAGGAGCTCATCGACCGCAGCATTACCGAGTTGCTGAGCGCGCGCGGGCTGGATGTAGCGTCGCTTGGTCAGAGCGACCGCGTGGACGTTATTCGCCACCTCAACGGCAACGGGGTGTTCATGCTCAAGGGCGCCGTGGCCTGCGCCGCCACCGCGCTGGGCATCTCGGAGCCCAGCGTCTACCGCTACCTGCAAAAAGTCCGCAAGGAAGGCTAAACGTTAACCCTTGGGGACGGAGGGAAACGGATCATTTTTGTCGCATCGCTTGACAAAAGACCCTGCAGTTCACACGCACTGCAGGGTCTTTTTTGCATGTCATGTTTTGTTTTCGCCAACGTCTTAGAGAGCGGCGACGACCTCGATCTCGACCAGACCGCCGGCCGGAAGAGCGGCAACCTGGAAAGCGCTGCGCGCGGGGAACGGAGCCTCGAACTTGGAAGCGTAGATCTCGTTCACGGCAGCGAAGTCGGCGATGTCGGCCAGGTAGACCGTGGTCTTGACGACATCGGCAAAGGTGGCGCCGGCAGCGGTCAGCAGAGCCTCGACGTTAGCAAGGGACTGCTTAGCCTGGGCCTCGACGCCCTCGGGCATCTTGCCGGTTGCGGGGTCGATGCCCAGCTGGCCGGACAGGAACACCATGTTGCCGGTCTGGATGCCGGGGGAATACGGGCCGATGGCTGCAGGTGCGTTATCGGAAGACACGACGGTCTTGCTCATGTTTTTCTCCTTACGATCAGATAGAGAGCATGAGCGCGGCGTTCACACCGGGAGGCACAATTCGGTCTGAACACCGCGCTTGATTTGGGATAGTACCCAAGGTTTCCGCGCGATGCAAGATTATTATCACGTTGCGAGAATATTTTATCGCCCAACGGCGCCTGTCAGCCGCTGAACGGCACGACCGGACGGTGAAGCTCAAAATGATCCGTTTCCCTCCGTCCCCATCGAATCAGGCGATCCATAGGGGACGGAGGGAAACGGATCATTTTTGCTGCAAGGGCTGCTGAAGACTTTATCCTGCTTGGGCCACAGGGCTCGTCTGCCGCAACAGCACCACTATACTTTTGAATATCTGAGCATTTTGAAAGGCAGGATATGACCGCAACCGCCAGTCGAACCACCAACCGCAGACCCGAGCTCTTGGCCCCCGCCGGAGGCCCGGAGCCCTTTGCCGCCGCACTCGCTGCCGGGGCAGACGCCATCTACTGCGGCATGGGAAGCTTCAACGCCCGCCGCAAGGCCACCAACTTTACCGACGAGGCCTTTGAGCAGGCCTGCCGTGCTGCACACCTGGCCGGGTCGCGCGTCTACGTCACGGTCAACATCGTCATCAAGCAGTCCGAGATGGGCGATGCGCTGCAACTCATCCATCGCTGCTCCACGCTGGGCGCCGACGCCTTCATCATCCAGGACTGGGGTCTGTTCTTTGAGGTCAAGCGCACCATGCCCGGCATCGAGACGCACATCTCAACCCAAGCAAACATCCACGATGACCGCGGAACCCTTTGGTGCCGCGAGCAGGGCGCCGACCGCGTGACCCTCTCGCGCGAGCTTTCCATCGACGAGATTGCCGCCATTCACGATGCCGCGCCCGATGTGGACCTTGAGGTCTTTAGCCACGGCGCCATCTGCTTTTGCTACTCGGGTCTGTGCCTGCTGTCGAGCTTTGCCATGGCGGGCCGCTCGGCCAACCGCGGCATGTGCGCTCAGCCCTGTCGCCTGCCTTACGAGCTGATCGACGAGAACGGCCGCGCGCTCTCCCCCGCCGGCCGCGAGCGTGCGCTATGCCCGCGCGACACCAACACTTCGCAGCTTGTTCGCCGTCTGTATGACGCCGGTGCCGCATCGCTCAAGCTCGAGGGCCGCATGAAGGCGCCCGATTACGTGTACTCCATCGTTGATGTGTATCGTCACGAAATTGATGACATGCTGGCAGGGGTCGCCGTTGCCAAGGACGAGGAAGCCGCCCGCCAGCGCCAGCTCAAGCGCTGCTTCAACCGCGACTTTACGCACGCCTATCAGGACGGCACCTCGGGCGACGAGATGATGAGCTACGAGCGTTCCAACAACCGCGGCCAGATCGTGGGCACGGTGCTGGGCAGCCGCCCGGCCAACCGCGATGTGCGCGGCCTCAAGCCCGACGACCGCCGTCGCCGTGCCGCCATCGCCCGTATTGAGCTGTTTGAGCCCGTGGGCAAGGGCGACCTGCTGGAGCTTCGCCACGACGATGAGTTCGACCAATTCCTGACCACCATTGCCGCCGATGATGCCGCCGCGGGCGACATCATCGAATGTCGCGTACCCCGCAGCATGCCCGAGGGCTGCCGCGTCCGCGTGATTCGCAGTCAGCGTGCCATCGACGCCGCCGGCGCCGCGCTCAAGCGCGATGTGCTGCGCCGCCGAGCTGTTGATGTGTCCGTCGTGGCGCGCCTGGGCGAGCCGTTTACCGTCACACTCACCTGCTGTGACAACCCCGCGCTCGCCGCCACCGCCACAGGCTTCACCGTCGAGGCCGCCAAGACTCGCGCCGTCGAGGCGGCAGACCTGGTTGAGCATGTGGGCCGTATGGGTTCCTCGCCCTTTGAGGCTGCGAGCTTTGACGTTTCGCTCGACGCCGGCTGCGGCATGGGCTTCTCCGCCGTGCACAAGGTGCGCGCCGCCGCCTGTAAAGCATTGGAGGAGACCATTCTGGCGCCGTACGAGGAGCGCGCGAAAACGCTCGAGATTCCGTTGCTCGACAAATGTACGCGCGCCATGCCCGAGCATTACCGCGATGAGCCGCAGATCTGCGCCGCCGTCACCACGCTCGAAGCCGCCGAGGCGGCTCGCGCCGAGGGCGCCGCGCGCATCTATATGACCACCGACGCGCTCGAGGCTGTCGGACTCTCCCCTGCCGATGCATTTGAGCAGGGTATCGTGCCCGTACTCGACGAGGTCTGCCGCGCCGTCGACCACGAGCGCGTCGATCCTTGGATCAATGCCGGAGCCACCGTCGCCGTCGGCAATATCTCCGAGCTCGCCGTAGCCGCGCATGCCGGCGCCACGGCCGAGATTCGCTCTTGCCTGCCGGTGCACAACATACCCTGCATGGAGGCGCTTGCCGAGCGCGGAGCCGGCGCATTTTGGCTCTCGCCCGAGATCACGCTCGACGAGATTGCCTCGCTCGGCGCCGCCGCGCCCGCGGCTCTGGGCATCACCGTCTTTGGCCGTCCGCGCGTTATGACGAGCGAACACTGCATTCTGCAGGTTGCCAACGGCTGCATCCACGATTGTGTCAACTGCCGTCTGCGTGCCCGCAAGCTCTCGCTCAAGAATATCGACGGAAAGGTCATGCCCGTCCGCACCGACATCCACGGCCGCTCTCGCCTGTACGATGCCTACCCCATCGACCTCACGCCGCAGGTTCCTCAGCTGCTCGATGCCGGTGTGCGTCGTCTCATGGTTGACGGAACGTTGCTCGAGACGGATGAGGTGAGCCGTGCCGTCGCCCGCGTCCGTCGTGCCGTCGAAGCGGCGCAGGCGGGCCGTAAGCCCGCCGCCCGTCTGCGCGGGGCGACCTCGGGCTGCATGTTTGTGGGAATCAGCTAACCGAAAGGCTTACACGTGAACGAAGAACCTCAAGTCCTCTACTGCGACGCCTGGCTCATGGCCATCGACAAGCCCGCCGGCATGATCGTCCACGGCGACGGCACCGGCGAGCGCACGCTCACCGACTACGCCAGCGACCTGCTGCTGGCGATGGGCGACGGCTTTGCCGCGACCGACATGCAGCCGCTCAACCGCCTGGACCGCGACACCACCGGCGTGGTGTTGTTCTCGCTCGACAAGCAGACGCAGCCCGCCTTTGACCAGATGGTGATCGACCACGCTTTCGAAAAGCACTATCTGGCGCTCGCCGAAGGCAAAATCGACTGGAACGAAAAGCTCATCGACAAGCCCATCGCCCGCGACCGTCACGACAGCCGCAAGATGCGCGTCGGCGCCAGCGGCAAGCCGTCTCAGACGCGCGTGAAGGTGCTCAAGCGTCTTAAGAGCCGTCGTGGCCTGCCCACGCGCTCGTATATCGATGTCGAGCTGCTCACCGGCCGCAAGCACCAAATCCGTGTGCATCTGGCAAGCGAGCGCCATCCCCTGGTTGGCGACGACCTGTACGGAACGCCGCGCCCCTGCGGCCTGATGCTCCATGCCCACAGCGTGTCCTTTACGCATCCCGTAACCGGTGAGCACATCCACATCGAAGCCCCCTGCCCCTGGGAGCCCTAAAACCTGCCAAAAAGGGCAGGCACCTTTGTGGTGGCTTTGCCGCAATGGCTCAGCCGCGGTCCCAAAACGTCTCGATCTGTAACAGTTAGAACCCATTTTCCGGTCTATCCGTTACAGATCGAGACATTCGAATCCCCCTCAAGGGAAAATCTCAATCTGTAACAATAACTCGTCAAAATCGGTCCCAGATGTTACAGATCGAGACAAAGGGACGGCAAGGTTCGGAAGTATCTCAATCTGTAACACCTAGCCCACTTTTAACGGTCTAGTTGTTACAGATTTAGACAAAACGGCAGACAACAAAAGCGGCATCGCCCATCGAGGGTGTTGCCGCTTTTCTATTGAGGAACCTAAATGGTTTTGACCTTGCCCTGTCGCTAGACCGTGATGACGTTGTCCATCGACTGGTACTTGGCTGGCACCTCGCCCGCGGTAATAATCGTTGCGTCGCGGAAGTCCGCGAACTTGACGGGCGCCACCATGCCGAATTTGCTGGCGTCTGAGATTACGAAGCGTTTGGCGGTATGGCGCATCGAGATACGCTTGACTTGCGCTTCCTCGATATCCGGTGTGGTGAGACCTTGCTCGGCGGCGATGCCATTGGAACCCCAAAAGCCGCAGTTGAAGTTATAGCGGTCCAGGGTTGCCAAGGCGTCGGGACCGACGAGCGCCTCGGTCTCGGGCTTGAGCTCGCCGCCCAGCACCACGGTGCGCATGCCGCGCAGAGCGAGATGCTGAGCATGGAGCACGGAGTCGGTCACATAGGTGACGCCCTCAAGGCGCGGAAGATGCTCGATGAGCCTAAGCGTCGTCGAACCTGAATCGATGTACACAAAGCTCTCGGGCTCCACAAGCGCCGCCGCACGGGCGCAGATGCGCTCCTTGTCATCGTTATGGAGATCACTGCGCTCGTTGATCGTCAGGTCGCGCGTCACGTGCGCACGCTCCAGACTCGTCGCGCCTCCGTGCACCTTGGCGATACGGTGTGCACGGTCGAGCGCCTGCAGGTCGCGCCGAATGGTAGACGCCGTCACGCCCAGGGCTTCAGCAAGCTCCGGCACGGTAACCGAGCCGGCCTGCTGCACCATCGTCACGATCGCGTTGAGCCTATCTTCCGCAAGCATCGCTTACTCCTCCTCGGGGTACACGACTCCCCAGTCGGCGCGGAGCTTGGTCATCAGCTCCATAACATCAGAAGCATAGCCCAGAAGCTCGCGCTTCGAATCATCGCCGGCAACCGCCTTCTCCAGGTCGGCCATCTCGTAGCACAGAGCGTATGCCTCGGTGCCAGCGTGGACCTCCTCACGGTGACCGTCCGCAGTCCACACGATGGTCGCATGGTCGGCACGCGGATACTCGTTGACCTCGATATAGCACTTATCGAAGCTGATGACCGAGCGCTTGGGCTGCTTGGAGTGGAGCGTAAGGCTCACAACGCCCAGCTGCTGCTCAGCATTACGGCAGACAATGCCACCCGCGACGTCAACGCCAGTCTCGCAGGTATTGCCCAGAGACACGACCTCGGCTGGCTGGCTGGCCATAAACAGGCGCATGACGGACAGGGCGTATACGCCAATATCGAGCATGGCACCGCCAGCGAGGTTGCGATTATAGAAACGGTTGGTCAGGTCGCCGTACTCCTTGTAGCTACCAAAGTTGAGCTGAGCGAGGTTCATACGGCCAAACTCGCCCGCATCCATTCGACGGCGCAGCTCTTGATACAGCGGCATGTGGAGCACCGTGGTGGCGTCCATAAGGACCACGTTGTGCTCGTCGGCGATGGCACGGGCCTCGTCGAGCTCGGCAGAGTTGAGGGTAATGGCCTTTTCGCAGAGCACGTGCTTGCCAGCTGCCAGAGCGGCTCGCAGGTAGGTGATATGCGTGTTGTGCGGCGTGGTGATATAGACGGCGTCGATATCCGGATCGGCGTAGAGGTCCTCGACCGTCTCATAGACCTTCTCGATGCCATACTGCTCGGCAAAAGCTTGAGCCTTGGATAGCGTACGGTTTGCGACGCCCGCAAGCTTGCGGCCGGCAAGAGCTAGAGACTGGGCCATCTGGTTGGCGATAACGCCGCACCCGATCACAGCCCAACAAAGCTCGGGAGCCGTAAAGATATCATCGGGGAATGGCTTACCCTGGACCGAAGCGAACGCTGCCTTTGCGGCTGCCGCGGCGTCGAGTGGAGCCTGCTTGGAATCTGCCATTATGTGTCTCCTGTGTCATAGAACGTCTTGCATTTCTGACAGCTCTATATTCGCACAAACACGCGCGTCTGTGCGCGTTTTTGCGTATCTCATCGTTAAACGGTCATTATTGCCCCGTAAACGGTGCATATATACGCATAAGTGCGTAATTAAACGCAATCTAACGCGCATAAACGCGCACACAAGCAATTTATACAGCACGACCCGCTCATTTATGCTTACCCAGTTAGGGTACTCATTTAAGTCTGTCCCCAATGAGTATCCCCAATGAGTAGGGATAGAAAAAGGCCCGGGTGCCGTGGCATCCGGGCCTTTGCTAGCAACTTGATGTTGCGGGCAGCTTAGAACTTGTGGCCGCACTTCTTGCAGACGCGCAGCTTGTTCTTGCCGTCCTTCTCGTGACCGACGCGGGTAACCTTACCGCACTCGGGGCAAACGAGATTGACGTTGGAGGCGTCGATGGGAGCCTCCTGCGAAACGATGCCGCCCTGTTGGTTGGCAGCGTTGGGCTTGACGGCCTTCTTGACGACCGAAACGCCCTCGACAACGACCTTGTTCTCGGCGGGGAGAGCACGCAGGACAACGCCCTGCTTGCCGCGATCCTTACCAGAGAGAACCTGGACCTTATCGCCCTTCTTGATATACATATATCTCCCCTAACTACAGGGTCTCGGGAGCGAGCGAGACGATCTTCATGTACTTCTTGTCACGAAGCTCGCGAGCGACGGGCCCGAAGATACGGGTGCCGACGGGCGAACCATCGTTGTTGATGACAACGCAGGCGTTCTCATCAAAGCGAATGTAGGAGCCATCCTTGCGGCGGATCTCCTTAACGGTGCGAACGACGACGCAACGGACAACGTCCTTCTTCTTGACGTTGGCGCCAGGGGTAGCCTCCTGGACAGCACCGATGAACACATCGCCGATGCCTGCATAACGACGCTTGGAACCGCCAAGCACCTTGATGCAGCGAATCTTGCGAGCGCCGGAGTTGTCGGCGACGTTCAGCATGGTTTGCATCTGAATCATGGTAGATGTTCCTCCGAACTAAGAACCGAAGAGAGGTGCGCAGCCTTTATACGGCCCGTGGTATGCAAGCCAGGCATACGCACATCTTCGGAAACGTACAAGTCGTAAGAGCGACTGCTTATTTAGCGCGCTCGACGACCTCGATGAGGCGCCAACGCTTCATCTTGGACATAGGACGGGTCTCCATAACGCGGACGGTATCGCCCACGCCAGCCGTGCACTCCTCGTCGTGAGCGTGCAGCTTCTTGGAGCTGGTCATCATCTTGCCGTACTTGGGGTGACGCTTGCGCTCGGTGATGGTGACAACGATGGTCTTGGCACCGGAGACGGAGGTAACGACACCCGTACGGACCTTACGCGAGTTACGCGAATCAGTCATGTTCTCTCCTTAGGTCCTACTCGGCGACAGCGGACTTCTCCGCTGCGATCTCGCGGGCGCGCTGCTCCGTGAGGACGCGAGCGATGTCCTTCTTCACGGTGTTGACGCGAGCGGTGTTGTCCAGCTGGCTGGTGGCCATCTGGAAACGAAGGTTAAAGAGCTCGGCGCGCATTTCCTTCAGCTTCTCAACGAGCTGAGCGTCCGAGAGCTCACGAATCTCTGCGGGCTTCATTAGTTCTCCTCCTTGGCGGCGGCGGCGTCCTCAGCAGCCCACTTGGCCTCGAGAGCGGCCTCCTCAGCCATCTCCTTCTCGATGCGCTGCTCAGCGTTCTTGGCAGCAACAATCTTGGTCTTGATGGGAAGCTTGTGCTGTGCAAGACGCAGAGCCTCGCGAGCGACCTCCTCGGGCACGCCCTTGACCTCGAACATGATGCGGCCGGGCTTGACGACGGCCACCCACTCCTCGGGGTTACCCTTACCAGAACCCATGCGAGTCTCGGCAGGCTTCTTGGTGATGGGCTTATCGGGGAAGATCGTGATGTAGACACGACCGCCACGCTTCATGTAGCGGGTCATGGCAATACGAGCGGCCTCGATCTGACGGTTGGTGATCCAATGGGCCTCGAGAGCCTGGATACCAAACTCGCCGAAATGCAGCTCGGTATTACCCTTGGCCTGGCCCTTCATGGAGCCACGCTGCACCTTGCGGTGAAGAATACGCTTAGGGGCAAGCACTACTGACCCCTCCTCTCGGAGTTACGACGACGAGGACGGGAAGAGCCCTCGAGTGCAGGGTTGGGAACAGGCTGGCCCGGGAGCTTCTCGCCCAGGTAGATCCAGACCTTCACGCCGCAAGCGCCCATGGTGGTGCTGGCGACAGCCGTGCCGTAGTCGATCTTGGCACGGAGGGTGTGCAGAGGCACGCGACCCTCGCGGTACCACTCACGACGGCCCATCTCGGCGCCGCCGAGACGACCGGAGCACTGGATACGGATGCCCTTAGCGCCGGCCTTGCGGGCGGACTGGACAGCCTTGCGCATAGCGCGACGGAAGGCAACGCGGCCCTCGAGCTGCTCGGCGATAGACTGAGCAACGAGGTTGGCGTCGAGCTCGGGGCGCTTGATCTCGACAACGTCGACGGAGAGCTGGCCCTTGGAGACGCCAGCGACCTTCTCGAGCTCGGTGCGGAGGGTATCGATCTCGGCACCCTTCTTACCGATGACAACGCCGGGGCGAGCGGTGAGGATGATGACCTTCACCTTGTCGCCAGCGCGCTCGATCTCGACGCGGGAGACAGCTGCGCGGGAAAGACGCTTCTCGAGGTACTTGCGGATCTCGAGATCGTTACCGAGGGTCTTAGCGTAATCCTTCTCTGCGAACCAGCGGGAGCGCCAGTTCTCGGTAATGCCAAGACGGAAGCCGGTGGGGTAGACTTTCTGACCCATACAGCTTTACGCCTCCTTTCGAGGAGCAACGACGACGGTGATGTGGGAAGTACGCTTCAGAATGCGAGAAGCGGAACCCTTGGCGCGGGGACGGATGCGCTTAAGCGTCGGACCCTCGTCAACATAGGCAGCGGCGACAACCAGGTTGTCGGCACGCAGACCGTTGTTGTTCTCGGCGTTCGCAACGGCGGAACGGAGAACCTTCTCGACATCCACGGCGACGGCGCGGTCGCAGAAGTGGAGGATGTCGAAGGCCTGAGCGACAGGCTTGCGGCGGATCAGATCGACCACCAGGCGGGCCTTGCTGGGGGAAACACGCACGTACTTAGCGACGGCGCGAACCTCGGTGGCCTCAGTTTCAATAGACTTAGTTGCCATTTACGGTTAACCCCCTATTTGGCCTTGTGGCCACGGAACGTACGAGTCGGCGCGAACTCGCCGAGCTTGTGACCAACCATGGACTCGGTAACATACACGGGCACATGCTTGCGGCCGTCGTGGACGGCGATGGTGTGACCAACCATCTCGGGGAAGATGGTGGACGCGCGGGACCAGGTCTTCACGACGTCCTTCTTGCCAGCCTCGTTCATCGCGGTGATACGCGAGAGAAGGCGAGTCTCCACGAACGGGCCCTTTTTGAGACTTCTGCTCATAAGTGCTTTCTCCTAAAACTCGGTATCCGAAATTACTTCTTACGGCGACGAATGATGTGCTGGTTCGAGACCTTCTTCTTCTTGCGCGTACGAAGGCCCTTCGTCGGCTTACCCCAGGGGGTAACGGAGGGACGACCAGAGGTGTGGTTCTTGCCCTCGCCACCGCCGTGCGGGTGGTCGACAGGGTTCATGACGGTACCGCGGACGGTCGGGCGCACGTTCATGTGACGCTTACGGCCGGCCTTGCCGATGACGATGTTGGAGTGATCGGCGTTGCCGACCTCACCGACGGTGGCGCGGCAGGTAACGAGGATGCGGCGCATCTCGGAGGAAGGCATACGGACGATAGCGTACTTGCCCTCCTTACCCATCAGCTGGCAGGAGTTACCGGCGGAACGGGCGATAGCAGCGCCCTTGCCCGGCTGGAACTCGACGGCGTGGATGAGCGTACCGACGGGGATGTCGGCGAGGGGCAGAGCGTTGCCCGGCTTGATGTCGGCGTCAGAACCGGACATGATGGTCTGACCGACCTCGAGGCCCTTGGGGGCCAGGATGTAGCGCTTCTCACCGTCAGCGTAGTGCAGCAGAGCGATGCGAGCGGAACGGTTCGGATCGTACTCGATCGTGGCAACCTTGGCGGGCACGCCGTCCTTGTTGCGCTTGAAGTCGATCACGCGGTAACGACGCTTCACGCCGCCGCCCTGGTGGCGGGTGGTGATGCGGCCGTTGTTGTTACGACCGGCCTTCTTGGGCAGGGGCTCGAGAAGAGACTTCTCGGGCTTGGTGCAGGTGATCTCGGAGAAGTCGGAGATCGTCTGCCAACGCCTACCAGCGGAGGTCGGCTTAAGGTGCTTTACAGCCATTACAATCCCTTTCAATAGGAATCCGTTAGCCATCGCAGACAGGGATTCGAGGTTCTGCCTCGGGTGCGATGACACCGGACGTATACACGGTTCCGGGCGTGTCCATTTTATACGCCCAAAACCTTGAGCTCTCGCCTCCCCTTTTTGGGAGGCATGAGCTCACTCAACAGCAGCGAGTCTTAGGCCTGGTTGCCAAAGACCTCGATGGTGTCGCCCTCGGCCAGCGTGACGATGGCCTTCTTCCAAGAACGGGTCTTGCCGGCGACATAGCGCACGCGCTTGGTCTTGGGCTTGACCGTCAGGGTGTTCACGCGAACGACCTTGACGCCGAAGATCTCCTCGACAGCGTCCTTGATCTGATACTTGTTAGCATCCTTGGCGACCTCGAACGTGTACTTGTTCAGCTCCATGCCGGAGAAGGAACGCTCGGACACGATCGGACGGATGATGATCTCGTGGGCGGTCATTTATGCAAGCACCTCCCCGAAGTGAGCGGCGATGTCGGCGGGCATCAGCACGGCGTTGTTGTTGACGAGATCGTAGGTGTTGGCCTCGTCAGCGGTGATGATGAACGTCTTGGGAATGTTGCGGAACGACAGGTAGGCGTTGACGTCCTCATCGCGAACGATGATGGTCAGACGCTTGCCCTCAAGGCCGAGAGCCTTGAGCATGGCGACGGCAGCCTTGGTGGAAGGCTTCTCGAAGCCGTAGTCGTCGACGAGCACGAGCTCGCCATCGGCCAGCTTGGCGGACAGCGCGGAGCGCATAGCCAGCTTGACCTCCTTGTTGTTCATACGCTTAGCGTAGGAACGGGGCTTGGGGGCGAAGACAACGCCACCGTGACGCCACTGGGCAGCACGGATGGAACCCTGGCGGGCACGGCCGGTGCCCTTCTGACGCCAAGGCTTCTTGCCGCCACCGGAAACCTCAGAGCGGCCCTTAGCGGACTGGGTGCCCTGACGCCAAGAGGCCATCTGGCACTTGACGATGTGGTGCATAACGTGGATGTTCGGCTCGATGCCGTACACCTCAGCGGCGAGCTCGGCCTCGGCGACCTTCTTGCCCTCGCTGTTCTTTACTTCAAACTTTGCCATTTAAGTGTTCTCCTTGGTATGACGCTGGGCTAAATGGGCTGGGCCCTTAGGCCATACGGATGGCGACGAGACCATTCTTGGCACCCGGGACAGCGCCCTTGACCAAGATGAGGTTCTGCTCGGCATCGATGCGGACAACGGAAAGGTTCTTGACGGTAACGCGCTCGTTACCCATGTGACCGGCCATCTTGACGCCCTTGAGGACGCGCGCAGGATAGGCGCACTGACCGATAGAACCGGGGTGACGCTGGAAGTGAGAACCATGCGTCATAGGACCGCGGCGCTGACCCCAGCGCTTGATGCGACCCTGGAAGCCCTTACCCTTGGAGGTACCGATGACGTCGACCTTCTCGACATCAGCGAAATCAGCGACGGTGACGACCTCGCCGACCTTGTGCTCCTCGCCGTTCTCGACGCGGACCTCACGAAGGAAGCGGACAGGCTCGACGCCAGCCTTGGCGAAGTGACCAGCCATGGGCTTGTTCACGTTCTTGGCCTTGATGTCGCCGAAACCGATCTGGACGGCGTCATAGCCGTCGGTTGCCTGAGTTTTAACCTGCGAGACAGCGCAGGGGCCAGCCTGGATGACCGTGACGGGAACGACGTTGTCGTCCTCGTCCCAAACCTGGGTCATGCCAATCTTGCGGCCGAGAATCATGCTGATCAAGATATGATCCCAACTCTCGCGTGGTCTTGGGACAATGCGTACACCACCGAGCGTACGCCCCTAGAGGACCACTACTTACACGACGCGCTCCCCAGCCTTGTATTTCGCCCGGACTACCTGACAACCCTATTAAGCAGGCATTTTGTCCAGCCAGAATACTCCCCTGGTTACACACAGCTGTTTAGTATACACGGCTGCGGGCGTATCCATCGAGATTCATATTTCACTCACATTGTTTACGCAGGTAAAGTGCGTGGAGTCGCCTGGGCTTGGCAGAGGGGCGGCGAAATATATTAAGTTTGCTGCTCTACAGTCCTGCGCAAGACGGAAAGCCTGTCTCTTATACACATCTCCGAGCCCA
>CABSKX010000028.1 GCA_902478365.1 uncultured Collinsella sp. | reverse complement strand
CATCTTGAACACCTTTCGCTCTTAACTAGGTGTCCAATTCATCATACCCACTCCAGTCGACGAATGGCTGCTCGGCAAATCTGATACCGAGTTCAGGTTGATGCTGCTGTAGCTGATTTAGTTGAGGCACGGTATCGACTGTCTTCTACGCTTAGTTCAAGAAGAAGGACTGGCGCCCGAGGCTTAGCGGTGGCGTCCATGCGGACGCCACCATGGACAGGATCGCGCATAACGCGATCTGGGTCGACATGGGAGAGGCTAACATGCGGCAGCGCCACGGGTCGGACCGCTAGCAACAAAAGAGCGCCGGAGCCAGTGTCGGCCCCGGTGCCCAAGCGCGATATCAGCGGTGCTCAAGCGCGCAGATACTCATCGGCTTTGTAGATTAGCTCAGCAGACCCGGGAAGTATGTCAACACGAATGTTGTGAGGGCCATGACGTTTGTTGCGAAGGAAGCGCAATCGTTAAAGCTCCTGAGACTGTTCATGATTGTTTTGACAATGGAGGGCTTTGGCTCGTTTTCGGTGAGTACATCACTTATGGCATCGACGGCTTCTAAAGCGGCTTGTTGTCTGTCAGCGTCGAGGTCGCCCGCCGACTCTTTCAAGTTTTTCAGAATCGTATCAAGTTCTTCGGTCATTGTGCGGTTTGTCTGGTCAACCGTGATTAATGCACTGTCAGTTGCCATAGAGGCTATGGCACCGCCCTGGTTTCCAAAATAATTGAACTGCGACGCGTTGCTATCGAGACCCATTTCGATTCCTTTCAACGTGAGTGTTCGGTTAATTCCAGAGATCAAGCGTCCCGCTACATCTTCGAGAAATGCCTCCGCCTTGTCGTTTAGCTTCTTTGAGCCTCCAGCATAGGCGTAGAGCATGCAGCCACTGTAACACGCATGCTCGTTGATCAGGGTTTTTAGAATAGAGTAAGCAACTGCTGACTCACCTTTGTAATCAGGAGGGAATGGGCCAAAAGTTGCGTGGCCGGTGCCAACCTCTTTGATTTTTTCAGATGTGTTGAAATTTTCTGGCATATGCTTATCCAACACTTCTTCCAGGAAGCTCTGGATTGCAGGCGTGTTCTCTATGAAGTTCAGGTATTTTGCGATAGCTGTTTCGAGGTCCCTGTACTTTGCCCTGAGGAGAGCGTTTGCCTCGATATTGTGTTCGTAGAGAAGCTTCTTCAGTGTTGTCTTGCTAGTGTTCATTGAACTGTCCTATTCCGCAAAGTGGACACGTGTGAGCTGACATGATAAGCGTGGGTGAGATTTTGGCTTTCCGACCACAGTCACGACACATTGTGATTTGCAAAGCCTCAATCGCTGCTCTTATCGGTGGCTCCGGCTCCCTTTCGCGATCGGCATTGACCTCGAAATGAACAAGGCTATTACTGTTCATTTTCGCGAAAGCCTGAAGTTGCTGGTCGATTGCGTCCATCGCGAAGTTGCCTGTTTTAGCGAGCGCGAGGCTAATGACATCTTGTGTGAGGAAGTTGTCGGCTGTCAGACCGCAGGAGGGGCAATATATGTCAAAGATTTCGTCAGACTCTATATCTTCAGCGGTGAGCTTAAACAATTCTCCGCAATGGGGGCACCTTAGCAGGACATAACCGTCGTTGTCGCAGGGTATCCTGATTTCAAAGTGAGTCTCTTCCAAACGTTTCCTTTCTAAGCCTATTTTATCTGACTCATTTTTATAAATATAAAAAATGTCGCGTGCGTAATTGTTTTAGCGAATTCATCCAGTACGACCTTTCTTTTGTGATGTGCTATCAGTCCATAGCGTTTCTGCCAATATGGACGATTTAACGTCGCAGATGGCTGTCGGACGCCGACGTTTCCGCGTTGCTTGCCGTTGCTGTCCCAAACAGTTACTCAAACTCCACTTCAACCTGGCTGTGCTCGTAAATCTTGAGCTCGTTATTAATTTCGACCCGTTCGACTATCCAGCCAATGGCGGAACACTGTCGCATGAATGTATCAATTCGGTTCTCGCCTTTTAGATTGTGGATGGTGACCACTACGCCAAAACGTTGCGAATCATGGGAGCCATTTTGATATCTCGAAGACTTGCGAATCATCATGCCCCACATTGGGTTGGCATACACCTTTTTGGGCTTACTGCGGCTGGTTAGCGGTTCCGCTATGTGCTTGACGTTATCCCACTTGCGCAGCTTTTTTCGAGCCTTCTCTTCATCGGTTGTACAGTCTTCCTCGCCTTGGTTGTTGGGCTGTAACGACTTGATCCGGCCATCGTTTGCGATACGTCCAAAATGTAAGTCGAGCTCGGTATCCGTATAGTCGACACCCTGGTTTCTGTTGCATTTAGGGAAGTAGCACAGAGTCGCCCTCGCTACGGACGGGTAAGATGCGCCTGAGACGGGAATAGGAAAGTTGAAGTTGTAATTCTCGCGTTCGGTAGCCACGCCGCTGAGCATGAATCGAATTTCGTCGTTGCTGGTTTCGAGGATCTTTTCAATCTGAACGGGAACGATGCCGTAGCCGAGTCGATCAATATCTTCGGGGGTTGTCCATGCACACGCCGCATCGATTAGCAGCGCTTTGGTAAGTTCACAGCTCAGGTGCATTTTATAAATGAGATAGGCAGCTTTTCTTGCAATTAACGGAGCTGCATAAGAGGTGCCGACAGCCGGATAGGCCCCGGTTCCGCAGCAGGCAGTGATTGGATCGTTCTTTTCTCCTCCGTAATACGCCAGATCTGGTTTGTGGTGAAAGCTCAAGACTGGACCTCTTCTTGTGTAGGACGCTGGCTCGTTGTTTCGATTGACGGCGTTGACAACGAGGGCATTAATAGAGTCTGCTGGGGAACCGAGATAGGCGGGCTTACCTCCATCCTGGTTGGTGCCAGCAACAACGAAGAGAACGTCGTATTTTTGCTGCAGTTTGTCTAGCAGGGCCGCTTCGGGCGAGATGGAGTTTCTAGACACCTCCTCCATTGATCCCAGAGAGATGTTCCAAACTTTAATGTCTTGGTTTTCGGCAACGATGCGCTCAATGTGTTTCATTACCGCAAACGAGCTGAACTTGCCTGCGGTCGCAACTCCAAAATGGCGAACCCTAAAGTGGCCACAATGGTCGTCTAGGGATGGGTTTTGTGCCTGGACGTCAACGATTAGGGAGCTAACGCAGGTGCCATGTCGATAATCGTCTGCAGTGGGGTTGATACCATCGGGCAAGCAGCTTCTGTAGTCCACCCAGTTGCTGAAGTACGGTGGGTATTTTTCCTCAAATGGAGTGTCGATTACGCCGATAATGGGCTCGTCAGCGGGATATTCAGGGAGGCTGCTGATAGCGGGGGAGGCCGAGTCTTCGTCATTCATGGGAGCGTAGCTGGACAGATCAATTACTGACATGGCTATAAGGTAGGGGGCGCGCTCGAGCAACGTGCGATATTCTGCCTCGGTCAGGAGCACACTGTTCTCTAAGATGTTCGCAGCAGGTACATCAATGTTCAGCTCCTCAAATAGATCCTGTGGGTTCCTCTCCGTTTCAAACAGCGTAACGATTGCGTTCTCGTCGGTAGCCGCCGGTGGCGTGCCCATTCTAAATTCATTGACGTAATAGGAATCGCGTATGAGTTGCGCAAAGCCCGATCGGGTGAGCGTGTTTGAAATGGCAGGATTCCATTTTTGCTTGAGATCGTCGTTTTTAACTAGATCGATCATCTTGTCTGCGTTCATCAGTCCATTAAAATGATCGAATACTATTCGCTCGCACTCATGCAGCTTATCAATAGTAGACTGGATAGTTTTCTCGGGCACGTAATGGGTCATCAGGTGCCTTGGGTTGTTCCCATAAAAATCGAGGTAGCGGGCACCTCGGATGGACAATTCCGGTTCTTGGTCTTTTCCGCCATTCAGCATCTCTCTTATTCGATTGCTCTTGGCAACAATCTGGCGGTATTCAACGGAGACTAAGATATCTTCGATTATGGCATCTTTGGGCCATTTGCTCAGAACGGTTTCGAGACTCTTGCGGATGCGTGAAATCTTCTCTGCCGTAACCGTGCCTTTAGCGGGGAGCGTTGCGGGGCCCGGTCGCGAGCCTTTTGCCGTATGAAAATCGCCGGTGAGCCTGATTAGGCTGTTCATGAGCTACTCCTTTAGGGTTCGTGCAATGGTGCTACGTGATATGCCTGTCAAAACTTCCATTTCTCTTAAAGTGAAACCTTGAGATTTAAGCAGCTCTAGTGAATCGGGTTCATATCCATGGAGACGTTGATACAGCTTGCGGAGATAGTCGTTTGGGCTAAGTGGGTCACTAAACGCGACGGAGGTCTTAATGAGGTTTTTGAGCGTGCCGGGCCAGGGCAGATCCGGGCAACTCTGCAGCACCTTTTTTAGGGTCCGAGAGTCGTTTTTGATTGTCTGATTGTTTTTGGTCAGATTCTTTGCGATTGATTCGCCGATATCAACGAGATCGTCATGGGTGTATCTATTAAAGTCGATCTGCACATCGAAGCGCCTGGCGAGCGCTGGGTCAAGTTTGTCGTACAGGTTCGTTGTTGCGATGATGGCGGATCGCGTGTTCAGCTTGTCGAACTCTTTTAGGAGCGCACTTGTGGCTCGTCCCATTTCACGGACGTCGTTTTGATTAATTCTGTCTAGGGCTATAGCATCGATTTCGTCGAACAAGACAATAGCGCCGTCGCCGATATCGTGGATTTCTTGGAAGACCTTCGCGATATTTTTGGCCGTTTCTCCGAGCTTGCTATCGATGATTTGGTTGAAATCGACGGCATATAGCTGGTAGCCAAGTATTCTGGCTATCTGTTTTGTAGCTTCGGTTTTGCCGGTTCCCGATGCGCCGTAAAAGAGGACAGTGTTAATGTCCACATCTTTAGATAGAGCATTGAGAAGCCCCTGGATATCGTTAGCGATGGCCTGAGGAAGGGGTAGCGAGGTATTGTTGCTGATTACCTTTTCCAGGAAGTCGTATTTCTGTTCAGTGACTTCTTGCGGTACAAATGTGCGCGTTCTGGCAATGAGGGCCATGATGTAACTTGCAAGCTCGGGCTGTCCAGACGTCTCAAAATCTTTCGCGATAATAGTGGCTGCGCTGTTGAAGGCGATATCGTCGTGTTCCGAATGCGCTCGGATTAAGTCGATGATGTCTGATCTCTTCATGTGTGCTCCTCTCCTTGCTGTTATTATATGAGACAGTCTGAGACATAGCAAGACTTAGTTGAACAGTGATGCAATGAAGTATGTTATGATTGGGCTGTCAAGATTCAAACTCTACGAGATTGGAGGTGAGAATATGGCTACCCATCATGGAGGCAAGGTTGGCGCTGCTGCCAAGACGCTCGCGAGCCCCTCGACGAGTAAAGCCGCGAAGTCCGCGGCTGCGAAGACTCTGGTCAAGCACCAGATTGCAAAGCATCGCTAGTCTGCGAGCAAGGCGTGATGTAACAGCAGGGAGGTGATATATATGGCTTCGAAGACAATTCGCGTAAAGATTCCGAAGTACCGAATTAGCTCAACGGGTGCGATCAGGAAGATCGGAACGACCACGAAGGCCACAAAGCTGAAGATTCGCTAGGCTTTAGCGGCAACTAAAGCCTAGCGTGATGTTGACTTAGCGGGCCAACATCAAACATTTTATGGGGGTCTCCGGCGAGATTCAAGCGTCGGGGCCCCGCGTTGCTCTTTGATTCTTTGGCATATGCACCGCTTCTTCTCGTATGACGTGAAGAAGCGGTGCCAATAGATTGGATAGATAATGAGCGAATTGGATATAGCGTCCCTTTGGATTAGTTCGATGGCGGCAATAGCGACGGTCGTTGCATCGTGGGCGGCCCTAAGGGGTCTGGCGATTCAAACCTCTCCAGATATTATTATGTACGTCCGGCCAGATGACGTCTCGCCTTCACAAGCACGGCTCGTTATTAGAAATATCGGAGAAGCGCCTGCATACAATGTTGTGTTTCGGCTTTCTCCTGACTTGTTTGTAAATGATTCTTTCGAATACACGCGTGCTTCTGTTGTTTTTGATAGGGGCTATGCGATTTTGCCCCCTAAACAGGAGAGGAACATTCTCTTGGGAAGGTTCGAGGACCTCGAAGGATTGTGGGGGCACTCCATTGTCGACGTGAATGTCTCCTTTTCAAAGAAATATAGGCGCAGGCGCTTCTCGACTATCTGCCCAGTTGAGATAGGCTCATTTGAGAGCATGATTACTATTTCTCTTGAGACCGCATTTGAGAAGGATCAAAAGGCCGCCTACCGCGAAATTAGGCAGTTTGGCAAGCGCCTTCGCGGTATAGAGAATGCGATATGTTCATTGGGGAATTGTGACGAAGAGTAAGGTTGTGCGCTGGTAACGACTAGTTTCCTCCGCAGGTCGACAATTGCATGACAGAGCACGGCCCGTGTCCCGTCATGTGATTATTAGCTGCTTAATAACAAATCACCGACGAGGTGGGCCCGGGCCGTGTCTGCGAACATCGTATCAGTTGACGAGGAGTCGCTGTGCAAGGACACATGGGTTCCAGCGAGTGCGTAAGCCACACCTGAAGAGGGTTGATGCGTCGACTCTATTTTTTGTTTGGATGTAAGATTCGGCCTGTCAAAACTTACACCTCAATTGAGAAAAGGCGAAATTTCGTGTGATTTTCTGCTCGCATGTAACTTTACTGACCTGTTGTTGCTCAGTATTAATTCGCTGCGGTTCGCCGGTAAGGGGTTGACCTGAATTGGGCTTCTTCTTAAAGATCCAATTGTGATGAGGCCTTGCGACGGTACGTCCGGCTTGGTCCGTGGGAACCGCCGAAAGGCGGTTTTCGCGTTTAAAGGACTATTTTCCAAAGGGTATTATCGCGTTTTCGCTTTGGGACAGTGGGTTATTATTGCCGTTTCCGGAAGTGCGGGGAAAAATCGGAAACAGCTGAGCACCCCCCGATTTTCGGCAACAAAACCGCAGGTCGCGGTAGTCCAATATAGGGGACTGGTCTGCAGATCTTGGTTTTTCACCGCACTTCCGGAACCGCTCGCCAGAAGTATGCGTCAAATTCCGGAACCTCCGAGCACACAGTCCTTTTTGCGCAGAGAAACCTCAGGTATAGGCGTTGCGGCATCCCGGTATGCTCGGCAAGTTCTGAATTTGCCGCATACTTCCGGTTTTTGCCTCCGCGGCAGGCCGTGCTCCTGCAATGCCTCGGCTAGATAATGGACAGAACAGCCAATTCCGTCTCCATACTAAAACGCCGGCAGAGGCGAAATTGCTCCTGCCGGCGTTGGCGTGCCTGCTTGTGCTGTTTTCGGCTCGCGCAGAGGCCTGTTTTGAACCCTTACGCCTCCGTGGGCTCCACGCCCAGCTCGTTGCGGACGAGTTCGAAGGCCGCGGCGATGGCCTTGTCCATGTCGTAGTACTTGTAGCCGCCCAGGCGACCGGCAAAGATCACGTCGCCCTCCTGCGCCGCCAGCTCCTCGTACTGCTTGTAGAGGGCCTCGTTCTTGGCGTCGTTGATGGGGTAGTAGGGCTCGTCGCCGGGCTTCCAGTCAGCCGGGTACTCGCGCGTGATGACGGTCTTGTCCTGCGTGCCGAATTCGAAGTGCTTGTGCTCGATGATGCGCGTGTAGGGGATCTCGCGCTCGGTGTAGTTGACCACGGCCACGCCCTGGTGGTCCTGCTCGTCGAGCGTCTCGGTCTCAAAGCGCAGGCTGCGGTACTCCAGCGTGCCCAGCTTAAAGTCGTAGAACGCGTCGATGGGGCCGCAGTAAATCGTCTTGGCGGCGATATCGGGCTCGGCGGCGATCAGCTCCTTGTACTCCACGCCGCAACGCACCTCAACGCCCTCGAGCATGTTGGAGACCATCTTGGTGTAGCCGCCCATGGGGATGCCCTGGAAGCGGTCGTTGAAGTAGTTGTTGTCGTAGGTAAAGCGGCAGGGGAGGCGCTTGATGATGCTCGCGGGCAGGTCGCGGCAGTCGCGGCCCCACTGCTTCTCGGTGTAGCCCTTCACGAGCGTCTCGAAGATGTCGCGGCCCACGAGGGACAGCGCCTGCTCCTCCAGGTTCTGCGGCTCGCCGATGTTCTCGGCGGCCACCTGCTCGGCAATCTTGGCGCGGGCGTCGGCCGGCGTGACGACGCCCGGCCACATCTTGGCGAAGGTGTTCATGTTGAAGGGCATGTTGTACATGTTGCCGTGGAAGTTGGCGACCGGCGAGTTTACGTAGTTGTTGAACTCGGCAAAGTGGTTTACATAGTCCCAGACGTCCTTCATGGAGGTATGGAAGATGTGGGCGCCGTAACGGTGGACCTGGATGCCCTCGACGTCCTCGGTATAGATGTTGCCGGCGATGTGATCGCGGCGGTCGATGACCAGGACCGACTTGCCGGCGCGCTTGGCGGCATTGGCAAAGACGGCACCCGAAAGGCCGGCACCGACGACGAGGTAATCGTACTGGGACATGGATATGCTCCTTTGTATGTCTATCGAACAGTTACTTAAGTTTTGGGACAAACAAACCTGATTATTTTGTCCCATGGATTAGTGTAGCAGATGCTCTTTCAGCAGCTCCAACGCATGGGCGTACCCCTGCAGACCTTCGCCGGTGATGGTGGCAAAGCAGGCCAAGCGGGCGTAGCTTACCTGGCGGAAGTCCTCGCGCGTCTCGACGGCACTGATGTGGACCTCGACGGCGGGGATGGCGACGGCCTTGAGGGCGTCCAGAATCGCCACGCTCGTGTGCGTGTAAGCCGCCGGGTTGATGACGATGCCGTCGACCTTGCCGTATGCCTCCTGGATCTTGTCGACGATGCTGCCCTCGTGGTTGGACTGGAAGACCTCGACCTCGTCGAAGCCCTGTGCGGCGCCGGCCTCCTTGCAGATCTGGACTAGGCGGTCGTAGTTGTCGCTGCCGTAGATGCCCGGCTCGCGAATGCCGAGCATGTTGAGGTTGGGGCCGTTGATGACGAGAGCTTTCATGGTTGCTTCCTTTGTGGTCGGGCGGAGTTGAATTGAAAACCACCACAAAGGTGCCTGTCCCCTTTGTGGTGGTTTTGGTTAGAGAGTGGGTGGGAGGGTGTCGAGGAGGGCTCGGGCGGTGTTGGCTGCGCAGTCGCGCGAGTCGATGATGTAGTCGGCCCAGGTGCGGTAGCGCGGCATGCGCTGCTCGGCCAGCTTGTCGATACCGTCGCGGGCGGTGATGGGGCGACCCTTGTGGGCGAGTTCATCGAGCTTACGGTTGAGCATCACAATCTGACTGTTCTGGTGCAGCAGCGGGTAGTTCTCGTCTCGCGTGACGACGCCGCCACCGGTGGAAAGCACCAGGCCGCTGCGCTTGGAGATGTCGGCCAGGGCCGCCGTCTCCTGCTCGCGGAAGGCCTGCTCGCCGCGCTCGACGATAAAGTCGGCGCAAGGCATGCCCAGGCGCTCCTCGAGGGCGCGGTCCAGGTCGATGTGCTCGCGGCCGGTGAGCAGAGCGATCTGCTCACCCACGCGGGTTTTGCCCGAGCCCGGCATGCCGATCAGCGCGATGTTCTGCTCATGTCGGGACAGACGCTCCGTCACTTCCAGGATGCGCTCGCGCGGGGTGACCTGGCCGGTATAGCGCTCGACGGCTTGCGCCGCCTGGGCCACAAGCATGAGCAAACCGCCGATGCAGGGGATGCCGCGACGCTCGGCCTCGAGCATGAGTCCTGTGCGGGCGGGGTTGTAGACGATATCGATGACGCCCTCGAGAGCGTCGAGGCCCTCGAGCGTGCAAGGCGCGTCGGGGCAGTGGGGGAACATGCCGGCAGGCGTGCAGCTGACGAGCAATGCGGCGTCGGACTGCTGTGCGATGTTGTCGTAGTTGACCTCGCTCGTGCGTCCCACGGGCACCACGATCGCGCCCAGGTCGCCCAGCACCATACTTGCCGTGGTGCCGGCGCCGCCGGTGGCGCCGAGCACGAGGACCTTCTTGCCGGCAATCTCCACACCAAGCTCCTCGACCAGGCATTGGAAGCCGAAGTAGTCGGTGTTGTCGCCGCGCAGACGGCCATCGGGCAGACGCGTGATGGTGTTGACGTTGCCCATGCGCTCGGCGAGCGGGCTCAGCTCGTCCAGGTAGTCCATGACGGCGCGCTTATAGGGGATGGTCACGTTGGTGCCCTCCCACTCATCGCCCGTTATAAAGGCCGCGAGGTCTTCGGGCTCGCGCTCAAAACGCACGTACTCAAGCCCCGCGAGCTCCTTGTAGATGGCCGGGGTGTAGCTGTGGCCCAGCACGCGGCCCAGCACCCCGTAGGGGCGGGTAGTGGCGAGGTCAGTCATCTAGAGCACCTCCGTGTAGCTGCCAAAGTAGGTGAAGCTCTCGCATACGTCGTCAATCGAGTCGAGCAGATCGTCGAGCGCCTTGCTGCCAAAGGGGCAGTCCAGATCGAAGTAGAACATAAACTCAAAGTCGCGACTGGGGATGGGACGGCTCTCGAGCTTGATGAGGTTGATGTTGAGCGCATAGAAGCGCTCGAGCACGCGATAGAGGGCGCCCGGTTCGTTGGCCGTGGTGATCATGAGCGAGGTACGGTTAGCACCGGGGTAGACGCGCGGCTCGCGGCTGATGACGACGAAGCGCGTGTAGTTGTTGTCCGAGTCCTGGATGTTGGGCTCCAGCACCTCCAGGCCGTAGAGCGCCGCGCAGCTGCGCGAGGCGATGGCGGCGACGTCGCCTCGCTCGGATTTGGCGACCATCTCGGCCGACATGGCTGTGTTGGGATACTTGGTGGCCTGCAGATCGTGCGCCTCGATAAAGCCAGCGCATTGCGCGATGGCCTGACCGTGGCTATAGACCTCACGAACATCCTGCAGCTTGGTGCCGGGCTTGACGAGCAGGTTGTGGTCGATCTTAAGGCGCAGCGAGCGCACGATGTGGAAGTCGAACTGCGCGAGCAGGTCGTAGACCGCGTTGACCGAGCCCGCGGTGGAGTTTTCGATGGGCAGTACGCCAAACTCGCAGAAGCCGTCGCGCACAGCGCGCATGACCCCCTCGAAGGTATCGAAGAACGCGATATCGGGCACGTCGAAGAGCTTGCACGCGGCGATTTGGCTGTAGGCGCCCTCAACACCTTGGCAGGCGACGCTGGCAGTCTGGGGGAAGGGCGTGTCGAAGGCCTCGGCAGTGGCGTGGGCCTTTTGCGAGACCGTGATGCCCTTGAGCTCGTTGATATAGCGCTGCTGCTCGGCCTTGCTCATGCTCATGAGGAGGCGGAACAGCGTGATGGTCTGCGCCTCGTAGCGCTCGGGTGCGCGGCCGGCAAGGTTGTTGAGCTTAGAGCGCTCGCGGGCGGGGTCGAAGACGGCCTTGCCCATCTCGATTTTTGATTTGGCGACCTCGGTGGCAATGTCCATGCGTTCGACAAAACTGTTGAGGAGCGTGGTGTCGATGCCATCGATGGTCTGGCGGATGTCGGCAAGGTCCATAGGGACCCCTTTCACTGGGTGGGCGTGGGGGCCGGAGTTGGCCCCCACGGGGATTAACTAGCGCTATGCAGCGTCTTCTAGGAGGGCGTCCCAGATGGCCAGCGCTGCGGCTGCTTCGGCTACGGGGACGGCGCGCGGGACGATGCAGGGATCGTGGCGGCCGTGGACCGAGAGCTCGGCATTTTCCATAGCGTCCATGTCCACCGTCTGCTGCTCGCGGCCGATGGAGGGCGTGGGCTTTACGGCCATGCGCCACATGACGGGCGCGCCGGTCGAAATACCGCCCAGGATGCCGCCGGCATTATTGGACTCGACCTCGATCTTGCCGGTCTCGGCGTCGATGCGATACGGATCGTTGTTCTCGCTGCCGCGCATGGCGGCGACGGCAAAGCCCATGCCAAACTCCACGCCCTTCACGGCGGGAACGCCAAACGCTATCTGCGCGATGCGGTTCTCGATGCCGTCGAACATGGGGTCGCCGATGCCCGCGGGAAGCCCGTAGATGCCGCACTCCACGATGCCGCCAATGCTGTCGAGCTCGTCGCGCGCGGCAAAGATCTCCTCGCGCATGCGACCGGCAGCTGCGGCGTCAATGCACGGCAGGTCGTTCGTAAGGATCGCCTTGCGGTCGGCCTCGCGATAAACCATGTCGTCCATGGGCAGATCGGAGATGCCACCGATCTGCGCCACGTGCGCCATCACCTTGATGCCGCGGGCCTCGAGCGCCTGCAGCGCGATGCCGCCCGCGATGCACAGGGGCGCTGTCAGGCGGCCGGAGAAGTGTCCGCCGCCGGCGACGTCGTGCATGTTGTGGTACTTCACGCGTGCCGGGAAATCCGCATGGCCCGGGCGGGGCTTGCGGCGTAGCTCGGAGTAGTCCTTGGAGCGCGTGTTGGTGTTCTCGATGATCGCGGCGATAGGCGCGCCTGTGGTGTGTCCATCAACTATGCCGGCGATAATGTGGGCGGCGTCGGCCTCGCGGCGCTTGGTCGAGGTCTCGTCACGGCCGGGGGCGCGACGGTCCAAAAAGGCCTGCAGCCGCTCCAGGTCAACGGCGATACCTGCCGGAATGCCATCGAGCGAGCAGCCGATAGCGGGAGAGTGCGACTGGCCGAAGATGCTTACGTGCAAGACGTTGCCAAAGGTCGAGGACATGCTATTCCTCCTCGAGCGTGACCTTGCCGCCCAACAGGCGGTAGTGGTCGAAGAAATCGGGATAGGACTTGTTGACGGCCTCGGCGCCGTGGATCACGACATCGCCGGTGGCGCGACTCGCGGCGATGGCGGCCATCATGGCGATGCGGTGGTCGTTGTGCGAATCGACCTCGCCGCCGGTAAAGGCATCGACGCCCTTGATGATGAGGTCGTCACCGGCGATGCGCACCTGCGCGCCTAGCGCGGTGAGCTCGCGGGTGGTGGTGACCAGACGGTCAGATTCCTTGATGCGTAGGCGTGCGCAGTCACGGATGAACGTGCGGCCCTGAGCAAGGGAAGCAACGGCCGAGATGACGGGCACCAGGTCCGGAATGTCGTGGGCGCTCATCTCAAAGCCGGCGAGCTTGTCGGACTGGACGGTGGCGGCGTTGGTGGAGCGCACGATGCGGGCGCCAAAGCGCGAAAGCGCGGCGAGCACGTTGCGGTCGCCCTGGGCGGAGCTCAGTGACACGCCCTCGACGGTGATGGGGTCGGAGCCGATGGCGCCGGCACACAGCCAAAAGGCGGCGTTGGACCAATCACCCTCTACGGTCACGCTGCCGGGCGTGCGGTACGAGCCGCTGTTCACGCGGAAGTTCGTGACCTCGGGCTGGCCGTCCTTGGCCGGAATACGCTCGACGTTGACCTCGACGCCGAAGGCCTTCATGGCCTGGATCGTCAGGTTGATGTAGGGGCGGCTCTCGATAAGGCCGGTCACCTGCACGCAGGAGGGCTGGGCGAGCAACGGGGCTGCCAATAGCAGGCCCGAGATGTACTGCGAGCTTACGTTGCCCGGTAGCACAAAGGTGCCCGGGCGCATGCGTCCGCTCGTCTTGAGCGGAAAGCCGCCCAGGCCCTGCAGGTCGCAACCGGCGGCGATGATCTCGTCCGAGAGCGGGGAAAGCGGGCGGGCGCCCAGGCGGCCCTGGCCCACAAAGGTGGCCTCCGCACCCAGCGCGCAGGCGACAGGCAGCATGAAGCGCAGCGTGGAGCCACTCTCGCCGCAGTCGAGCGTGCCGCCGGCAAGGGCCTTGAGCAGGCCAAATTCAATGCTCTTCATGGTGGGGTGGACCTGGAAGCCGTCCTCGACGGTCTCGATGCGGGCGCCGAGCGCCGTGAGGCAGCGCACCGTGGCCTCGATATCGGCGCAGGTCGTGTTACAGGCAACGTGCGTCTCACCGTTGGCAAGCGCGGCGCAGATGATGAGGCGATGCGCCATCGACTTGGACGCGATGGCGGGAACGGTGCCCTTGAGCGGGGACGGGGTGATGCGGGCTAACATGCGGAAGCGTCTCCCTTCTGGCCGAGGCCCTCGGCAATCAAATCGTGGAAGGTGGAAAGCGGCGTGCGGTCGATGCTGCAACGGCCGATGTCGTGCGGAATTACCAGGTCGATGGTGTCGCCCGCGCGCTTTTTGTCATGGAGCGCCTCGGCAAAGACGGCATCGGCATCTAGGTCGCAGCGGGTTTTGAGGCCGTGGCGGGCGCAGAGCCTCTCAATACGATCGGGCAGCTCGGCATCGCAAACTCCATGCAGGGCTGCGGCACGCGTGATGATGCCCATGCCAATCGACACGCAGTTGCCGTGGCCGAGCTCAAAGTGCTCGCAGGCTTCGACGGCGTGCCCGGCGCTGTGGCCAAAGTTGAGGAGCTTGCGCTGATTGGTTTCGCGCTCGTCGGCAACGACCACGGCGCGCTTAATGTCGATATTGCGGCCGATGATGAGCGCCACACGGGCCACGTCGCGGTTCAGCAGCTCAAGCGTGAGCGGGGTCTTCTCCAGCTCGGCGAAGAGCTCGGGGTCGGCGATCACGGCGTGTTTGACGACTTCGCCGCAGCCGTCGGCGAACTGCTCGGGCGTAAGGGTTGCCAGGCACCCCACGTCGGCGATGACCACGCTCGGCTGCCAAAAGGCGCCGGCCAGGTTCTTGCCGGCAGCCAGGTCTATGGCCGTCTTACCGCCGACCGACGAATCCACCATGGCGAGCAGGCTTGTGGGAATCTGCACAAACTTGCAGCCGCGCATGTAGGTGGCGGCCACAAAGCCGGCCACGTCGCCCACGACGCCGCCGCCGAGTGCCACGATCACGTCGGAGCGCGAAAGCTCGTGCTCGGCCACAAACTCTAAAATGGCAACGTAGGTCTCGGCGCGCTTATGGGCCTCGCCAGCCTCGAAGGTGCAGATGCTCACCTCGTAGCCTGCGGATTCGAGGCTCTGCTTAACAGGCATCTGGTAGAGGGGGCCTACGTTGGTGTCCGTCACGATGACGGCGCGCGAGCCGCCAGCGGTGGCGCGTACGAGCGGGCCTGCCTGCTCCAGCAAAAACGTGCCCACATGCACTTGGTAGGGGCGTGCGGTGTCGATATCGATGGTAATCGCCATAAGCTTCGGTCCTTTCGACCTGGCGTGATGGGTGGTCTAGTGGGAGGCCTCGTCGTCGAGCGCGCGCTTTATGCGGTCGCCCTCGGCAAGGAGATTCTCCAGATAGCGCTGGTCGCGGTCTTTAAGGGCGCGGCTGTAGGCGCCGAGCGATTCGATCAGATGGTCAATCTCGAAGGCGAGCGCATCGGCGTCGTCGATCATGAGCTCGGACCACATCTGCGGATTGAGATGCGCCACGCGGGTGAGGTCGCGGTAGCTGCCGGCCGAAAAGCCGTGGTGGACCTGAGCGGTCGGGCTCTTAACATAGGCGTTGGAGACGACGTGCGCGAGCTGGCTCGTAAAGGCGATGACGCGGTCGTGCTCGGCGGCGCTCGTTACACTGAACTTGCCAAAGCCTAAGGGACGTACCATCTCGCGCACCTGGCCCAAAAGCTCCAGCTTAAGTGCGTCGTCCACCGCGGGCGGTACAAGCACGAGCGGGGCGCCCTGGAACAGGTCGGCGCGGGAATGCGCGTAGCCCGAGAACTGCGTGCCCGCCATGGGGTGCGCGCCCACAAAGTAAAAACCGTGCTTGTGGGCAAGCTCAAAGGCGCGCTCGCACACGATGCCCTTGACGCCCACGGTGTCGATCACCACGGGGCCCATGACTGCCTCGGTGTCGGTGGCGTCGGCGAGCGCCTGGGCGTGCGTCTCGAGCCACTCGATGCAGGCCTCGGGGTAGCATGCCAAGACGATGATGTCGCATTCGCCGAGCGTTTCGTCGTTGAGCTCGCCGGCAACGGTGCCCATGCTGGCGGCCGTCATGACGTCGTCATCGGGGTCCCATGCCAGCACGCGGACGCCCGCCTGCGCATAGCCGCGGGCGAAGCTGCCGCCGATGAGGCCCAGGCCCACGATGCCGGCACACTTGGGGCCACCCTGGTTAACGCATGCGTTTCTCACCGTACCCATGGGCTACTCCTGAACGGTCTCTTGGCAGACGACCTCGCGGATGGCGCGGATGCGGCGCATGGTGTCGTCGAACTGGTCGGGGGTGAGGGCCTGGGCACCGTCGGACCAAGCGTGGCTCGGGTCGTCGTGGACCTCGATCTCCAGACCGTTGGCGCCGCAGGCGGTCGCGGCGAGCGCCATGGGCTCGACATAGCGGGTGTAACCGGTGGCGTGGCTGGGGTCGGCGACGACGGGCAGGTGCGATAGGTGGTGCAGCACCGGCACGGCGTTGAGGTCGAAGGTGTTGCGAGTGCGGGTCTCGAAGGTGCGGATGCCGCGCTCGCACAGGATGACGTTGTCGTTGCCCTCGCTCATGATGTACTCGGCTGCCATAAGCAGCTCGTCGACGGTGCCGGACATGCCGCGCTTGAGCAGGATCGGGGTCTGCGTCTTGCCGACCTCCTTGAGCAGGGGGAAGTTCTGGGCGTTGCGAGCGCCAATCTGCATGACGTCGATCTTCTTGTCGAGGAAGACCTGTACGTCGCGCGGGTCCATGATCTCGGTGACGATCGGCATGTCGAGCTCGGCGGATGCCTCGCACAGCAGGTCCAGGCCGGCGGGACCCATGCCCTGGTAGGCGTAGGGGGAGGTGCGGGGCTTGTAGGCGCCGCCGCGCAGCATCGTGGCGCCGGCGGCCTTTACGCGGCGGGCGATGCGGATGAGGTTGTCGCCCTCGACGGAGCAGGGGCCGGCGATGACCTGGAACTGGTCGCCGCCGATCTTGACGCCGTGGCCGCAGTCGATGACGGAGTCCTCGGGGTGGAACTTGCGGTTGGCGCGCTTGAACGGCTCGGAGACGCGCTGCACGCGCTCGACGACGTCCATGGACTCGAGCAGGAACGGGTCGATCTTGGTCGTGTCGCCCACCAAGCCGATGATGGTCTCGTTCTCGCCGCGCGAGACGTCGGTCTTGAGCCCCTTTTTCTCGATCCAGCTAACAATGTGGCTTACGGCCTCGTCGCTGGCGCTCTGCTTTAAAATCGCAATCATGGTGTGCCTCTCACCTCGATGGATAGCCCTTGCAAAAACGGCCCGCATCGCGAGCCGTATTATATGGTGCATGAGAGTTTATACTATCTGACTCGCTTTTTCCGCCTAAAGCGCGCCGTCGCGGTGCGTCTCCCACGTAATTGCAAAGCTTTTTCTATTATTTTGTTAGCCCGTGGCGCACTTGGGTATAATGCCTACCGTTCGCCCTATTAGCTCAGGGGATTAGAGCGTCTGCCTCCGGAGCAGAAGGCCGTTGGTTCGAATCCAACATGGGGCACCATCGAACGTAAGACCGTCCGAACCTCGCATGGTCCGGGCGGTTTTCTTATACCGACGCGACGTGATGGGACGTGGTATGGCAGCAACGGATATCGAGCGCGGGCTTTCGACCGCCGAGGTCGAGGAGCGCTTCGCCGCCGGTAAAATCAACCGCAACATGGAGCTCAAGACCAAGTCAGTCAAAGAGCTCATCATCGAGAACCTCTGCACGCTGTTCAACTTAATCAACGTGGTCTTGGCGATTCTGGTCCTGCTGACCGGTTCGTTTAAGAACCTGACGTTCTTGTTCGTGGTGTTCTTGAACACGGCCATTGGCGTCATTCAGTCCATGCGATCTAAGCGGATGGTCGACAAGCTTACGCTGCTCACCTCTAAGAAGGCCATCGCGGTGCGCGACGGCGCCGAGGTGGAGCTCGACCTGGACCAGATCGTGCTCGACGATATCATTCGCCTGGGGCGCGGTGACCAGATTCCCGCCGACGCCGTGGTGGTGTCGGGCGAGGCGCTCGTCAACGAGAGTCTGCTGACGGGCGAGAGCGATCTTATCAAAAAGCAGCCCGGCTCCGAGCTCATGAGCGGCAGCTTTATCGACTCAGGCCTGCTGCGCGCCCGCGTGATCCATGTCGGCGCCGATAACTACGTGGCAAAGATCAACAACGAGGCCAAGTACGTCAAAAAGGTCAATTCCGAGATCATGAACGCGTTGAATGCCATCGTGCGGTTCGCGAGCATTATCATGATTCCGCTTGGTCTGGCGCTCTTTGCTTCGAGTGTGAGCGAGCTGTGGGATGCCGCGGGAACCCCGGGCGATAGCGCGCTTTCTTGGTGTTTCTCCGAGCTGCTGGCCGGCCGTGTGCCTTCTTCGGCGCTGCTGTCCACGGTTGGTGCCCTGCTGGGCATGATTCCGCAGGGCCTGGTGCTGCTGACCTCGTCGGTGCTCGCGATCGCCACGGTGCGCCTGGCGCGTCGCAAGGTGCTGGCACAGCAGCTCTACTGCATCGAGACGCTCGCGCGCGTCGACGTTTTGTGCCTGGACAAGACGGGCACCATCACCTCGGGCCGTATGGAGGTCGAGGGCACCTACCCGCTGCCTGTTGAGGGTGTTGGCTTTGGCGCGGACTCGGACGAGGCGGCTGTCCCCGTCGAGACCACGGTGCTCGACTTTGCGCTTGCCAACGTAGCACGTGCGACCTCGGCAGATGCCAACGAGACCTGCCAGGCGCTGCTCAACTACTACGCCGATCGTCCGGTCGAGGTGTCCGAGCCGCTGTCGGTCATTCCGTTCTCGTCGTCAAAAAAGTGGAGCGGCGCGTCGTTTGCGCAGGGCTCCTATGTGATGGGCGCCGCGCAGTTTGTGCTCTCTGATCGCGCATTTGCTCAGGTCGAGAATCGTGTGGCCGAGCTTGCCGATACCTGCCGCGTACTTGTGGTGGCGCGCGTGGACGGCTTTTCGCCCGATGGCGATATGGTGGGCGAGGCCGAGCCCGTGGGTTTTGTGACTATTCGTGACGAGATTCGTACCTCGGCAGCCGAGACTATCGGCTACTTTAACGAGCAGGGCGTGACCCTCAACGTGATCAGCGGCGACGACCCGCGTACGGTGTCGTCGATCGCGCGCGTGGTGGGCGTGCCGGGCGCCGATGCTTACGTGGACGCGACAACCCTCGATACGCCGTCCAAGATTGATGCGGCAGTGGACCGTTACCACGTCTTTGGGCGTGTGACGCCGCAGCAGAAGCGCGAGCTCGTACAGGCGCTCAAACGCCGCGGGCACACCGTGGCCATGACGGGCGACGGCGTCAACGACGTGCTAGCGCTCAAGGAGGCCGACTGCTCCGTGGCGATGGCCGCCGGCTCCGATGCCGCACGTAATGTGGCCGAGATCGTGCTCGTCGATAATGACTTTGCCTCGATGCCCGCTGTGGTGGCCGAGGGCCGTCGTTCTATCAATAACCTGCAGCGCTCTGCCGCGCTCTTTCTGACCAAGACGCTTTTCTCGATGGGCCTGGCGGCGCTGTGCATCGCGCTGCCGCCGTATCCATTCGAGCCCATTCAGATGACGCTCATCAACTTCTTTTGCATCGGCGCGCCGGGCTTTGTGCTGGGCCTGGAGCCCAACAACGCCCGCGTGAAGGGGTCGTTCTTGACCAACGTGCTTAAGCGTGCGCTGCCGGCGTCGATTGCGGTCATTTTGGCCGCGGCGCTCGATATCTTTGTGGCGCGCGTATTTGGCTTTAGCCAGCTTACGCTTTCGACCATGTGCCTGCTCACGTCGTGCGCGGCGAGTGTCAGCCTGATCTGGCGCATCTCGCAGCCGCTCACGCCCTTGCGCGTGGTGCTTTTCGTGTTTGTCGTCGCCGGTATTTTGACGGGCGTTATCGGGTTCCCGGAGCTGCTGTCCATCGCCAACCTGTCGATGGGTCAGATGGTCATTTTGGCGGTTATCATCGTCTTTACCTGCGCGGTGTTCTTTAAGCTTGCCACGATGATGGACTCGCTTAAGCCCCGTCGCCGTCATGCGGCTACCGGCTTTGGCCGTGGCGTGCGCGTTCGCCTGGGTCGCGGCGGCGGCAAGGTGAGCTCGACGGGATCGACCGCCGGGCGTTTTGCCAAGCGCGTTGCCGCCGATATGGCGCAGCGCCGTGAGGCGCGCACTGTCCGCGAGGCCGAGGCCCGTGCACTCGAGGGCGTGGCCCAGGCCCAGCCCAAGAAAAAGAAGGGCGCCGTTGCCAAGCGCTCCCGCGTGACCAAATCGGCCCAGGGCATCAAGGTATCGATGCCCAGCAAGAAGAATAAGCCCGTAAAGAAAGACTAGCCCCAACGCCTCCCTAAGTTGCGGTGAAATAGGGACTGTTTAAGCGTTTTAACCTCCTATTCAGCCCCTATTTCACCGCAACTTAGGGGTGAGCGGCGATGTTGAATTGGTGTCTTGCGCTTGTGGGGCCGTGTCGATGTTATGCTCTAACCTCAATTATTTGAATTGCTTCGGAAAGAGGATGCCGTGATCTGCCCGCATTGCCTAAAGACCATCGAGGACGGCGCCTTGTTCTGCCCCTATTGCAACGCATACGTTGGTCCGGGCGATGGCCCCGAGCATACCGAGTTCGTGTTCTGCGACGGCTGCGGCGCCCGTCTGTCCCCGCACGACCGTACCTGTCCCAAGTGTGGACGCCCCGCGCCGGGCATCCTTTCCAAGGACGCGGCCGCATCCGACCTGGCCGCAGGGCGCACGGCCGGTTTTCCGCGCCTGACGCAGGAGCAGATCGATACCGAGGTACCCCACGCGCCGGCGTCTGCCGCCGCGGTGCTCTCCGACGCAGCCGACCCCAACGAGACCTGCGTGCTGCCTGCCTTCGATAAGGACTTTGGCATCCCCAAGGTGGATATCCCCACGCCGGTGTCCCTGCGCGATGATACCCAGCCCAAAAAGCAAAAGGCCAAGCGCAAGGTCCACCCCGACGAGGATGCCTATCACAAGCACAAACGCCATATCCCCAAGCCGATCATCGTTATTGCGGTGCTCGCCGCCGTGTGCGGTGGTGCCTATTGGTTTGTGACTGCCGATCCCATGGGCGTCATGCCCGGCTTCTACGACCAGTTTGGCCAAGCAGCCAAGACTACCTTCCCGTCGCGCCAAAAGGGCGAGGCCACCGAGAAAGAGTCCAAGCAGGAGGATGCTTCCGAGGTCGTTCAGGAGGAGACCGTCTTAACCGACGACCAGCTCTATGCCAGGCTCGACGGCCTGTACCAGACCATCGTGTCGTACAGCGACGAGGATCAGATCGGCGAGGTCATCGATTCGTTTAATAACGGGTATCTGCGTACGCCGCTTTCCACCCGCCAGGAGCTGTCGCAGAGCGCCTATGCCCTGCGCGATCAGATTAAAAAGACCCAAGATGAGCTCAACAACCTCAAGGTTCAGGACGACACGGTCTATGCGGAGGACATCGATCATCTAAAGCAGCTTGCCCAATGGATGTACGAGCGTGTCGACGTGATCTGCCAGAGCTGGGATATCTCGCTGTCCATTCCCGACGGCGAGTCGCTGAGCGCCCGTCAGAGCGAGATCCTGGCGCCCATCGCACAAGGCGGCAACAGCGCGCTTAACCAGTACGACGCCAACGTGAGCGCCTGGAGGCCGCAGCAGCGTTCGTAATTTGTTGCCCTCCGGCGGCATAACCTGCGTGCGCAATTGATGGAAGCCCGTGCTTATTGCTACAATTCGTACAAATATGCTTTAAACGCACGAGGAAGGAACCACATGTTTGGTTTTAAGAAAGAGCTCTATACGCCCGAGTACCAGCTCGTCGGTGACGAGTGCGCGGTGATCGAGACGTCGAAGGGCACCATCAAGGTCAAGTTTGACGGTGAGGGCGCCCCCATCCATGTGGCGAACTTTTGCGAGCTTTCCACGATGGGCTTCTATGACGGCCTTAAGTTCCATCGCTATGTGCCCGGCTTTGTGATCCAGGGCGGCGACCCCAATACCCGCGATATGTCCGGCGCCGACGTCGCTGCCGGCCTTGAGGGTCCTGACGGCATGCCCGGTACCGGCGGCCCCGGCTACTGCATCAAGGGCGAGTTTGCCACCAATCCGCGCAACAGCCATGTTGACGGCGCGCTTGCCATGGCCCGCTCCATGGATCCCGATTCCGCAGGCTCGCAGTTCTACTTCTGCCTGGGTGCCCAGCACAACCTCGACTCCGGCTATACCGTCTTTGGCACCACGGTCGAGGGCCTCGACGTCATCTCGCAGCTGCGCGCCGGCGACGAGATCGTTCATGTCGAGATCGTTCACGAGTAAAGGGGACTTCCTTGAATAGCCAGCTGATCCAACAGGGCCGCGCCGCTTATCGCGCGGGTGATTTTTCCGCTGCCGCCCAGATGCTTGGCGCGGCAAAGGCTCCCAACGAGATCATGGGTGAGGCCGACCACCTGCGCGGCAACGCCCTGATGCATCTGGGCATGTACGCCGAGGCCGCCGAGGCCTACGCCGCCGCCCTCAACGACGGCGCCTATGGCAAGCGCGGCGCCCTGCTCACCAACCGCGGCAAGGCACTCGCCGCGGTGGGCGACTACACCACGGCCGCCCAGGCGTTCTCTGCAGCTACCCAGGACGCTTCCTACGCCACGCCTTTTAAGGCCTACCTGGGTCTGGGCAACGCACTGTTCCAGTCGGGCGACTTTGCCAACGCCGGTACTGCCTTCCGTCAGGCTGCCATCGACGGCGCCAACCCGGCTCCTGCCGCCGCCCTCGGCGATCTGGGCCGCTGCTTCATCAAGCTCGGCCGCCCCGCGGACGCCGTTGAGACCTACCGCACGGCTATCGACTTTGCCGGCCCGCGCGACGATACGCGCGCCCTCAACGCCGGCATGGGCCAAGCGCTTTCCGCCGCCGGCCGTCCCTCCGATGCGCTCGATGCCTTTAACGCCGCTACCGCCGACGGTATCTACCAGCTCACGCCCGAGCAGGCCGACGAGCTTGCCCGCGTGCACGATTCGCTCGCCGCGCTTTCGGCCCAGACGGCCATGTCCACGGCCCCGGCTCCCGCGATGGACGCTCCCGCTGTCGACCCGCTCGATCCCACGGGCGCGACCGGTCAGTTTATGCCCGACCCCTCTGACACCGGCTTCTTTACGCTGTCCGAGTCCGAGATGGTCCAGCAGGACCGCAAGCAGGCCAAGGTTCGTCGTCGCCACCGCCACACGGGTCTCAAGATCTTCCTGGTACTGCTTCTGCTCATCGTGATCGCTGCCGGCGGTCTTGGCTATGCTTATACGCGCGGCATGGGCTACCCCTCGCAGGAGTCCGTCATCACCGACCTGTTCCAGGCTGCTGGCGACGGCGATACCGCCAAGGCCGAGTCCTGCCTGGCCTCGAGCCTGTCCGAGGACGCCAAGGCGATGATCATCTCCTCGATCCCGCAGGGCGCCACCGTCTCCATCGAGGGTATGGATCAGTCCATGACCGAGACCACCGCCAAGGTGAAGGCTTCGCTGTCCAAGGGCGGCGAACAGGAGTACACCGTTAAATTCGTGCGCTCCGACAACCATATCGGTTGGGCCGTTTCCTCCTTCGATATCGATTTCTCGGCCGCTGACAACCAGTAGTGACCTTATGAGATTTGGCTCTGCCCGGCGCTTCACCGCAAGTGAGGTGCCGGGCTTGCGCTAGTATGATGGGCTAGTAGTTTTCCAGCAATCATCCAACACATCAGGAGTTGCGTTGTTTTCTTTGATGGATATGTTCTTCGGTAGCTATGCGGGCGATCTCGCCATCGACCTCGGCACCGCCAATACGCTCGTCTCCGTGCGCGGCAAGGGCATCGTCATCCGCGAGCCCTCCGTTGTCGCTATCGACAAGAACGATGAGCGCATCCTGGCAGTCGGCATCGAGGCCAAGCGCATGCTCGGCCGTACGCCCGGCAACATCGTGGCCGTTCGTCCCCTTAAGGACGGCGTCATCGCCGACTTCGATGTCACCGAGGCCATGCTTCGCTACTTTATCGACAAGGCTTCCGAGAAGCGCTATCCGTGGACTCCGCGTCCGCGCGTCGTCGTCTGCGTTCCCTCCGGCGTCACGTCGGTCGAGAAGCGCGCCGTCTTTGAGGCCACGATCCAGGCCGGCGCTCGCCAGGCCTATCTGATCGAGGAGCCCATGGCGGCTGCCATCGGCGCCGACCTGCCCGTCGAGGAGCCCACGGGCTCCATGGTCATCGATATCGGCGGCGGCACCACCGAGGTCGCCGTTATCGCTATGGGCGGTATTGTCGTGTCGCAGTCCATCCGCATTGCCGGCGATGAGTTCGACCAAGCTATCCTCACCCATGTTCGCGATGCCTACAACCTGGCCATCGGCGAGCGCACGGCCGAGGACATCAAGATCAAGGTCGGCTCCGCCGTGCCGCTCAAGGACGAGCTCGACGTCGAGGTCAACGGACGCGACGTTATCACGGGCCTGCCCAAGACCGTGCGCATTGAGAGCGAGGAGATTCGTCGCGCGCTTAACAAGCCGCTCGACGAGATGGCCAAGGCCGTTAAGGACGCTCTGGACGCCACGCCGCCCGATCTTGCCTCGGACCTTATGTACTACGGCATTCTGCTGACCGGTGGCGGTGCGCTGCTTCGCGGCCTCGACGTGCGCCTGCGCGACGAGACCGGCGTTTCGGTCAACGTCAGCCCCACGGCGCTCGATAACGTCGTAAACGGCTGCGCCCGCGTGCTCGAGGCCAACGCCTTTGACGGTGGCTTCGTCCAAACCAATGCTTAATTTCCAAAAGGTGGATTCCATTTGGCACGATCTTCGGGTTTCTCTCCAAATCTGAATACCAAGCGACAATCAACGGGTATGCGCCCGTTGATTGTTTTCAGCCTGATTTCGGTGTTGCTGCTCACGTTTTATATCCGTGAGGGCGAGGCCGGGCCGATTCATGCCGTGCGCTCGGGTGTGACGACGATTACCTCGCCGGTGCGCTTTGTGGGCTCGGTCGTGGCGGCTCCCTTCAACGCGATCGGCAACGTGTTTTCCAACCTCACGGCTTCGCAGGAGTCGCTCGACGACCTCAAGAAGCAAAACGAGGTGCTGACCTCTAAGGTCGCCGAGCTTTCCGAGGCTCAAAAGACTGCCGAGCGCCTGGAGGGCCTGGTCGGGCTGCAATCGACCTACAACCTTAAGTCGACTGCTGCTCGTATCGTCGGTGCGTCGGGTGATGCCTGGACCTCGACTGTTACCATCGACAAGGGATCTGCCGACGGCCTTACCATCAACATGCCCGTGACGAGTTCTGCCGGTGTTATCGGCCAGATTATTGAGGTATCGGCCAAGACCTCTACCGTGCGCCTGATTGGCGACGAGAACTCGGGCGTGTCGGCTATGGTGCAGGACACGCGCGCCCAGGGCATGCTGCAGGGTCAGGCTGATGGCACCCTGCGTCTTGAGTACGTGAGCGTCGACTCGGACGTTAAGGTTGGCGACATCATCGTGACCTCGGGCATCGGTGGCGTGTTCCCCAAGGGACTGCCGCTCGGCACCGTTTCCTCGGTGGAGAAGTCGGCCAACGATGTGTATTACACCATCGTCGTACGCGCCCAGACCACGGCAGAGAATAACGAGGAGGTGCTCGTCATTACCTCGCTGACCGACGAACAGTCGGCCTCGGATGAGGATGTGAGCACCGCTAATAGCACGCCGCAGGGAACGTCGCGCGATGCTGCGACCAAGACGAAGGACGAGGGCTCGGATGACAGTTCCGACACGTCCGAGACGACCGATTCCGGCTCGAGCGAATAGGGGGCATGTCCATGGATCTACACGAGCAGGGGGCGAGCTCCCGCACGTTTGTAATCGCCGCCATTGTATGCGTACTGCTGCAGGCGGGCCTGGCGCCGCAGATCTCCATTGCGGGCGGTCGCGTCAACTTTATGATTATCCTGGTGTGCCTGAGCGTGTTCTCGGGCGATCCCACGCGGGCTGTCGTCTGCGGTTTTTGCAGCGGCCTGTTCTATGATCTTTCTGCTGCCGTGCCGGTGGGCGTTATGTCGCTACTGCTGACGGTAGGCAGTTTTGCCCTGGTGCACAGCGCGGCCGGTCAGACGGGCGGCTCCCCGAGCGCACGCGGTATTACCGTGGGCGCCTTCGCGCTTGCCATCAACGTGGTCTACAGCATCATCTTGCTGTTTATGGGTTTGGAGACGAGCTTTGTGGTGGCTGTTTTTGGCCATGCGCTGCCGTCTTCGATCCTGACGGGTCTGGTTGCCATTCCGTTTTTGATGTCCGGTGTCGTGCCGCAGTCCGGTTACGGATTCTCCGCACGCGGTGGTCATCAGACGGGTATGCGCTTCAAGCCCAAGACCCGCAAACTCAAATAGGGGAGGCCCGTAGATGTCTTCCCAGATGACGGTTATCATCGCCGGTATCGTGCTGGTCGTGGCCATTGTTGTCGCGCTGGTCATCATGCGACGCGGCGATTCCCGTTTTACCTACGATACACAGCATGGAACGGCCCCGCGCGCCACCGAGGGCGAGGGTAATACTGCCGCGACCGCCTTCAAGGGTCGCTTCTCCATCCTCACCGCCGGCGTGGGCGCGATGTTTGCCGCGCTCGCCGTCAAGCTGTGGGGCATGCAGATGGTCTCGTCGGACTACTACGACAAGCAGGCCAAGAGCAACCAGACCCGTACCGTCACCACGCCGGCTGTGCGCGGGCGAATCCTTGATCGCAATGGCGTGGCACTTGTGCAAAACCGTCCTTCACTTGCCGTCGTTGCCTATCGCGACTTGGCCGATGACACCGTGCTGGTGCGCCATCTTGCCAACGTGCTCGGTATGCCCTACGTCGCGGTGCTGCGCAATATCCAGGACAATTCCGAGGGCGCTCAGAGCCTGCATACCATCGCGACGGACGTGCGCCGCTCCACGGTTGCCTATATCAAGGAACATGCCGGCGAGTTCCCGGGCGTGAAGATTGCCGAGCGCACCGAGCGCCAGTACCCGTACGGCGAGACGGCTTGTCACATTTTGGGCTATACCGGCACCATTACCTCCGAGCAGCTCGAGGCGCAGAACAAGAAGGCTTCGGGCGATAACGATAGCGCCGCCGGTCAGATTACGTACCAGTCGGGCGATATCGTGGGTCAGGCGGGCGTCGAGAGCTACTACGAGAACTTGCTGCAGGGTATTCGCGGCGAGCAGACGGTGAAGGTCGATGCTTCGGGCAATGTGACCGGACAGGCCGGCGCTGTGCCCGCCAAGGCCGGCTCCGACATCAAGCTCACACTTGACCTCAAGATTCAGCAAGCCTGCGAGACGGCGCTTGCAAGTGCCATTGAGCTCGCTAAGACCACAGGCCACAGCGACGCCGGCAACGGTGCCGTGGTGTGCCTCGACCCCAATAACGGCGAGATTCTGGGCATGGCCAGCGAGCCCAAGTTCGATCCTTCGGTGTTTATCGGCGGCGTCTCCAACGATGTTTGGACCGAGCTCAACGATGACGAGGGTTCGCATCCGCTACTCAACCGCGCCATTAGCGGCCAGTACATGTC